>DASZIA010000143.1:0-17204 GCA_035949535.1 Planctomycetaceae bacterium | reverse complement strand
TTGCGGCCCGGCTTGGGGCACCCAGATGTATCGGGTACTGGCATGCTCGCGAATTTCAGTCAACTATCACATCGAGCTCTCCGGCTCGTATGCCAACAACATGCGACTCTACGAGACGACGGGAGTCGGCACGCTCCTGGTAACCGACTGGAAGCAGAACCTGCACGAGATGTTCGAGCCGGGTGCTGAAGTCGTCGCCTACCGGACCCCGCAGGAATGCGTGGAGAAGATCCGTTACTTGCTCGAGCACGAAGAGGAACGAGCCCAGATCGCAAGAGCCGGCCAGGCCCGCACGCTGCGCGAACATACCTACCGCAGCCGGATGGCCGAATTGGTCGCACTTGTCGAGAAACTCCTGTAGGTCACCTCGCGATTTGCGCGGGCCCGCGGGAATGCGTTCACACCAGCCGGCCCGGTTGAGCTTTAATGAGTTGCGTGACCTGACCGGTCCGTCGCAAGCGTCAACGTTCGGCTGAGCCTCGCTGGCCCGCCAGCCGGGCCCCGCTGCGGCCTCGCGCTCCCCGGTCGCTCGACCGCGTAAAAGGTCTCGATGCCGCGGCTGAAGACACTGAAATACTGGAATTGATCGACGACTTTGTAGTGCTCACCAACGGGGGGCGTCGGGTCGTGCACGATGAGGTAATCGGCCTCGGCCTTTTGACGTTCCATCCAAGGGCCGAAAAAATCTGCAAATTCTGTCGTCTCGAGCGGCGGAACGATTCGAGCGTAATCCTCGAAGTGGTGATAGCCATACCATTCCCAGCCCGCGAATATTTTTTCGCTGGGCACGCCGCCGGCCTCCAGCCGCGCGGCCAACGTCCAAACGGCCTGATTGCGGCAAAGATCCTCGCGCGTCCAGACGGCCGTCCCCGCTAAAAGCAGCAAACAGGCCACGAAGACAGCTCGGCAGTGTTTCATAAGCACCGGCTCCGTCTGCTTAGCGACCGCGATCGCGCCAAGCGGCAGGAAGATCAGCACGTCCTTGTCGCCGAACACGAAGAAGACGAGCGCCATGAGGAGCGACACGAAGGTCGTCGCGTCCAACAGGCCTTGTTCGAGCCGCGGGCGATTGGCGGAGACGAGATAGCGACGGGCCAAGAAGTGCGCGAACAGCACGCCGCCAGCGATCGTCAGCAACGTAGCCGGCAGCTCTGCTTTCAGCCCCAAGAGCTTCAGGATCTCGAAAAACCACGGCAGGTAGGGCATCACCCACGAGACGCCGAGCACCCGCGCTCCGTAGGCGACGCTTGCGAGGAGCAAAATCAGCCAGCCGAATAGCTCTGTCACGAGCCTGGCTCGTGACTGGAACTGGCCGTCGCTCGTCGCGGCAGCTTCGGTCTGAGAATTTAAGCCGGAGGAGGTGGATCGTAGCGAGCGCCAAACAGCCAGAGCCGCGACAAGAGCAACGGGCAGCAGGAACCAGGCGATGTATTCGACGAGCACGGGGATTCGCCAGGGCAAACCTTTGAGGAAGCTGCCGCCCCAGAAGAATGCCTTTTGCCGGTGCAAAAGCAACGTCTGCGCCCAATTGGATTGATTCCATCCCTGTTGCAGCTGCCACAGCGTGGAGAGCGTCGGGAGCAGGGCACCGACCCCATATTGCCCCAGTCGGGCAAATCGTCGGCGGTCCCAGAGCCAGACCAGGGCCAATCCGCCGAGGATTGCTATACCAAACTGCCGAATGAAGATTGTCGCCGACGCAGCCACCGACGCGGCCAACCAATCGAGCCAGCGCTCGTTGCGCAAAGCCCGTGTGTACAACAGAACGGCCACGACCGTCATCGCCAGGAACGGCACGTCGGAGAGATAGGTGAGCGTGAGCTTGAACACCAGCGGCGAGGAAGCCAGGCAAAGTGTCAGAAGATTCGCCGCACCTCGGCTCAAGCCGTGCTCGAGCGCTAAGGCGCGAAAGGCCACGAGACCGATCACCGACAGCACGATCGTCGAGATCCGCAGGGCGCTAAACGAATACCCGAACGGCAGGCAGAACAGGGCGCCCCACATCGTTTGAAACGGCATGTTCGGGGCGAGCCATTCATTGAGACGATACTGACCCGTGTCGAGAAAATGCTTGACCGTTTCGGAGAACGCCCAGTCATCGTCGTAGGGCATCTCACGAAACGGATTGACGATCGCCGCCGCGGCAAGAAACAGCACCAGCACAACCGTCAAACTGATCCCGCGAGACTCCCCCGCTTCGGGTTGCGCCGCGAGCGGCTGTTCTGCGGCCTGCATGTTCGAAGCGGGCTCCCGGACGGAGATTTACGTAAAACCGTGGCGGCGAGGGACCGGTGGCCACTGGATCTAAATTAAGACCTATCTCGGACCGCCTCAATCGTGGGGACCGTTTCACGTCGGGCGGGCGCCGGTCTGACCTGCAAGATTGCGATCAGACGGTCGCCCTGATTCCGTCGACATGTGGTGTGAAAGCAGCGCAATCCGGACTGGGCGTGAACGAATCAATCGCCCCATTGAGCTAAATCACATCCCGCATGTCGTCGCCGTTCGAGTGCGAGTAAAACAGCCGTCCGATTTCTTCGCTCAGGCGGCCGAGGTATTCGCGGCGAAAGCGGTCATAGCTGATCTCTGAGGTCTCGCGAGGCGTTTCGAGCGGATACTGGCAAGTGACTTCCTTGGTGTAGACCTTTTCCGTGCTGCCGTCCTTTTGCATCTCGAAAACGCTGATCAGCAATTCCGCGCGGCCCTTGTACAGCTCGTGAGTGTTCTCCTCGAACAAGTTGTACTTGTGCACGTCAACAAGGATGACGTGGGTGGCCTTCGTCGCCTCGCCGATCTCCTCCGGCTTATCCCAGTCTTCGTGTTTGTCGAGCCACTCTTGAATCTTGTCCGGGTTGATGACGTGGATGTTGTGCTGGTTGAGTTGATGGGCGCAGTACTTGGCGATGTCTTTGTCGACATCGATGAAGTTGAGCCGGACCTCGTCGGGCGCAAAGCAGACGACTGCCACTTTGACGTCTTTGTCGCGAAGCGACTTCTTCGTCATTTTGTCGTAGTCGGGTTCGATCGTCGGCGGGCCAGCCAAGAGCAGACCAGCCAAGACGACGGCGTTGCACCCCGATCCCAAAAGCGACAGAAGTCCAACGGCGAGCAAAGCCAATCGGGCGCGGCCGATCTGTTTGCGCGAAGGTTCGTTCAAACGGGTCGTCGGCGCGGTCCCACTTGATTGATGCAGCGACACGAATCGACCTGACGGGCCTTGTGAAGGCCGACGATGGGTGGAGTCCTGACCGGGGATCACTGCATCTCCTCGGAGCGTGGGTGGTCATAGAAGATCAGCGACAATTGCAGGCTCACTCGGTCGATAAATTCCTGCTGGAAGTTCTTCGCCGACTTCTTATCGATCGAGATCGGATTCCCTTGAGGGTACTTGGCGTTGAAATCGGAACTCATCACTTCCACGAGCCGCTTTTCGGCGCCCGTGCCGTCCAGCTTGTAGGCGTGCACGCGGCCTTCGGCCTGGCCCCGCAGCAGGTTTGGGCTGTTCTCTTCCTGGCAGTTGAACTTGGAAAGCTCGATGTGGATCACATATTCGGCCTTGAAGTGCTCGGCGATGGGCTGCAGATCGTCGAAACGCCCGCCGTGTTCATCGATCCAGCCGGCGACAGCGTTAGGGCTGACAATCTTGGTGATTTCATGGGACCGCAGTCGGTGGATCAACCCTTCCAGGATGTCGAACTCGACGGCCGCATAGTCGGATCGAATTGTTTCGTTGCCCGAGCAGAGTACGAGCACCTTGGCATTGGCCTTGGCCAGGTCGACGTGGGTCGCGTCGTGAAACTGAGAATTCTGCTTCAAGTCGCCCAGCAGCATTTTCCCGGTCATCACGACAAGCGAGCAGCCCGACAGGGAGAGCAACATCGCAGCCAGCCAGGGCCACGCTCGGGAAGCGATAAAGAGCCGGCTTCCGCTGACGGGCGACCGTTCGCTTGTCGGGATTGGGGCCATAGTCATTATCGCTTTTGGAATTGCGGCAGGCGCGCGGAGCGAAGCCTCCGGTCGTCTACCAATGACTTGTTGAGTCGCAGGAATCGAAAAGATCGAATTGGGGACGGGAGGAAGACGGGAGTAGAAGTCGTTCGGGCGGACGAAAACTCGAAAACTGGGGAGATTTAACCTGAATGAGTGGAGAGTGACAAACAGTCTAGAGGCGGGCGATTGAGCGTCAGACGACTAGGCGAATGAACCATTGAATGGTGGCCAAGACTGAGATGCTGCCTAAGAGCGCGAGTGCTGCCACGCCCGGTCTCTGGATCCAGCAGGTGCGTGCGTAAAAAGCACTCAACCAGCACCAGGGAACGAGCGCCGCGCAAACCAGTCCCAACAGCAGACCGGCCGCGTTGGCGCGGAAGGCTTCCGCAAGCTGTCCACGCATCAGGTGGGCGAAGCTGGTGGTCATGCCGCAACTCGGACAGGGAATTCCAAACAGAAGGCGGACGGTGCACGGAGGCAGGCCCAGTTGACGATGGGTTCCAAAACCGCGCGGATCCGGCTGGAGCGTTGCGGCCAGACAAAAGCCCGCAATCAGCCCCAGACTCACGACGCTCAGCAGGGCGCGGCCCCGCCGACCGAGTGGAAATCCAGGCGGCTCAGGATTGGGAATAACCGATGGGGAGTTGGGAGGGGAAAGAGAAGGCGGCTTGATATCCGTTTTGGCGATGGACGGCAAGAGCATTCTCGCAGTCTCAATCAATTCCATCTCGATCAATGCTGGCCCGATTAATGCTCGCCCGATTCATGCTGGCCCGATTCATGCTGGCCCGATTAATGCTCGTGGACAATTTTGCCCGAATAGGCTTTGGCCCCAATCGTCGCCGTCACGCTGCCCTTCAAGTCCTCCTCGTCCTTGATGTTGGCTTTGATCTCGGGACTGTCAGCCACCTCGAACCGCGAAGACTTGTTGGGGGGATCGCCCTTGTCGGCAACGGCCTTGGCAGAAAACGACTTGGGTTGGCCGCCGATTGTCAGTTCCAGCTGGATCTCCTTGGCGTCGATGGGAGCCGCCTTTTTTGCGCTCGAATCGAGCACATAGAGCGTGATTTTTGACGTCTTGGGATCGAGAACGACCTCGGCGTGGTACTCTTCTTCGCCCAGTTCCACCAGATGTCCGCCGTGGGGGCCCTCCTCGTGCTGGTGAGGCTGATCTTTGACGCGCGCCCCTTTGGGCACCTCGTGATAGGCCTGGTTTCCGGAATTGCATCCGGCGCAAAGAACCAGGCCAACACATCCGACCAGTAATAAGCAGCTGCGCATGGTTCCGCCCGTCTTGGCTCCCAATTGGATGATTCGACGAAAAATTACGGTGATTTGCGGTTGGTCAGATTCTTGGAGCATAGCCGATCGCTGGGAGCTAAGCGAACTCGCAACGTTGCCAGCGGAAGACAGGCTGGGCCCACCGGAACTTAGGGTGCCTGATTTGGCGGAGGAGAATTCGCCGGTGCTTTTGCCGCTGGCGCCAATTGGCCAGCGTCGGAAGGTTTTGCGGGCGCGGCAACCGCTTTGGCGGCATTCAATGGCTGCTGGGTCGTTTGGGCCTGCGGCTGGTCGGTGATCACGAAAAAGATCTGGAAGGGCTTCTGCGAGGCGGCGATTTCGTTCGAATCCCGTGATTGCGACCGACCGGCCTGCTTGGCGACTGCCCGTGATCCAGCGCCCCCTGCGACAGATCGTCGCGGAGCCATCGCAGCTTGGCCCTCATTTCGCCCCTGTCGATTTGCAACGTCCGATTTCTCGGCAGGCGCGTCGAACGCGTACGGAAGCTGTTGGGTGACCTGGCCCGCCTCGGATTTCGAGTTTTGCACTCGGGCGTTCGTCGTCGATTGGCCCGCTGTCAAAATCTTATCGACGGTGGCCGCCGGCAGGCTGACCGCCATCTGCGAGCCGGGGGCCTTTGGCGTCTGAGCGACGGCTCCCTTTGCGATCTGCTGATTCGCAACGGCAGACTGGTCTGCGCTTTGCTTTTGGGACGGAACCGCGCGGCTCGCGTATTCCTCGAGTGTCGTGAAGGGGATCGTGTTGGTCAGCTCGGCGGCCCGGATCTGGCTCTCGTTCTGAACGTCCCGAAGGACGCCAAGCATTTCGTCTCGCGAGCCCTCGACGTACACGCAGATCAAATCGCCCGCGGCGGTCGGGACGGCCGCCTTTGAGACGTGAGCCGATTTATCCAGAGTAAACTGCTTGCGGATTTGCTTGATTTCATCAACGTTCTGAAGCGTGCGACTGGTGTTGCGCACGAGCAGGCTTTGGACTCCATCAAGCCCTTCGACTTGATTGACAACCGTCAGGCGGACGACGGCCACTTGCTGGCCGTCCTGCTGCAACGCCTCCACGACGTCGCCCATTTTGGCCGTCTTGAGATTGGCCGGAAGCATGAGGGCCAACTCGGGCGACTTGCCTGCGGACTCGCTCGCAGCCGGCGCGCCCTTGAGCATGGGAGACGTCACCAGGGCAGGAGCAGTTGAAGCGGCGGGCGTCGCCTCGGGTGTCCGCGGAAAAGCACCGGCTTTAGCACTCTCTCGCTGGACGGTCGCCACTTTGCGCTCGAGAGCAGAAGGTCTGAGCGATAGAGTCGAAACTTTGCGGTTTTCCGAATCGGCGAGCGGACTGCTCCGTTCCTGACGAGCGATCTCTTCACGAGGAGCCCGCGTTTTGAATGGACCAAAGATATTGACCGCGATCAACAAGACTGCAGCCACTGAAACCGCGGCTACGCCAGCCAGTAACCAACGTTGACGCGGAGCGAGCGACTTTTTCGAGACGGTCACCGCGGACGCCTGGGGCGTCACCGGATCGAGGGGTATCAGGCTTTCGCGTTCCGCGCGCTGCATCACGGCGGCAGCGAACTCGCTCGGCGCAGCCAAGCGGGGCAGTTCTTGGATCAGCCGCGACAGTCGCTGGTAGTCTTTAACTTCGCGGCTGGCTTCGGGCGAACCTTCGACCAGCGCCTTCGCGGCTGACTGCTCGTCCGCAGTCGCCTCGCGGTCGTGACAGGCCGACAAAATGTCGTTTGGGTTCGTGGAGCTCATGAGAGACCATCAGCGCAAAGCGGGCACCAAGCGCGCTTGTGGCTGGAGATTAGACGCAATTCCTACGCCCACGGTTCCAGCCTTAATTGCGGAAAATCGCCAAAAGGCCCGGTGCTGCCTGTAGTTAGCGTGCCTGAAAATCTCATAAAACGCAAGAACCGGCACTGGGTTTTCCGGAGAATCGCGACCTTGTGAGATGGCCCAACAGTACGAGAGGCCCCAATCTGCCCAGCCCGCAATCTGACCAGCCCGCAATCGTGCTAAGAGGCCGCAGTTAGCCGCCTGTCGTATCGTCACTTACAGGGATGAGCCTCAACCGCCTTCCAGTCCACTTCGATTCCCAGGCCTGGCCGGTCGGTGATCGAAATCAAAGGTCCCCGGATCACGAGCGGTTCCTTGACCACCGAAACGGCGTGATAGTCAGGACCCATAATGTCGCCAGGGTATTTTTCCACGTTGACATTGCGACAGGCCACGACGAGGTGGCACATAGCCGCCGAGGCAATATCGAGCTCGAGGTTCGAGCCGATTGTGCAGGCGACGCCGTGCAGACCGGCATAGTCGACGATCCGCTTTGACTTGGCGATTCCGCCGTTCTTTCCGGGGTAGACGCTGATGACATCGCACGCACGATGGCGGACGCACTCAACTGCGTCGGCTAAATCGAAGCAGATATCGTCGGCCATCACCTGCGGCCGGATGGCCCGGCGGACTTCCGCGAGCGCTTCGAAGTCGCCGCGTGATGTCGGCTGCTCGAACAGGGCGACGTTGCAGTCCTCGATTTCCCGAGCCATTGCGATAGCCGTCTTCGCGTCATATCCGCAATTGGCATCGATCACGAGAGCTGGTGCCGGTCCGATTGCCTCGCGCACCGCCCGTACGCGCTCGATGTCGCGGGCGACTTCAGTCCCGACTTTCACTTTGATCGTGTCGAAGCCGGCAGCGATCAATTCGTGGGCTCGTTGCCGCGCTGTGTCGGGCTCATAGGCACCCATCGAAAAGCGGCAGCGCACCGCCGTCGATCGGACCGGTCCGCCAAGCAATTCATAGATCGGTTTCCCGAAATCCTTGCCGCAAATGTCCCAGCAGGCCATCTCGAGCGCTGACTTGGCGAACCAATTGTCCTCGGCCGCCTCATCCATCAAAGCGGCCACGCCGTCGATATCGGTGGGATCGAGGCCAATCAGTCGGGGCGACAGCACGCGGTCGATGAGGGCTTGGGCGCCCCAAACGGTCTCTCCGCTCCAACGCGGCAACACGGTCGCCTCGCCGGCTCCCTCAATCCCTGCGTCGGTCGACACCCGAACGAGAACGTACTGCGAAACCTCATGCACGCCCAGCGCAGAGACCATCCGCCGCCGGGGCTTCAGTGGAATGCTGACGGGAAAGGTGTCGATCCGCGTGATTTTCATGCTGGGCACAACTCCCTAGAATTCAGCGTCGCTGCCGAATTGGTTTGGTTTCACCCTTCGCCGGTCGCGAATCCGATTGAACCACGACGCAACTGGTCGGCACAACGATCGAGCGTTTTCCCGGAATTAGAGGCGAATGAAGCGGGTTTTTCTCACCCTGGCGATCTTCGGCACGGTGCTCTTGATTGCGGCGTTCGTGCTCGGGATGGAGATCGGCGATCCGCGGAGCGTCTCTGCGGCTACCCGCCGCTTGATGAGTTATCACCTGTTGATCTCGGTCGCGGCCCTGATCTTCGCCACGCTCGTGCACGCCGTGCTGCTGACCTACTTCATGGGAACCAGTCGCTGGATGGAGGAAGCCCGACTGGCCTACAAGCTCGACACCCGCTGGAACCAGGAAAACCGACGGCTGAAATATCGCACGATCCCCCTGATGGCGGCCTGTCTGCTGATGCTGATCTTAAACATCCCCCTGGGAGCGATCGCCGTCGATCGCGCAAATTGGACGCTTCCGGGAGGACACGAACTTACGCCGTCGAGCGTCCACTTCGCATTCGCGCTCCTCACGATCGTTATCAACCTCGCCGTCAACGCTCTCGAGTACAAAGCCATCGAGCGCAATAGCGAACTGATCGGCGAAGTGGTCCAGGAGGTTCGCCGCATCCGGCAGGACCACGGGCTGCCGACTTAGAAAAGAGCCGCGCACGAAGTAAGCGGTTTTCTTACCCACCAAAGCGAAAAAGAACCGCTTACTTCGTGCGCGGCTCTTAGCGGCGGCCGCGCGAGGCGCGATAGCCGTATTCGACCGCGAACCAGTTCGCGAAGCGTTCACGATCGACGAAGCCGCCGTTGCGGTCGTCGATGGTGTGTCCGATTTCGTGGATCAGGACGTTGTTGAGATAAAAGTCTCGAATCGAGTCAGCGGTCCAAACCAGGTTCCAGCCGCTCCCATCGGGCTGCCACTGTCCGCCGTACATCCGGGCCTCGATGAGTTGTTCCGGGCGAGGGGAACGCACGTAATGTTCGACCAGCGTGGCTTCGATCGGATAGAGGTAAACCGCCGTGCCCCATTGCATGCCGTAGCAGGGGAAGAGCGCTCGTTTCCGCGTCATCCGACTGAATTGCACGATCTCGAGCTTGGTGCGGAATCGCTTTGGAAGTTGTGCAATTCGGTCGGCGACTTCTTCGGTCGTCACGGGATGGAGATAGCCTTCGCCTGCTGGCTCCACGACGAATTTGATGTCGCTTCCACCCACCGGTTCATGCCAGAGTTCCGGGGCTCCAAAGCCTTCCGAATAGCTGGTTTCGGGCAGCCGCTGCCGAAATCCGGCCGCTGGGCGCCATCCCGACGTGCGCTTTGAGCGCGCGGGAAACACGAGCCTTTGAGACGCCGGGCGGCGGTGAGAGCGAGCGGTGCGACGCATGGCCGGAACAGTCCCTGTTGGCGAGGTTGTCTGGATCCATGCTAAGGGCACCCAAAAAACACCCGCAAGGTGTACACCGCAAGTCATAGAGAATCGCCAGCTTCTGAATCGCAGGACCGCTTGACAGCTTTTTGGACCCGATACGACAGCCGCGGCGGTCTCACGCGTCCTGCTCGGAAGTGGTCAAATGACCACGACTTGCGCGCTACTGTCTAGCGCGGCGATATTCAGCGCGCGAACCACAGCCCAAAGCTGTACACTAAATCTCCGCAACTACTTTAAGCTGCAGATGTTTACGCGAAGCGATCGGGTGAACTTTGCGGGCGCGGATCGAGCCCCAGCATCCTGCCGAGACGGAAAAGATTGCCAGCGACAGAGCGAGAATCTGAGCCCGGCCGGCCGACTCAACTACGCCAGCGGGATCAACCGATCCGCGGCAAAACCAGTCGGCGTCAGTCCGCTGAATCGGACTGATCTGCTGCCGCCTCGACCACGGCTGGGGCGTGCTTGATGAGCGTCACTTCGTTTCCCGATGCGCTGTAGCGGGCTTCATCCATGAAGGTCCGCATGATCAACATGCCGCGACCGAAGATCGTGTCGAAGTCGACGCTCTCTGCGCGATTATCGGCCGACTGCGGCTCGAAGCCGGGTCCCTCGTCACGAATCGTGATCTCCATTCCGTCGCGTGAAATCGACCACGACACGAACGTGCCGCGGTTGCAGTATGGAGGCTCGGCCATTCGCGTCTGCACCAGTTCCTGGTAGGCGGCTGGATCCGATTGCTGCAGGCGCGAACTAACTTCGAGGTTGCCGCGGTACAGGGCGTTGAGCAGCGCCTCTTCCACGGCCAGGCGAATCCGAAGGCGATCGAGTTCGTCTCCCAGTCGCACGCAACGGATCGCTTGCTGCAGATAGCCCAAGAGCAGCGGAATCAGGCTCGGGTCGTTGTGCAGGACGAACGACGACTGGTTCTGGACCATGCGGTGCATGAGCCGCGAGAGCGAGCGATCTTCGCGCGAGGCTGCCAGAATACGCTTGGCGGTCGACACGAGGTCGTGAGCGAGAATCCGTTTGGGGACATATCCGGCCGCTCCCTCGCGGAGCGCGGCAACCGCGACCTCTTCGTTGCCGCGAGCCGTCATCAAGACCACGGGGACCAGCGGGAACTCGCTTTTGATCGCGGCGACCAGGCCCAGCCCATCCATTTCGGGCATGATCAGATCGGTCACGACCAGGTCGGGAATCGATTCCTGGAAGCGATTGATCGCGTCTTTGCCGTCGATCGCGTATTCAACAGACAGGCCGCCGGCCCGCTGCAGCAAGCCTCCCACCAGCTTGCGATCGGTCGCCGAGTCGTCGACCACCAGCACGGAAGCCAAGGTCCGCTCGGAAGGCACGTGGGGCCTCACATTTATCGCGGAACGACGAAGCAGAAAGAGCAATCGTTGTCGCTCGGAAGCCGCGACTGTGGTCCAGTCTGCGTCGCCTCCGCTACGCTGTCAAGACGCCGCCGTCGTCTCGATGGTTCGCTGAGGAGCGGCCGGGAAGGCAGATTGAGTATCGCGGAACGCGCCCTCACGCCCGACTCACCCTGTGAACGACTCCCACCAGGCCGTGCCCCGCACGTGACAGGTGAGCTCGGCCAGCAGCGGAAGCAGGATCCACCACATCATCCGCAAGAATTCTCGCGAAACGGCTCCCCGATCGGCGACCGGCCGAAGGATTTCGTCTCGCCGCAAGAGACTCCAGCGGGGCAGCCAGCGCGGCACGCGGCGACAATAATCGTCGTACGCGGCGGCAAAACGGCCGCGCATGTAGCGCTCCTCAGCCGGAACGACATACCAGGCGTAGAGGAACCAGACGAACGCCACGGCAAGAGCGAAGACGGCGCTTTTCAGAAACAGGGCCACTCCCAGCACCATCGCGAAAGTGCCTAGGTAGAGCGGATTACGACAAACCCGATACGGCCCGTCGTCGACGATCGTGTGCTTTTTGCGCCCGCCGATCCATAGCGTGGCCCAAATCCGCACGAGGGCGCCCACCGCGAACGCCGCCCAAGCCGCGGAATTCGTGAACCAGACGACCGGCTGGCTTTCCTCAACCCCAGGAGGGGTCATCAGCACCCACGCCCAGGAGCCGAGCAGCACGACGGCTGTCAGCGGGATGCGATATTGGTAGGCCCTCGAGTTCTTCAAGGAAGGGCGAACGGCCGCCGCTTGCCCCGCATCGGTTTTCACGGGCATCAATGTCGTCATAAAGCCGCACGCCTCCGCAGGGTCGTTAGTGTCGATTGCTCGCAGCCACGCGCAAACGGCGAGAATCCTAGCCGGCAGGCGAATAACGGCAAAGAGCGGTTCGGAGGCGGAAGGGATGCGTGGGAGCCGCGGAGCGGGCTGAAAGGACTTTGCGCAACTCGTTTCAGCGATGTACTATTAGGGCCGCGCGAGTTGGGCGAAATTTCAGTGTTCGGTTTCAGGCCGACCGCGAGCGGTCGGTCTGGGGTGCGAAGGAGGGACCAATGGCGGCCGACGAAGCGCCGTGGGTCGAGGGTTTGACGATCGGCACAGCGCTGCGCCGTACGGCCGAGCGACATCCCGAGCTGGATGCGTACGTTTTTCCGGAACTGGACGCGTCCCAGCAAATGCTGCCGGCTAGTTTAACTGCCGACGAGCGCCGGCGGCGGGCCTTGCGGGTCTCTTACCGCGTGTTCGACAAACAGGTCGACCGCGTCGCCAAGGGCCTTTTGGCACTGGGTATCGGTAAAGGGGACCACGTCGCGGTCTGGGCGACGAACTGGCCAAATTGGTTGCTGCTGCAATTTGCGACCGCGCGAATCGGCGCGGTGATGGTGCTGATTAACCCCGCCTATCGCACGCATGAGCTGGCCTACGTCCTTAAGCAATCCGATGCAGGTGCGATCTTTTTGATCGACTCGTTCCGCACGTCCGATTATTTCGGCATGTTGAACCAGGCTGTTCCTGAGCTAGCACACTCAAAACCGGGGCAGCTTAACAGCGCCGACTTTCCGCTTCTGAAGCACGTTGTGGCGATGAAGCCGGCAACGGCGCCAGGAATGTGGTCCTGGGAGGCCTTCCTGCAGGCCGGCGAAGCGATTTCCGATCGTGAGCTGGCGGATCGCGAGGCTCTGCCCAAGGCAACCGAGCCTGTCAACATTCAGTACACCTCGGGGACGACTGGCTTCCCCAAGGGGGCCATGCTCACGCACCGCAACCTGCTGTTGAACGGCTATTACATCGGAGACTGCCAGCAGATCACCGAGTCGGACCGAATCTGCATTCCGGTGCCGTTCTATCACTGCTTCGGCTGCGTTGTCGGCGTGTTGTGCTGCCTGGCTCGCGGAGCCGCAATGGTCATCCCTGCGCAGCATTTCGACCCCGAGGCCACGCTGAATGCGATCGAATCCGAGCGGGCGACGACGATTTATGGCGTGCCCACGATGTTCATCGCGCAGTTGGAACATCCGAGCTTCGCCGGCCGCGATCTGAAATCGCTGCGGACGGGAATCATGGCCGGCAGCCCGTGCCCGATTGAGCTGATGAAGCGCGTCGTGGAACAGATGGGCGTAAAAGAAATGACGATCGCCTATGGGCTGACCGAGACGTCGCCCGTGATTACACAAACGCGGACTCACGATTCGCTCGAGCTGCGGGTGCAAACGGTGGGACGCACCCTGCCCGGCTGGGAAGTCAAACTGATCGGACCGGACGGCAAGACGTTGGGCGACAACGAGCAGGGAGAGCTGTGCGCCCGCGGCCACGGAGTGATGCTCGGCTACTACAAAATGCCCGAGGCGACGGCCGCCGCCATCGATCCGGAGCACTGGCTGCATTCGGGCGATCTCGCCGTGCGACTCTCCAACGGCTGCTATCGCATCACCGGTCGGATCAAGGACATGATTTGCCGCGGGGGCGAGAACATCTATCCGCGCGAAATCGAAGAGTTTCTTTATACGCATCCGTCCGTCGAGAATGTCGCGGTCTTCGGCGTGCCCGATCCCAAATTCGTCGAGAATGTGGCCGCTTGGGTGAAAGTTCGCGACGGGCAACAAATCACGGAGGAGGATCTCCGCGCCTTCTGCAAAAAGTCGTTGGCGCACTATAAGGTGCCGCGGTACGTTCGCCTGGTGAAGGAGTTTCCCCAAACGGTCACCGGGAAACTCCAGAAGTTTCGCATGCGCGAGATCATGGTCGAGGAACTCGGCCTCAAGCAGGCCGAGACCGCCTGAGCCAGCACTCGCTCGAAGTGCCTCCTCCACTGAAGATAGCATCACCATGAAACTGGGACAGTTTACCGTCACCACGGTCTCCGGCGGACGATTTCGATCCGACGGCGGGACGATGTTCGGCGTCGTCCCCAAGGTTCTCTGGTCGAAGCTGATCGAGGTCGACGCTCAAAATTGCATTCCCCAGGCGACCAACTGCGTACTGGTCCAGACGGGTCGCCAAAAGATCCTGATCGACACGGGCTATGGCCCCAAACTTCAGGACAAGGAGCGGGCCATCCTGGGTGCCGAGTCGGGCAATCCGATCGTCACCAGCCTCGCCGCGCAGGGAATCAAACCGGAAGAGATCGACGTCGTGATCCTGTCGCATCTGCACTTCGATCACGCAGGCGGCGGCGTCTCGATCGACGGTGACCGGCTCGTGACCACGTTCCCGCGGGCGGAATACGTCGTACAGCGGCTCGAATGGGAAATCGCGACCGCCGGCTATCCAGAGCTGCGGGCCGCGTATCCGCAAGAAAACATCCTGCCGCTCGAGGCCTCCGGACAATTGCGGCTCGTGGACGGCGACGTCGACATCGTGCCGGGAATCCACGCACGGATCACCGGCGGCCACACCGACGGCCAGATGGCCCTGTTTATTTACAACGGCGGCCAGACGGCCGCTTACCTTGCCGACGCTTGCCCCACCTGGCGGCACCTGCCCTCGCTGTGGTGCATGGGCTATGATATGGACCTGTTGCAGGCCCGCCGCATCAAGCCGGTGCTCTTAGGCGAGATTGCGGAGCAAGGCTGGTGGGCCCTCTCCGACCACGACCCTGACCACGCCGCCGCCCGGCTCACGACCGACCCCCAGCGCGAATTCGCGGTTGCCGAGGCGGTCGTGGCGTTCTAGAAAAGGCGGACCCGAATCGGGCCTAGAAAACCCGTTGCGGCCAGTCCGGCTCAGACGGCCTCTCCAAAGCGAGCGGCGTCAATTATACTTCCGCTTGCCTCGGCGAATCTCAAGACGAGGATTTCGCCGGGCCGTATCCACGCAGGGCGACGGCACGACGTGCGTCGCCAGATCGCGAAAGTCGTCCCCTTGGGCGACCGCGCCAGTCGAATGGAGTCGGGGAGGGAAATGTCGAAAACGCAGCAGAGTGTTCACGAAAAACTGTCGCGGCTGGCCAGCAATTATTGGTGGAGCTGGCAGCCTGAAGTCACTCAGATCTTCCGTGAAATCGATCCCGTCCGCTGGTCGCAAGTCGCGCACAACCCCGTTGCGCTACTCCAAGACTACCCACCAGACCGACTTGAACAGCGCTGTCGCGAGGAAGTATTGCACTCGCGAATCAACGGCGCCTACCGCCGCTGGGTCGAGTACATGGACTCGACCGACACCTGGGGGTCGACCCATTCTGGTATTCTCGGCCACCGGCCGGCAGCCTACTTCTCCGCGGAGTTCGGCATCCACGAATCGCTGCCGATTTACTCCGGCGGCCTCGGCGTGCTCGCCGGCGATCACCTGAAAAGTGCGTCGGATCTGGGCATTCCGCTGGTCGGCGTCGGACTCTTTTACGTCGAAGGCTATTTCTCTCAACGAATCGACGAGAACGGTTGGCAGCAAGAGTCCTACACCAAAGTCGACGCTACTGACCTGGCGATCCTGCCCGCCCTCGACCGCGACCGGAATCCTGTCGTCGTCTCTGTCAGTACACGGACGGGAAAGATCTTCGCGCGGGTCTGGCTGGTCAACGTCGGCCGCGTGCGCTTGTTCCTGCTCGATACCAACGTCCCCCAAAACAAGGATGAGGACCGGCACCTCACGGCCCGACTCTATGGCGGCGACCAGCGGACTCGCATCCGCCAGGAAATCATCCTCGGGATCGGTGGGGCCAGGGCTCTCTCCGCCCTGGGCATCCAACCGAGCGTGATTCACATGAACGAGGGACACTCGGCCTTCGCGCCGCTCGAGTTCATCAGAGCCCGGATGCGCGAGGACGGCCTGAGCTTCGACGAAGCCCTCCGCGAGACCGCGGCGATGGGCGTCTTCACGACGCACACGCCCGTGCCGGCCGGGCACGACCGTTTTGATGCGGGTCTCGTGGAAGAGCATGTCGGCCCGCTGGGCGACGAGCTGGGTTTGCAGCATCACAGCCTGGTCGGCTTGGGTCGCGTCGACCCGCAGAACCCCCACGAGTCGTTTTGCATGACGGTGCTGGCCTTTCGCCTTAGCCGCCACGCCAACGCTGTCTCCAGTTTGCACGGCATCGTTAGCCGGCGGATGTGGGCCAGTCTTTGGCCGTGGCGGAGCGAAGAAGAAATTCCCATCGGCCATATCACCAACGGCGTGCACGTGCCCACCTGGCTCGCCGCGCAAATGCGTGTGCTTTACGACCGCGTGCTGCCCATCAATTGGTACCTTCGCACGGGTGAGCCGCAAGTCTGGGCCGGCTTTGAACAGGTGACGCCGGGCGAGTTGTGGGAGACGCACCAGTCACTCAAGAACCGGCTGATTGTTTACTCTCGAACCCGGCTGGTCGCGCAGGGGCAGCGGCGCGGACTCCCCGACGCGATTCTCGAGAAACTCAGCCAGAGCCTCAAACCCGAGGCCCTGACGATCGGTTTCGCGCGGCGGTTCGCTCCTTATAAGCGGGCCGACCTCGTGATGCGCGACTTGGAACTCATCGCCAAGATCCTCGCCGACGCCGACCGGCCGGTGCAATTCATCTTCGCCGGCAAGGCCCATCCCGCCGATGATCAGGGGAAGGCCCTGTTGCAACGGGTCTTTCGCTTGTCCCAGGCCGAGCCGTTCGTCGGCCGGGTGGTCGTGCTGGAAGACTACGACATCAACCTGGGGCGTCATCTCGTGCAGGGAGTCGACGTCTGGCTCAATACGCCAAGGCGCCCGCTCGAAGCCTCGGGCACCAGCGGGCAAAAGGTGGTTCTCAACGGGGGCCTCAACTGCTCGATTCTCGACGGCTGGTGGGCGGAAGCCTTCGACGGCAACAACGGCTTCGCGATCGGCAACGGCACCTCCCACGTCGATCAGGCGATCCAAGACGAACGCGATGCCCACAGCCTCTACGATGTGCTGATC
>DASZIA010000142.1:0-16839 GCA_035949535.1 Planctomycetaceae bacterium | reverse complement strand
TCGGCTGGGTGGAAATGGCACCGTCGACGGGTGCCAAATCAAGGACGGGCTGTGATGAATTTTCGGGTCTTTCTGCTGATCGCGGCGATAGCCGTCTTCGGGGCCCTTTGGTCCTCGGACGGACGCTATCAAGGCGAACAGGTCGCCCTGGCCCGACTCGAGCGCGCGCGCTCGTCGAACGTTGCCGTCGCTGTTCTCGTTCACCTGAAACCGCAATCGCCAAGCAACAACCGGGGCCGAGAGTTCGCGACGGTCGCAGCCGGCGACCCGCGGGCGGCCGCCAGGGTTTGGGCCGTTCTCGAACTTCGAGAAATTTTCCCGCTTCAGAAAAAGCGGTCCCTTCGCAGCCTGACTATTGACCGCATCGAGCCAAAGGCCGTCCTCGCGCGCCTGACGATTGCTTGGACCCTCGGCCTCGACCCAGGTGACGGCGTCACTGTGCTGACGGATCAGGCGACTCTCGCCAAGGCGCGACTCGAGGAACGATTCTGCCTGGTGCGGTTCCGAACACGGCAGGCGGCGTATTTCGCCGGCCGCCGGGCCGCGGCATTTCTCCGCGCGCAACTGTCCCCCGCGCCGCAGCCCGGCCGATTCGCCCGCATCATCATCCGCGAGATCCCCATCGAGGAATCTCAAGCACCGGCCGCTGGCGGACGCCAGACGCGGTAGCGCCGCCTAGGCGCTCCCACAGACTCTGGCAACGTCCGTACCAAGCGAAGCGTTTTGTCCGCGTTGTGAACAAATCTCAGCCTGGGCATCGTCTCTAAACGGGTGACTCGTGGCGGCGATCCCAGCCAACCGACGCTCTGCGATGAGCCAGCCTGGGGGCCACGCTGGAAACTCGCAATAGTCGCGTCCACACTTGGGGAGGTTCAAATGTGCCGCTAAACCTTGCGTCGTGACCGGGCGATCAATGACTACGGCTAACTCGGCCCAAGCGGCAACGACTCAACCGCAACGCGGATGGCGGGAGATATTGCGCGGCTGGACGCTACTGGCGATTCTGGTCGCCGTTCTGGGGATTCCCATCTATGGCGTCTGCTGGCTCTCGGAAACGATTGCCCTGCAGCCCAACATCGAGAAGGCCGGAGGCAGCTGCCAGCTCGAGGTGGTCGGTCCTCAGTGGCTCAAGGATTGGGCCGGGCGGGACTACGTCTGGTTGGTGGGCACGCCCGTCGATCTCAACGCGCCCCAATGGCAAAAGGTGGACGACCGCTGGCTGAGACAGGTGCGGCGAATGACGAGCCTTCGCTCGCTGGGGCTGCAACAGACACAGATCACCAATCGGGGCATGGTGTCGCTGGTCCCCCTGGCTGAGCTCGAATATTTGGGCCTGTCCGACACCGCGATTGGGGACGCCGGGCTCGAGCACATCCGTGGGCTCACTCGGATGACGAACCTGTCGCTGAGCGGAACGCAGGTCGCGGACGACGGATTGGAATGCCTTGTCGAAATGAAAAAGATGATCTCGCTCGATCTCGCACGCACCAATGTGCGGGGGCCCGGCTTAAAGCATCTCGCCAACATGAAAGGTCTGTGGTTGCTGAATCTCGATTCCACTCAGCTCGACGACGAGGGCCTGGCTCAGTTGCCGGCGCTGCCAAGCCTGCAATGTTTACAACTCGGATGCACGAAGATCACCAACTCCAGCCTGCGCGGGCTGAGCCGCTTCCCGTCGCTCGCAGTTCTGTCAATTCGGAACACGCAGATCGACGACTCGGGGATTGAGATCTTGCTGTCGATCGCGAATTTCAGACGATTGATGATCCAGGGAAGCAAAGTGACTCGCACAGGCGTCCGCCGGATTAAGGCAGCGCTGCCAAAGTGCGAAATCGACTGAGCAATGGGGATCGCTTGCGGCCCGCTGCGCAGGCAGGCGTACTCCGACTCATGACTGGGCTGCCAAAGCAACGACTGTCCCGTCCCAGTCCCGGTGTGGCAATCCGCCCACTTGACCTTCAATCCGCAGCGAGCTAGACTCGCGTGAGTTCCATGCCGAGAGGCTAAAAAGTGTTCGGTCGCCGCCTACTACTGAACCTGCTGCTCCTTCCGCTCTCTGCGGAGAGGTCTTAGGTTCAGTTCGCGGCCATCCCTGACTGATACAAACCCTGAGACCTGTGGTCTCGGGGTTTTTTTGTTGCTGGCCTTTGCATTGCCACGATCTGACGTCTGTCCAGAGCGGGAGTTTGAGCCATGTCGGCCGAAAAACGGGAAAAGATCACGATCTTCGACACGACCTTGCGCGACGGCGAGCAGTCGCCCGGCTGCAGCATGAACACGGCCGAAAAGCTCGAGGTCGCCCGGGCTCTTGTCGAGCTGGGGGTCGACGTGATCGAGGCCGGCTTCCCGATCGCGTCGCCCGGTGACTTTGAGGCCGTGCGCGAGATTGCCCGGCAGTTCGGCGATCGCACGGTGATCTGCGGCTTGGCTCGCTGCTTGGAAGAGGACGTCGACCGCGCATGGGAGGCGCTCAAGGATGCCGATCGGTCGCGGATTCACGTCTTTTTGGCGACGAGCGCTATCCATCGCGAGTTCAAACTCAAGATGGCCAAGGACGAGATCGTGCGGCAGACCGTTGAGATGGTCAAGCGTGCCGTCGACTATTGCCCAAATGTCGAGTTCTCGCCCGAGGACGCTTCGCGGACCGAGCTCGACTTTCTCTGCGAGGTCGTCGAGAAGGCGATCGACTCCGGCGCGACGACGATCAATATTCCCGACACGGTCGGCTATGCGACCCCCGCGCAGTATCGGCACGTCTTCGAGTATTTGAAGAAAAACGTGCCCAACATCGGCCAGGCCGTGCTGAGTGCCCACTGTCACGACGATTTGGGGCTGGGCGTGGCTAACAGCCTGGCCGCGATCGAAGGAGGGGCACGGCAGGTTGAGTGCACGATCAACGGCATCGGCGAGCGGGCCGGCAACGCGGCGCTCGAAGAAATCGTGATGGCGCTGAAGACACGGGGCGATTTCTACGGCTGCGATACTGCGATCGCCACGACGCGCTTGTATCCGACCAGCCACCTCGTCTCGAACATCACTGGAATGAAAATCCAGCGGAACAAGGCGATCGTCGGCCAGAACGCTTTCGCCCATGAGGCGGGCATCCATCAGCACGGCGTGTTGCAGGAGCGGACGACGTACGAAATCATGCGGCCCGAATCGGTCGGCTTCGTCGGCACCAACCTCGTGCTGGGCAAACACAGCGGCCGGCACGCTTTTCGCGATCGAGTGCAGTCGCTGGGTCATGAACTCGACGACGCCACGTTTCAGGCGGTCTTCGACGACTTCATCGCCCTGGCCGACAAGAAGAAGGACATCTACGATTCAGATCTCATCGCGCTCATCGAAGACCGGCTGGGCGCGACAAAGGAAAGGTGGACGTTGCTCAGCTTTCACACATCGGCCGGCACCGGGGCCATTCCGACGGCGACGGTGGAGTTGCAGTGCGACGGCGCCGAAACGTTTCGCGACGCGGCCATCGGCGACGGCCCGATCGACGCCGTGTACCGGGCGATGGAGCGGATTCTCGGCATCACCACTAAGCTCGAGGATTACCAAGTTCGCAGCGTGTCGAGCGGCAAGGACGCGCTCGGAGAAGTCTCCGTCGAGATCGTTTGCGGCGGGCGAAAGTTCCACGGCAAAGGCGTCAGCACCGACATCATCGAGGCGAGCACGCGGGCCTATCTCAAGGCCCTCAACAAGGCGGTCGCCGAAAAAGAATCCGGCCGGGATGCCGTGCCGAGGCTCGAGGCTGCGCGGGGAGTGTGAACAGTCGTCGTGAACGAGGAAGAGCAATCGGCGCACTCAACCAAGACCTCGGGATCGCACGATCGGCGGCTCTGGCTGCTGGCGGCGGCCGCGGTTGTCATCGTCGTACTCTGCGCCATCAGGGCGACGCGGACGTATGCGCCGCAGTCAACCGCGACGGCTGCGCCGCTGACCGGGCCGGCGCCGGCGTTCGAGCTGTATGATGAGAATTCGCCGTCGCACCTGGTGCGGCTGTCGACCTACTTGGGACGCCAGCGGGTGTTTGTGGTGTTTTTTGACGGAACGAAAGGGGCGCATCGCTCGCACGCACTCGACGTACTGCGGGCTGAGTGGCCCCGATTGCGAAAAGCCGACGTCTATGTCATGGCGGTGAGCAAGGCGCTGCCGCAAGAGAATCGCAAAGACATGGCCGGCCACGGGCAATACCCGTTCCCGTTGCTTTCGGATGTCGATCTCAGCGTGCATCAGGCCTGGGGCCGCTACGACGAACTGCGTCGGCTCCCGCTCGGAGGCGTGTTCCTCGTCGACCGTAAGGGACAGGTTGCCTGGTCACGCGCGAGCGGCGGTCCAGAGCCAGTCGCAGATTTTGAAGCGACCGTTGCCGCTGTCGTCGGGGACGGGGGCGGGGGCGGAGAAAACTGATGAGCGACGACTTCTGGGCGAATGAGGATTGGGATTCACGGGCCACGCAGGTCGGTGCAACCGGGCGGCCCGAGTGGCGCATTTCCGGCCGTGGGATGGTGCTCGGCATGCTGGCTTTTGGTGTGCTGACCACGTCCTCCATGTGGATCTATTGGACGCTACACGTCGGTCCCTTTCGGCCGTTTCAAGACGCGCTGGCGGCCGCTTTTCCGCACTCTTCGCCGCGCGTCGATGGCGGCCAACGCAAGATGCACAAAGGGACGCCCAAGATCCTGCGTGTCGTGCTGCGCGTCGAATTCGATCCGGTCACTGAATCGGCCCGTGGAGAGGAGGTCGTTAATGTCGTCGAGCAAATCGCGCGCAAGCACCTCGATCTGGATGCGTATGAGCAGCTGGAAGTTTTCTTGTTCCAGGGCGTCCCCGAGCAAGAAGTGCGGCAGCAGGAATACAAACGGATTTTGCCCCGAGCAGCAAAGTCGGGGAAATCGGAGTAGGTCCCCCAGAACTCCAAGCCATCCGGAAACGAATGACCAAGTAACCGTGGGCCGGCGGCCCGAAGCGGGCCTTGCGCCACCCCGCGAACACGGCCTCATTTCCGGCGTTCTCGGAATCCCTCAATCCACGCCACCTCGCCAGTCGATCAAAGGGCGAGACATTCGGGGCGAAGCGTCTGAGGGGACTGCAACGTGTCAGAGGCGCACAACGACCGTCTGTCGGTCCTGACTGAGCGGATGGTTGACAGCTACTGCGATCTCGAAATCATCGGGCATCTCGACCGAAATCCGCTGCCGGCGATTGAGTCGGTCGTCGAAATCGCGCGGGAGCTGAAGCAACTGCTGTTTCCGGGCTTTCACCAGCGGCGGACTCTGCGCGAAGCCGACGCGATCGACTTTGCCACCACGCGCCTGTTGAGCCTGCACGAGCGATTGACCGAACTCGTCGCGTGCACGCTCGCTTATGCTGATCAAGCGCGACAGCAGGGCGCGACCGATGAGTCAGATGACTCCAGCGTCGAGGGGACGGAAGAGCAAGATCTCCTCGCGCGCACCGATGCCGTGGTCCACGACTTTTTGCTCGCTCTGCCGAGGATCCGTCGTCTGCTCGCCACAGACGTCCAGGCGGCGTACGACGGCGACCCGGCAGCCCAGAACGCGGATGAAATCATCTGCTGCTATCCCGGGCTCGAGGCCATTCTGCACTATCGCCTGGCGCACGAGCTGCATCAGTTGGGAGTGCCGCTCGTCCCGCGCATGATGACCGAGTGGGCTCACTCCCGCACGGGAATCGACATCCATCCTGGCGCTCGCATCGGCCCGGGATTCTTCATCGATCATGGCACGGGCGTGGTGATCGGCCAGACGTGCGAGATTGCCGACCACGTGCGGCTCTACCAGGGCGTGACGCTCGGAGCACTCAGCTTCGATCAAGACTCCGACGGCAACCTGGTGCGGGGCACCAAGCGGCATCCGACCATCGAGCGGAAGGTCGTGATCTACGCCAACGCCACTGTCCTAGGGGGTCACACCGTCGTCGGCGCTCACTCGGTGATTGGAGCGGGCGTGTCCGTCACTCGGAGCGTTCCGCCCAACACCGTCGTGACGATCGAGAAGCCTTCGCTGCGTTTCCGCGAGGCGTCGTAATCCGCCGTAGAAGCGCCGCGTCTGATTCCCGTCAACCGCTTGGCTCAGTCGTCCGATTCGTCGTCATCGTCGCTCGAGTCGGAATCGCTTCCGGCTTTGACATGCTTGACTTTGATCATGCCGTTCTGGACGGCGAGCTTGAGTGTCCCGCCCCCGTTGCCAAGCGTCTCGTGAGCCTCGTGAGACTTCAAGAGCCTCTTGAGAAAGCCCTTCTTGCGGTTCGGCATCAGAACCCGGCCGTTGACGGTCGAAGCGGACAGTTTGCAGGAGGTGTCGTCTCCGACAGACAAGGTGATGGCCCCGTTCTGTGTCGTGACCTCGCCATCGACGTCGCGTGTATGACTCAAGTCGGCAGAGATCGTGCCGTTGTGCGTGTGAAGCTGGATGTGAGGCCCCCGGTACTTCGCGTCGATGACGCCGTTCTGAGTCCGGGCCTCGAGTGAATTGCCAGACGTGTCCGCCACAATCTTGCCGTTTTGACTCTTCAGCTTGGCCGTGCCGCTGAGCTTGCTAACAGAGAGTTCGCCGTTTTGGGCGTCGCAGTTTACGTTGACTTTTTCGGGGGCGAGGATCCTGAAGCGGACCGACCCGGACCAATCGATTTGCCGCTGCGTCTTCCAGCGCCAGCCGACCTTGCAGGTATCCTTGTCCTTCCCTTCGATTGTCACTTCCATGGCGTCCAGGGCAGCGGTGGCTGCTTCCTCATCGTGGGCGGACGCTTGCAGCACCGATGTGATTTCGACGTCGGCCGATGCGTCGTCCTGCCCCACGATTTCGACCGACCCGTTTTCGGCGTGGACCTCGAAGTTCTTGGTGTGTTCCGGAGAGAACGCCACGTGCTCAGTTCGCTCGGCCGAGTTTGGCCAGATGAACCGCCACCCGGTCGCCACCTTAGCGATCAATAAGACCGCCACCAGGCCGACAATGGCCGATCGAACCATGACTGACTCCTCGCGCAAACCTAGGCCGAGGGGCGCGTCCGAACGGATAATCACCGTCCCCAGGCAGACTGCGCCCCGGCGCTCTGTCTCTGATTGTGGGGAATTCGCCGGGCTAATTCAAATCTTGACTGATTTTCCGGGAAATTCGGGCCTAGACCGGATCAAAATCGCCGTTTTTCATATGCTGGAGCCGAGCAGGCCAAGTTCTGACGCCCTTGATGTTTAGGACGCCCGACGAAATGTGTGACACGCTCGTGGTGGTCCAAAAGGATCGGGTCCTCTTTGCGAAGAACTCCGATCGGGATCCGAACGAAGCCCAAGTTCTCGATTGGCATCCGCGAGGGGAAAACCCGGCCGGCACGACCCTTCGCTGCACGTGGATCGAAATTCCCCAGGTGCGAACGACCCACGCCGTTCTTTTGAGCCGCCCGTTTTGGATTTGGGGGGCTGAGATGGGCGCGAACGAGCACGGAGTCGTCATCGGTAATGAAGCGGTCTTTACTCGGGCGCCGTATGCAAAGATGGGGCTTACCGGGATGGACCTATTGCGGCTTGCGCTCGAGCGGGCCGCCGACG
Source organism: Planctomycetaceae bacterium (assembly GCA_035949535.1). Classification (GTDB taxonomy): domain Bacteria; phylum Planctomycetota; class Planctomycetia; order Planctomycetales; family Planctomycetaceae; genus DASPSM01. Next base: position 9,272 of record DASZIA010000142.1, on the reverse strand, counting down.
CGCAAGCGGCCGCCGACATGATCGTGGGGCTGCTGGAAACGCACGGACAGGGAGGTGGCTGCGGCCACGAGAATCGCCGCTTCACTTATCACAACAGCTTTCTGATTGCCGACCCCACGCGGGCGATTGTGCTGGAAACTGCCGGCCGCGCCTGGGCGACGCAAGATGTCCGCGGCGCGCGGAGCATCTCCAACGTGCTCTCGATCCCCGGATTCGCCGAGAGGTACAGCGACCTCGTAAAGACCTGGGCCGGGGCCGGCCGACTGCGGCGCTCGCGGACCGAATGCCTGGCTCAACAGGTCAACAAACCTGCGGAGCTCGCGGCCATTCTTCGCGACCATGGTGAGGGACGGGCTTGCCCACACTTTTCGTTCTTTCACGGAGGGCTCACCGCCCCCTGCGTGCATGCGGGGGGGCTGATCGCCTCATCCCAAACGACCGGGAGTTGGATCTCGGAGTTATCACCCGCAGGTATCCGGCACTGGGCCACCGGAACAGCCGCTCCCTGCATGAGCATCTTCAAACCGGTCGCGGTGAATGAGGCCCTCGACGTTGGGGCACCGACTGATCGGTTCGACGAAACCTCGCTCTGGTGGCGTGGAGAGCAAATTCATCGACGGATCATCGGAAATCCGGCCGCGCTTTTACCGCGACTGGCGAGCGAGCGGCTTCCTCTGGAGTCCAGTTGGTTCGCGGATCCCCCCGACTCGAAGGAAGCCATTCGCCTCGCCGCACAGATGAACGAGCGCTGGATCGAAGCCGCCGCATCGCAATCCGACTTTGTCGACCGTCGCCCCTGGTTCGTGCGGGCTCATTGGCGGAAGCGCAACGCGCGGGCCGCGTTCCCAACCGCCAGCCGTTTACGGCACGCACGGTCCCTTGCTCCCACCGCCTGACCCGCGTTGAAATGGGTGAATTCGACCTTGAAATGTCGACTTCACGCCGTCACGATAAGCTGCGCATCGGGACCAAAGCACGCAATTTGCACAAACTTTGCGGTCTGTTTCGTGACGGATCTCGGCACGACTACTGAGGCGTCGTCCGCTCGCCAAGAGCTGGCAGAGGGAGTCTAACGCCGGCAAAAGATCTGTTGCGTGCTTAACCGGCGTAGATCCGATCTTCGGAGCAACCAGACACACTCGGTCGGCTCATTTGGTTTCAAAAGGGAACGGGTGGAACAATGAATCTTTCCTTGGCTCGTGCCTATACCGGCGTGTTGAGCTGCTCGCTCGGAGTGTTGCTGGTTGCCGGGACGAGCGGCCGGGTTGCCGCGCAAGTCGTCCCCGGGACCGGGACTCGCATCGCCTTCGACGACTTCGAAGACCCGTCGTGGAGCTACGAGCCAAATCTGCCCAAATCGAGCAGCAATCTCGACAACCAGGAGCGTCAGCCCGGCGGGGTGTCGAGCAACAGCCGCTGGTACGAGAGCGCTCTCCGCGGACAGCCGGATGTCGTGAAGCGCGTTCCCACGCCGCCGGGCGGCCTGCCTGGCAGCAAGGGTTCACTCTCGATGCGGACGCTCAACTCGGGAGTGCCCGGCTATAACTCGTACAAGTTCCAGCAAGACGACCTGATCATGAACGCGGGCATGACGACCGGCGGATATATTTCCCCAGCCCGCACGCCCAGCGTCGTCTGCCGCGTTTATCTGCCCCCGTTCGAGCAATGGGAACAGCGGACGGGCAGTTCGTTCGGCTTTCGCGTCGACGTCGTCGGCACATTTCAGAAAAACGAGGGAGGGGGCGGCCGTTGGTTTTGGCGCCGAGGCCCGATGATGAGCACCGAAGCCTTCTGGCCCGGCTTCTTCATCCAATTCAACAAAGGGGACGGCCAGACCAAAGACTCGGCCACGCTGCTCATCCGCGGAGACGAGTACGGCCACGAGATCCCGGGCATGAACATCACAAAGACCGGCTGGTACACGCTCGGCATGAGCTTTACTCCCGACGGAATGATCCACTATTACGCGAAGCAAGGCGTCACCCCGCTGACTCAAGCTGACCATCTGGTCTCAAAGCTCGCGTACGGAGTGCGCGTCGAGAATTTCAATACGCTCTTCTTCAACATCGTGAATCAGGACGACGGCCATACCTGGTCGACCGAATGGATTGTCGACGATCCCGAGATTTACGTGCTGCACTAGGTTGCAGTGAGAGCCCGGCGTGCGTCGGGCGTAAGCCCGATGGTGCTTGGGTTTGCAATTTAGTGTGATCGAGCAAGTAATCGCGTCTATGAATACGAAGCACCCGCTGGCTGACCCCGGCGGCTCGCCAAGGCAGCTCTGTATCCCGTCAACGCGCGCTTGTCGGCGAACGGCGGGCCGGATCGTTCAAAAAGCGAGCGACCCCTGGCAGGTCGTCGACGTTGAGCAGGTCGACGCCGTCGTCGTAGAGTTCCTGCCAGATCGCCGGATTATCGGGTGTTGCCCAGAACCGCAGTCGACGCCCGTGGGCGTGCGCTTTCTGGACGGCGGAGCGGATCTTCTCGCGTTCCTCCGGCGGAATCGGCCCTTTGCCTCGCCACTTGAAGAGCGCTCGCCAGTTGTCGCTGATCAGCGGGATCAAGTTGGCGGGCTGATCGGAATCGAGATCGCGCAAGGTGCCGTCGATGCCGACTAAACGATTCGCGTCGGCCGCAATTAGTTCCGCGGGGCGATTGCCGGTTGCGACCACGTTGACGGCTCGCCTGGGAGCGCTGCCGGCCGCGGGCGCATTAATGATGTCCGCGTACTTCGCGAGCATCGTCTTGAGGACGGCATAGGTCGGCTCGCCTTTCGTCTTGAAGTCGATCAGCAGCGTGAATTCGGGTCCGCCGCGATAGACGCGTCCGCCGTTCTTCGCCACTCGCTCCTTCAGGGGAACCAGGTAGAGCGATGCGAGAGTGCGCTCGGGCTTCAACGATCGTCGCGTGTGACCGACGAGGAGTTGGCCGTCGACGAGAAAAATATCGGCTTCTACGCTGCAAAGTCCCTGATCGACCGCGTCGAACAGTGGCCGCTTGTGCTCGTAGTCGTTGTGAGCATGCGCGCGGATAAGAGGCGCCGGTTCGCCAGCAACGACGGGAGCAACGACCGGCAGGCAAACGATCGCAAATGCGATTACTAAATGACAGTGCGTGTTTCTGGGAAGGCGCCGACAGCAGAAGCCCCTCACCCCCAACCCCTCTCCCGCAAGGGGAGGGGGGGGAAGAGTCCCAGCGTTCGGACCGATTTGCATAGCAAGCCGTTGCGTGCAAATCTTCTCCCATCTCCCCTCGCGGGAGAGGGGTTGGGGGTGAGGGGGCACCCCGCCACTGTACCGAAATCGCTTACGGTCATTTAGTCTGATCAGCGCAAACGCCGAATAACGGAACGGTGTGGACAGCTTCATTGCGGAGGATTCCTCAAGAGTTGCAATCGCAAGGGCACCTCGAGTCCGTGTCGCTCCATTAAAGCCTGGTCGCCGAGTACGACCGACGGTGCTCCGTCAGCCCGAATCGCCCCTTCGTCGAGCACGAGTACGCGGTTACACAGTTCGACGACGACATCGAGATCGTGCGTGGCGATGATCTGGCTCCCCTCGAAGCGGCGCAGCACATCGACCAGCGCGCGGCGGGCACGCGGATCGAGATTACTGAACGGCTCATCAAGCGCCAGGATCAGCGGCTGACAAGCAATCACGCCCGCAAGGCAGACGCGTTTGCGCTCGCCCAGGCTGAGCTGTAGCGTGCTGCGACTTTCAAATCCTTCGAGTCCGACCGCCGACAGGCTCTCGACGACACGGCGTTCGACTTCTGCCCGCGGCAGTCCCAGGTTCAGCGGCCCAAACGCCACATCATCCCGTACCGTCGGGCAGAACAATTGATCGTCGGGATCCTGGAACAAAAACCCGACGCGCCGGCGGACCTCGGCAAGGTTGGCCGCTCCCACCGACAGGCCGGCCACATGCACGGGGGCCCCGTTCGTTGAAGCGCGGGTCGGTTCCGGACGCAAGGGCAAGAGTCCGTTGAGATGCAAGAGAAGGGTGGACTTTCCCGCTCCGCTCGGGCCCACGATCCCGAGAATTTCCCCGTGTCGAAGGCTGAATCGCACGCCGTCGAGCGCTTGTCGCCCATTGGGGTAGCTAAAGCTGAGCCCGCTGACTTCGAGAACGGTTTCGGTGGTGGAGGGATTCATTCGTCCAACGTCCGCAGGGTGCCGTCCCAGCCGCGGGCGCACATCGCGCCGTAAACGCGTTCCGAGCGTCCCAGCGACCGAATCAGCAGCATGCCGATCATTTGGGCCGCGTTATGCCAGCGCAACACCAACCCGGCCCGATCGAAGGTTCGCGCCCGACGAGCGGCCCGCATCGTGTCGAGTTCGTCCCAGAGAACGAACAGAAATCGATACATGAAAGCCAATATCGCCAGGAGGATCGCCGGCACATGGAGTCTCCGCAAGGTCGCCAAAAGCCGATCGAACGGGACCACGCTGATCAACCAGAGACCGGAGAGGAACGACTCCGTTCCTCGACAGAGGATTCCTTGGGCGATCTCCCAACCGCCGCGGAAGCCCTGCGAGAGCGGCACCGAGACAGCGAACAAAAGGGCGAACGCCAAGAAAATCGCCAAACGCCCGGCAACCACGCGGAAGGGAACGCGCGCGAGACTCAGCGCGGCGAACAGAACGCATAAGAGCGCGCCATGGGACGGCCAATGCGTCGGGGGCAGCAGCATCCCGACGGTGATGACGGTCACCGAAGTAAGCAGAGCGACGCTTGGCGGGAGGCGATGGCACAACGACCGAATCGGCCGCGGTCGAGCGAGCGGATCATTCACGACCTGCCTCGACAACCTTCGAGCGCGGACTCACCGCGCGTCCAAACGCGAGGGCCAGCAACAAGACGGACAGGGTCCCCACGACCCCGGCGACCGAGACCGAGAGCCCCTGCCACTGCCCACCAAACACCGGAATCGCATCGTAGTCGGCAAAAAACGCCCACGCATTGTGCGCCAGCTCGGCGAATCCCTGCACTTTCGAGACGTGCTCCAAGCCATCGTCTAAATTCGATTTGAACGGCGCCAAGAAGGCACCGATGCAAAGCGCCACCACGATTCCGGCTGCCGTCACTCGGCCGACTCCCGCCATCACGGTGTCACCGGACGCGCTCGTTTGGCCGAGAATCAAATCGGGACGCTGCGCGAGGACGTACGAAACGATGGCCGCGGTAATCAGGGCTTCGCCCACGCCGATCAACGAATGGATCGCCACCATCATCGCGAAGATATTGCGGAACTCGAAAGCGCCGGCCGGATGAGACAGCCGGAATTCGAGGCAGAAGAGCGCAGACGCGGCCACGACTGTGACCCAGCTGGCCACGACTGACCCGACAATCGCGCCGACATTCGGCTTCTTGAAGAATCGCCGCACGATCGAAACGATCGCGTAGCCCCCGATCGAGCCGATCACCGCCATGTGCAGAATATTGGCTCCGAGGGTGAACAGTCCCCCGTCGGAAAACAGGAACCGCTGCACGACGAGCACCATCGTCACGGCCAGGCAACCGGCCCAGGGCCCCAGAATCATCCCCGCGAGCACGCCCCCGATCAGATGTCCGGAGACGGGCAGGCCGATGGGAAAGTTGACCATTTGGGCGGCGAAGATCATGGCGGCCGTCATGCCGGTCAGAGGCACGACGCGGTCGGAAACCCCGTCGCGGAGCTTGTAGACCGAATAGCCCACGGCGACAGCCGCGACCAGCCCCGTCGCCGCGCAGACCTCCGGACTTAAGTAGCCGTCTTGAACGTGCATCGCCTACCACTTCCTCACCACGGACGCTGTCGAAATCCACTCTATTGGGGAGCCCGCGGCTTTGCAATTCGATGGTCTCTCGGCGAGCAGCCGGCTCGATGCGCAGTCTCGCGACTCGCTTTTCCCGCAACTTCCGCGCCTTCATACGCTCTATAATCTTGCTTCCAACTCATAAAGCACCGATGGGCAGCGCCGTTTCCCAATGAACTTGGACCTCGATCTTTTGAGGCGTTTGCGCGCCACTCCGGAAGTCTTCCAACAGATTGACGCGTTGAGTGGGCCCGAACTGGCCCTGCAAAACCGATTGCGCGCCCAATTCCCGCCCGACCTGGTTCGGGGAGCGTTGACTCTGGTCGATCTGCGGCGCCGCGCTGCGAGCAAATTCTCACGACCTTCGCAAATGTGGTTTGATCGCGTTGGCCTCGAACAAAGCACCGCGGAAGCAGTCGCTCGCCACAAGGCTCGGCGATTCCACGGCCGCGGACGCGTGTTGGATTTTTGTTGTGGTATCGGCGGAGATGCGATCCAACTTGCGGCCGGTTGCGAGGTGGTTGCAGTCGACCGCGATCCGGCAGCATGCCTCTGCACGCAGTGGAACGCCCAAGCCTATGAGACGGCCGGGCATTTGGCGGTCTTGTGTGCCGACATCAAAACGATCGCTGACCGGGGAGGTCTGTTGCACATCGATCCCGATCGCCGACCGGCGCGCGCGGCGGGTGGTGCATCGGCTAGTGGTCGCCGGTCGCTCAAGCTGGAGGAAGGATCTCCCAATCTGGAATCGTTGACGCAGCTCACCAAGGAATTTCGCGGGGGCGCCATCAAGACCAGCCCGGCGTCGAATTTCGGCGGGAAGTTTCCGCTTGCGGAGGTCGAGTTGGTGAGCCTCAAGGGTGAATGCAAAGAGGCGACAATCTGGTTTGGCGAACTCGCGGAGCCCGGGCTTTGGCGGGCCACCGCACTTCCCAGCGGCGAGAGCCTGGCGGGCGACCCGTTGAGCGCGGCGGCCCCCATCACCCCGCTCGGGCGATACCTCATTAATCCGGATCCCGCGCTCGTGCGGGCCGGACTGATCGACCTTTACGCAGTCCGTCAGGGATTGCACCGACTCGATGACGCGGAAGAATACCTCACGGGCGACGCGATCCCCGACTCGCAAATGGCTCAGGCCTTCGAGGTGGTGGCCCAGTTGCCAAACAATGAACGGGAAATTCGAGACTACTTTCGAGACTCAGACGTCGGCTCCCTCGAAATCATGTGTCGCAGGATTCCGATCGACATCGAGGGACTTCGGCGGCGCTTGACGCTGTCAGGGCGAGCCGCTGCCGCCCTGATCTTTGCGCGGATTGAGGGGCGAGCCCGGGCGGTCGTCTGCCGGCGCTCGGCGGGCTAAGACCACCCGGTCGTCGCTCCAAAACCCTGAGGACCAGCGCTGCAACGTTTAGTTCGCGGCCGCGGCGCGGAACTGCGCATTGGCCACCGGCACCATTTGTTGCGGCTGACCGGCGTTGGCCTGCGAGAACGGAAAGGCGTAGGCCACCAGCTTTCCACTTTGCATCTCAGCGACGTAGATGATGCTCGCACCCCACGTCTGCCCTTGTCCGGAAAACTGACCCTGGCCGCCAACGAACGCGTAGACCGGCTGCGCGGCGCCCTTCTCGTTCAACCGCAGATCGTCGGCGATATCGCGATAGAACATTTGCGAGAAGCCGCCTTGCTGCGGGTTGAGGTAGAAGCCCTGCAGCCGGCCGGTGACGAAGTCGAGGATGAACACGGCCTCACTGGTCGGAAGCCCGGCAATGGCCAGGCTGGCCGGCACCGTGCAAATGCCGAACTTGTCCGCGCGATCGGACTGGTCGGCGCGAACGGGTTCGTGCGGCCAGAACCAGGTGACTCCCAATCCAATAATGACGCCCGCCACCAACCAGACTCCGCGACTGTCAGAGATTCGATTGTGCACGCCGTCTCCTCCGCTGAAATGCGACTACTTCGGATAACCGACCAAATCCGCCGCCCCGTCGCCCGCCGGGCTTCAGTGTACGGGTTTCGAAACCGGTCCGAAAGATCAACCCCGGGGGCAAACTCGTCTCAGGAACTCAGCGACGGACGGCCAACCGTTTTCATCTTCCGCTGGAACAGGAGATGAATCTCACGCCTGAGCTCGCGCAGCGTGATCGGCTGCAGCATGACGCGAGACAGGGCCGTTTGCTCGAGCTTTTCGACGAGGTCAGCTTGGCGCTCGGCGAGCACGGCGATGTTGATGAAGCGGTCGCCATTGAGCCCCCGCACCTGCTCGTACGCCTGGACCAACTCGTCGCCGATGGAATCCCCGATGAGCACCACGCAGTCGGGCGGATTGGATTGCAGGCGCGAGATCGCCCGGTGCACGTTGTTGAACAACAGGACGCGGAACCCCCGCTTCGACAGGTAATCGCGAATGATGTCCTGCTGCTTCAGCCGATGCTCGATAAACAGAATGGTCGGCAAGACCTTGCGGCCGTTGGCGTTTTCTTCCGGCGAAGCCGCGACCGCCGGCTTCGCCGGCCGCTCGAGGTCGATCAGCACCTCTTGGGCGTCGGCCCGAACCATCGCGGCCGACTGATAGCGCTGGTCGGGGTTGGTCTTCATCAACCGTTCGACGATTTCAGCCACGCCCTTGGGAATGTTCGGGTCGACCGTGCGAATCGGCCTCAGACTGGCATAGCGGGAGAACTGCCGACGCTCCTCGCGGCTGTGCGTTCGAGGATAGGGAGGGACGCCGGTCAACAGCTCGTAATAAATGCCACCCAAGAAATAGAGGTCGCTGCGGGGATCGTTCGCTGGAGCGTTTGTCCCCCGCTCAAGAGTGGCGTATTCGAGGGCCCGCTGCAGACTGTCGCCGCCGGCCTCGGAATTCATGACTTCGTCGCCAGCCAGCCCGAAGTCGACCAGTTTGGCGATTCCTTGCGTGCTCATCAGCACGTTGCTGAGCTTGAGGTCGCGGTGCGTGACGCCCATGCGGGCCGCGTATTCGAGCCCCTCGGCCATATCAATCAGGCAGCGAGTGGCCTCAACGACCGAGAGCCGCTTGCGGATGTTGAGAAAATCCCGGAGGTTGCCCCCTTCGACGAACTCCATCGTGAAGTAATGGCAGTCGCCCTGACTGGCGACATCGTAAATTGGGACGATCTTCTCGTGTTTGAGCTTTTTGCCGAGGTCGGCCTCACGGCGGAAGAGGCGCACGACCCGCGGATCGGCCGCCCACCGTTGACGCAACACCTTCAGTCCGACCATCCCACCATCGGTCAGCGAGGCACCGCGGTAGACGCGGGCAAAGCTCCCCGACGCGTTGCGGTACAGCAACTTGTAGTCGCCCAGAACGAGCGAATCCGTTTCACCCCGCTCAAGTTTTCCGACTTGATACGGCGTGAGCAGGTGGCGGCTCTCGAGCGCTTGAAGCAGAACATTCGCGTCGTCCGTGGTAGGGCACGAACGCGAATGGACCATTTCAAGCGGATCGGGCTGAACA
>DASZIA010000141.1:0-3288 GCA_035949535.1 Planctomycetaceae bacterium | reverse complement strand
CCTGCGGATGATCGCGGAACTGCGGTCGCCGCCGGTCACATCGACAGCGTAAAGCGTTCGTTCGTTACGCGTCCGAGCCAAACTCACGGGAGAGGTGCGCCTCAATGACGGAAAATTCGGCAATTTTCAACGCTCGGCATGGCGCCGGCTCGTTCCATCCCCATCGACAGCCCGCGTCAACGGCGCAGGATTGCCTAAAACGCGGAAACGGGGCAAATTGGCGAACGACCCGGCAGCTATCTGGTGAATGTCGGATTAAGCGGCGAATCGCCAGAAACGCCAATGATATCGCCAGAAAAGTCATCGGTGGTGATGTGGAGCGGCGCGTGATTTTTGCGTTCCACTTGACCCATGATAGAATCGCCGCAAGGGCGCCGCTTGACGATGGGAGATGCAACATCGGAACCCGCTAAGAATCTTCGCCGTTCTTCTGATCGCCGTCGTCACCAACGCGTGCGGGCCGTCGCCCGGGCCGTCGCCCGAGGGTTTCTCGTTCGACATCGATCCCCAGCTCGTGCCTCTTATTAACCCCCCGTAGCGGGACAGCCGCCTCCTGGGCCCGTCGCTGTCGTGCGAGATCCACAGGGTCGCAAATACACCTTCGCGGCGGACAAAGTCGTGCTTCGGCCCCGCGATGACTGAAATCTTTTCTGGAAAAATACGGCGGCACAGTGCTCGACGACGGTTCGCCACGGGCGGCGTCGAAGCCCGGTAAACCCGCGCCGCCCCGCGGCACCTATCTGATTCATGTCGAGACTCAACGCTCGAACCCGGACGACCTCGGCACGTCGATGGACCGCGCCCACCTCATGGGTCGCTACACCTTCTCGTCGCTCGACGGTGCGCGGCTGGTGGCACTCGCTGCGCGGGAGCGCCCGGCGTTGAGTATCGGTCTGGACCCCGCCTTCAACCCAGACCTTGTCATCAGACAAACAAACGTCATTGAGGGCCAATTTTCCGATGGCAAGGAGTTGAACTATGCCACTCCCGTACGCGACGGAGATACTCAATTTACCGAATATGTTGAGCTATAACGCGGCCTTGGGGAGCCAGCTCGGCATCGGCCTCGTGCGCGCCTGGGACTACCTCTTTTACAAAGGTATCCTTTTGAAAAGGTTTACCAGCGCCCCAGATTGGCCATCATCGATGGCGGCTTTGCGCTGGATACGACGACCGGGGCTCCGCTCAACGGCAATCTCGATTTCGAGGAGGGAGGGACGCCGGTGCAACTCAACGAGGATACAAGTGGAGGCGGGAGGCACAACGCCGGGGGCACCAATCCCGGCTGGCCGCAAAACCGTACAATCAGGTCGGTTCCGGGCTGGTCTATAGTAAAGCCAATCTTGATCCGCGTTAACTCAATGTTGGGGTTCGAAGTGGCGCAAGGCGTGGCCGACGCCGTACTGCTCCGACCTCCCGCCGACGTCATCAACCTGAGCATTGGCGTGGGCACTTGCGGGGAGTTCTGCAGTACCTTTTATGATGGCGTGTTCACGCACCTCAGCGAGGCCGTGAACTTCGCCCGAGGCTACAACAACGCCGTGGTGATTGCTTCTGCCGGCAACGACAGTGAGTCGAACAATAATCGCCTCGACAATATCCCACGTACGCTCAACGGCGTGCTTTGTGTCGGCGCGATCGACTTCACCGCCATGCGCGAGTCCTACGTTGGTGGGTCCTACTCTGGTGCAGGATCGCGCGTGTCGATCTGGGCGCCGGACTGCATCCCGACGACTCCCGACCCGAGCAGTAACGGAAAGATCGTCACACAATTTTGCGGGACGAGCGCATCGGCGCCCTTTGTTGCTGGTATCGTGTCGCTGATGAAGGCGCTCAACCACAACCTCACCTACGACACGACGCGGCAGATCCCCCAGTCGACGGCGCTGCCGAGCCCCGACCCAGTGGTAAAACCAGGCTACATCAACGCGCTGGGAGCAGTGATGGCCGCCGCCCGAACCAGCCCCCTACGATCGCGATTACGTCGCCGCCGCCCGGCGCCAATGTCCCTTTCGGAATGTCTGTGACGCTGATGTCGAGCGTCGATGATCCGGAGCAGACGCCGGCCGTTGACGGCGTGACCGTGGCGTGGGCTTCGAACGTCGACGGAGCGCTCTGCATGGGCATCGTATGCGACTCGAAGCCGCTTTCGCTCGGACCCCACACGATCACGGCGACGGTCACCGATCCGTTCGGCGCGCAGGCGACCGCGCAGATCAACATTCAGGCAGTGAGTTCCGGGCCTCCGACTGCATGGATTCCTTATCCGTCGAATGGCCAGGTCTTCTACACGAGCCAACAGATCAACCTTCGTGGCTTCGGCTCGAGCCCGAACCAACCAGGCAACCTCCCCGATCCGCAGCTTTCGTGGGCCTCCAACATAACCGGACCGCTTTGCAACAACGTAATCGGAGCGCCTTGCAACGGCCACGACATCTCGGTGACGTTGCCGGCGGGAATGCATACAATCACTCTCACCGCGACAGATCTTGTGGGACAGACAGGTCACGCGTCGGTCAACATTGGCGTCCAAGCTGGTGCCGATGTCCCGACGGTTCAGATCACGGCCCCCTCCGACTTCTCTTCGTATGCGCCTGGGCACCTTATTATGTTTACGGGGACCGGCTCGGACCCAGTGGATGGCCCACTTGTGGACCCGACGAGCCTTACTTGGTCATCAGATATCGATGGGACGCTCCCCCAGCAGGGTGCGCAAATATCCGTCACTCTCAGCGGCAGGGCCGGTCTTGACACCTTGCACCGCGTTACTCTCACCGGTGTCAATAGGGCAGGCAATAAGGCCACGCACACGATCTCCGTGCACGTCGGATCGATCCTCTAACGCTCCGGGGCTCCTGGATTGCAAACACAATCCGCTGCCGGCCCCAACACGATAGAAAATCGCCTACTCTACTGCTGCACAATGGGCAGTTTGCAGTTAAGACCCCGGCGGATGCGGACTAACGGCAGTAATGGCAGTGCTCAATCCGGCCGTATGCGAGAATTCGAGGAAATTCTGGACGCGGAAAGCGTTACGGCTAGGCTCGGCCAAACCGTCAAGCCATGTGACCGTGCAGGGGTATCACTTCCGCCCCATCCTTCAACATGTCGAGATAATCAGCCCATTGCTGCATCATGCGCCGGCGCTCGGGAAGATGCGCTGTCCGGTTGTAGGCGCGCCCGTTCGGATCGCGCACCGCATGGGCTAATTGGTGTTCGATGTAATCAGGGCGGACCCCTAGCACTTCGTCAAGAATCGTCCGCGCTACTGCCCGGGAGCCGTGCCCG
>DASZIA010000140.1:0-10502 GCA_035949535.1 Planctomycetaceae bacterium | reverse complement strand
CACGTCGGCCCTGCTGCTCACGCGACTGGTGATTCCGTATATGCTCAAAGCCGGGCGCGGACACGTGGTCAATATGGCGTCGACCGCTGGCAAGTTTGGCATCCCTTTTGGAGCGACGTACGGGACTACGAAGGCCGGGCTCATCAACTTCACGCAAGGCTTGCGGGCCGAGTATCACGGCCGCGGCATTTCCGCGTCGGCGATCTGTCCGGGGTTCACGGAGCAGGGGGGGATCTACGACCGCATGCGCGAGCAATCGGGTCGCAGGTCGCCTTTCTTTGTCGGCTCAACGACTGTCGAGCGTGTCGCCGAGGCCGTCGTCCGCGCGATTGAACGCGACAAGGCCGAACTGATCGTGAACTGGCCGCCTTTGCGGCCTTTGAGCGCTTTTGTGGCCCTCTTTCCGACGCTCGGCGGAGCGGTGGCACGCCTGGCGTCGATCAAATTCCTCAGACGCGTGGCACAGACGAGTTCTCGCGAATGACTGCAGTCGTTCGCAAAGATCACGCGACGCGGCGACGGGTCTCTTCCTGGCGAAGGATTTCAAGCTCCAAGTCGTGGATTTGCGCGCGCAGTCTTTCGGCTTCGCGCTCTTTCTCAAGAAACGCGTCCTGAAGCTTGGTGAGATGCAGGCGCGGGTTCCGCAGCAGCTTGCGTTCGACAACCGACGCGACCACCATGCCGCGCTGCGCGCGGACGACCGATCCTCGCAGGCGATACAGACGCGTGAACCGCCCGATTTGATTGAGCCTCGCCAGACGTGCCAGTCGCAGGGAACGCAAAAACGCGATCAACGGCAGGACGATCACCAGGATGTCGATCCAGTGCTGCCGACAATAGCGCAGCTTGCGGTCGACGACAGAGATCATCACCGTGAATTCCAGCGCGAAAGCGGTCCAAATCAATGCTTCGCCGATCCGCGTTGTGAAGCGGACAGCAGGTAGTTGCGCCCAGGCGAGGGCTGCCGGAATCTCGTTTGCGGTCGTTGGGGTTTGTTTCGAGGCGGCTGGGGCCGGCTGTTGTGCGACCGAATCGTGCAGATGGTGCACGAGCGGATGGTGCTCGGGCTGATAGTAGTCCAAGGCCAAGAGGGGAATGACGCAGAGCGCGATCAAGATCATCGGGACATTGAGCTTCCGCTCCATCCGCTCGGCCATTTCGCGATCGACCACCGTCCAGCCCGCCCGGGGCAGCCAGATTCGCTTGCCCGTGCAGGTGTCGCGCGCTCCCAAACGGGCCGGCGGGCAGAGGCAATACGCCAGGTGCTGTTTCCATCGCCGACTGCGGGCGACGACATGCACCAACGCCTCGAGCAGAAACACCGGCCAAATCACCGCCAGACCGATGTGGCAGGCCGGCAAGAGCGGCGCGAACATCTTGCCGTGCGAAAAGTGAATCTCGCCGGCCAGCAACAGCAGCATGGCGACCGATGCAACGAACATGGGCAGCGGCGCGTCGCGATCGAGTCGCCGGCACAGCGAAGTGAGCATCGTCAAGCATCCGCCACGAGACTACAAGACCGGCAAAAATCGGCGAATTCTCGACAGACTGTCCGATTCGATCAAGCCCGAAATCGATTACTGCGTGTGCAGCTCTTTAAGAGGCGATTCAGGCGATGACGCGCTCGGCTTTGGCGTCCCAGAGCATCGTCTTCTTCTGCCGGTACGACTCGATGGCCAGCTTGATCGCAACCATTGTCGCTGCTCCCAGCTCGGCATTGCAGCACAGCTTGCCGTTGCCGCTCGCGGTCTTTTTTCGTGGCTTTCGCTGGTCGCCGCCTATACGCTGGTGCTCGGTGCCGCCGCTGATTTACTTCCCGAAGTTGGAGCTGTCCATGCGGTTACATCTCCTGCGGCAGTTGGCGATCATCGCGACGCCGATCCTGCTCCTCGCGCCCGCGCCGCCTTTACGTCTGTCGGCCAGAGCGGACGACGCGCCTAAAACGGCCCACGAAGCAGCCGTGCTCGATCGGATTTTCGCCAACTGGAAGGCGCGGCACGATCGAGTTCGCACGCTGCATTTCACGATCGACAGCCGAACCGTTTACAAAAAGGGTCAGCCCGATCCCTCCCGATTCGGTCAGCAAACCCGGCTCGACCGGGATCAATTGTTCCAGCAATTCGGCGTGCAAATCTGGATCGAAGGCGACGACCGCATATGTGTCGTCACTACGCCCACATTCAAGGTGCCACAAGCAAAGTTGACCGAAACCAATCGGGTCGACGGTCGCTGGGTGCAGGTCGGGCAGACGATTTCAATCTTTGCAGCCAGCCCTGGGTTCGAAACCGGCGTGGCGCCTCCCAAGTTCGCGCCTTATGGATACGTCTTCCGAAACCCCGGACGCGATTGGCCGCTGGCAGATCCTTTCGAGTGGCCCCTGCTGCTGACGTATCGCCCGCAAGCCCGTTCGATGAACTGGTTGAGGGATCAGTGCCGTCTCGTCGATGAGAATTCGCTGGTGGAGGGCGGCCGCTCGCTCATGTTTCAAAGAGCGGTGGAACCGAGCGACAACGCCCACTTGAGGCGCGACGAAGCATGCTGGGTTTCCCCGGCCCGAGACGACGTGGTCGTCCACTGGAGAATCGAAACCGCACGCCGCAAGATCGAGGGGTCGGTGAAACATAAGAAAGATGAGACGTTTGGCTGGGTCCCCGCGGAGTGGACCGTCGGAACCAAGGGGGTGTCGGGATTTTTTGCGGAGTACGCCGTGGTCAAATACGAGCTGAACAAGAAGATCGACCCGGCTGTCTTCTCACAATCATTTCCCGCCGGCACGCCCGTCCAGGAGGAAGCTGGCAGCGGCGCCGCGCGGAAGGTTCGTTGCTACGTGGTTCAACCGGACGGATCCGAGCGCGCGATTTCGCCAGAACAGTATGATCGTCTCGCCGGTTTCTAGGCGGGTCGCAGTTTACGACGCGGTCACCCGTTCCGCCTTCGCGTCCCAAAGCATTGTTTTCTTCTGCCGGTACGATTCGACGGCCAGCTTGATCGCAACCATTGTCGCCGCTCCCAGCTCGGCGTTGCAGCACAGTTTGCCGCTGCCACGGATCACGTCGAGGAAGTTGCCGACCAGGTCCCGACGCGGCTCGAGCGGCAGCCGTGCTTCGGGCTTGCCTTCGTTCTTGGCTTTGAACTCGGGGACGAACGGGCCGTTGAACCGCAGGAGGGGCTCGCCCCCCAAGTCCATCGTGCCCCACTTGCCGTAGATGCGATCGGGAATGCCGGCGTCATTGGTGAGTGTGCTGACGAGGAAGACCGAAAACTCGCTCGGGTAGTCGGCCGTCATCAAAAACGTGTCGGGGATGTCGCGGCCATCCTTTTCGATGTAGAGGCCGCCGCACGCGTTAACTCGCGATGGATACTCACCGTCGGGGCCGGCGATCGCCAACAAGAGGGGCGCGAGCTTGTGATAGAGCAGATCGGTGGCGACGCCGCCGTTATACGGCCAATACTTGCGGAAGCGGAAGAAGTGTTCGGGGTTCCAGGCGATCTGCGGAGCCAGGCCCCACTTCGCACCGAGCCACATGTCCCAGTCGATGTGATCCTCGCCTGATTTGTCGGGGCCGGCGGTCGGATCGATTTTCTGATGGACGTTGAACAGGCAGACCCGCTCGTTGCGGTTGTAGCAGCCCTGCGCCCAGGTGACCTTGCCGATGCGCCCGTCGCGCAGAGCGCGTTGTGCCTGCCAGTAGCTGTCGTTGGCGGTTCCGTTGGGGCCGACCTGCAGCACCTTTTTGTGACGCCGGACCTTGTCGCGCAGCTCGATCGCCTGCTCGACCGTGTGCGTCATCGGCTTTTCGCAATAGACGTGCTTGCCGGCCTCGAGCGCATCGCCGGCGATCTTCGCATGCCAGTGATCGGGCGTGGCGATCAGCACCGCGTCGATATCGGGGCGGTCGAGCAGCTTGCGGTAGTCGCTGTAACCTTCGCCCTTCGAGATCGACTGCGCTCGCGTGATTCTCCGGCGGTAAACGTCGCAGACGGCAACGACCTCGACATTGTCGGCCTTGGCCCGTTTGACCAAACCGCTAACGTGACCCGTCCCCTGCCCGCCGACTCCGATGACTCCCATGCGAATGCGGTCATTGGCGCCGAGCGCGGCTGCGGGCGACAGGGTCGCCATCGTCACGGCTCCGGCCGCCGCCACGGAAGTTCGCACGAATTGTCGACGCGAGAAATCGGGTTCATTCGTCATGGGAAACCTCGAGGAAGGGGATGCGTGCCGGGCGGGGTGGATCGATGGACAGCAATTTCCTGCGATGGTAGAACCCCGCCGACCTTATAAACAAGCGAGATCTCGTGCCGCGAGCCTTCGAGCACCGCAGTGCAGAGGCAAGGAGAGCCTTATGCAACGATTCGCAGTCGCCCTCGGTTTGATCGTGGCGGTTTGCCATTCGATGAGCAGCGCGGCCCCACCCGATGGAAGTAGGGCCGTTGCCCTTCGACACGAGCCAGTTCAAGCGGGCGAGTTGCGGATGCGTTTTCGCCTGCCCGAAGGGATGACCTGGCCAGCCGGCGTCCTGCCAGAGGTTTATGGAGAAGACTTACGCGACAGAGCGCAGTTGTCGTGGCAGCCGATGAATCGGCACGACGGCGAGCCCGACCCGTACTCGGGCGGTGTTCGCTCGATCGGCCCGGCGGAGTTTGCCGTGCGGCTATCCACTCCCGGACAGCCGTTCTACGTGGCCGTTTTCGCGCCGGGTTTCCTCCGGTTCTTCGAGCGCGGACCATTCAAGATGTCGGACGTCAAGAAGGGCCTACTGGAAATCGCGCTCGAGAAGCCAGGACTTCTCGAAGTTCGCTTCGACGCGGGAAACGGCAAGCCGGAGAGCCTGCCCTTTGATCGCCAGTGGATCAACGCCTTTCGAAAGGAACGCGGAACTCGGAACTCGTATTTCTGGCTCTACCAGCATCACGCCATTCCCCAAAGCGCACCGCTGCGAATTGCCGATCTTGCCGCGGGCGAATACCGAGTCATGGTCGCCACGCATGCGAAGCCAGGAGCGCAATCGATCCCCGGCCCGCAAACGCCGATCAGACCGGGCGAATTTCGCGATTTCCACGAACTGACATTGGTCGCAGGGCAAACACGCCGGGTCGATTCTCGCTATGCACCGCTTGATCTGCAGATCTTTCGCGGCCACCGCACAGCTGTCGTGCAAATCACAAAGCCCGACGGCAAGCCGGCCAGCGGCGTGGACGTATCGATCGCGTATTTTGACGGTCACTACGGGAGGATTCCCGTGTTTGTCGGCCCAGTCCCCCAATCGGGCGAGATCCTCCTCGAGGGAATCACGGACCGCGTACCCGAGAACTCTTGGAGTTACGGGGGTTACTCGGTCTGGGTGGGCCAGCGCGCGATCGGACAATTTAGGTTTAAGAGCAGGTTCGACGCCGAATCGTTCGCTTTCGTGTTGCCGCCCGACGTGGACGATCTGGCGCCAGACATCGACTTGGTCAGTGTGGCCAGCGGCAAGCACGCCAGGCTCAGCAGCCTGCGCGGGAAATTAGTGTGCCTCGATTTCTGGGTAACCTGGTGCGAGTACTGCCAGGAGCCAATGCGCGACCTTGATCGCGCGGCCGATCGGTGGAAAGACCGCGTCACAATTGTGCCGTTGAGCGCTGACGAAGATCCCGGACGCGTCACGCGGCATTTGAAAGAGCGCGGCTGGAACCATCTCGAGCATTACTGGACAGGCCCTTGGACGTCCGGCCCGCTTGACAGCGCTGCGGCCAAGGCCTTTGTTCTCGACGTCATCCCGACGACGTTTATCATCGGACCCGACGGTCGGATTCTGTGGCGCGGCCATCCGCTCGCGAGGGTCAGCGGAAAGGAAATCGTGGAGCGGATCGAAGAGACGCTGAATTCACACGGTGCTATGCCTCCGAGGTCCTCAAGTGCCGGCGAAGCGCCAAAAGGCCGGGGCGCGGCTTCGAGCATCGCCCCGAGGTCTCGTCGAACTCCCGTTGACCGAGTTCTCAATCGTTGCTGCTCGGGACGGCTTACTTCGTGCGCGGCTCCTTGACGACCGGGTTCGTCAGAGTGCCGAGGATCGGGGATTCGATCGAAACAATGTCGCCGTGTTCGAGGCCAAAATCGTCGGGGGGGACGACGCCGGTCCCGGTCAATAAAAACGCGCCGTCGGGAAATTCATTCTCGCGGACCAGCCAGCCGATCAGGTCGTCGAACGAGCGGACCATTTGCCCGAGGTCGGTCGCTCCCTCGAAAGCGGGCTTGCCTTTGCGGAGGATCGACACGCCGATTCGCGTCTTGTCCCGCTCGAGTGGAACTTCGGGAATCAGAATCCAGGGACCGAGCGCGCACGACTGTTTGTAAAGCTTGGCCTGAGGTAAATAGAGCGGGTTTTCGCCTTCGATATCGCGGGCCGACATGTCGTTGCCGAGCGTGAAGCCGACCAGCTTGCCTTTGTCGGAAATCACCAAGGTCCACTCGGGTTCGGGGACCGACCAGCGGCTGTCGAACCGCACGCGGACCGGCTCGCCCGGGCCTGATACGCGGCTCGCCGTCGCCTTGAAGAACAGCTCGGGCCGCTCGGCCGTATAAACCTTGTCGTAATGAACGGCTCCCGATTTGGACTCGTCCATCCGGGCGACCTGGCTCCGCTTGTAGGTCACGCCGGCCGCCCACACCTCCTGATCGTCGATCGGCGCGAGCAGGGTCGCCTTCTCGACGTCGATCGGTTCGGATTTCGGATCGATAAGGAAGCGGGCAAGCCCCAGTGGTTCGGGCGCGTGCAGAATGTCGGCCAGGCTGCGGATCTTTTCCACCTGCTCGAGATCGAGCAGTCGCAGGCGCTGGTCCTTGTCCTCGACTGCCGCCAGCCGTTGCGTCCCGTCGGGGAGTCGAATTTTGGCGAGCTTCATGGCTTCGCACCTCGGAGGGGGCAGTGGCGGGCAAGCGCGGCAATCGTGCGCTGCATGTCGTCGGGTAATGGTGCCTCAAATTCCAGCTCCTTGCCACTGTGCGGATGCCGAAAGGCAAGCCGGCGAGCGTGCAAGGCCTGTCGTGAAATCAGATCGGGCGACAATTGAGCCTCGGCCTCCTCCTCCGCGGCGCTCTCTTCGGCCGGTAGCTTCGAGGAAGGAAGCAGGTCGGCGAGCGACAGCCGCGCACCACCGCCGTAAAGGCGATCGGCCAGGATCGGATGCCCCAAGTGCTGCAGGTGAACTCGCAGTTGATGCGTGCGACCCGTCTTGGGGAATAGCCGCACAACTGTGAAGCACGCGTACCGTCCGGCGACCGCGTACCGAGTCACGGCCGGTCGCGAGTTGCCGCCCGGTTGGCAGACCATCATTTTTTCGCGGTGCCTAGGGTTGATGCACACGTGGGTGGCGATTTCGTCTTCGTCCAGTTCGAGCGCGCCGCGAGCGATGGCGAGATATTCCTTGGTCACTTCGCGGCGCTCGAATTGGCCGCTCAAGCGGTGATGGACCTGGTTATCCTTGGCGATCACCAGCACGCCGCTGGTGTCGCGATCGAGCCGGTGCACGATGCCGGGACGAAGCTGTCCCGCAACGTCGCTGAGCCGATCGAAATGAAACTGCAGCGCACCAACCAGCGTGCCGCGATAGTTCCCTTTGCCCGGGTGGACGATCAGCCCCGGCTGCTTGTTGAGCACAACCAGGTACTCGTCCTCGAACAGAATGTTGAGCGGGATGTCTTCGGGAGGAATCGTCCGATCGGGCAGCTCGGGCAGCCGGACCGATAGGCGATCGTTCATCCGCAGCCGGCGGGACGTTTTGACGGGAATGCCGTTGACGAGAATCGTCTGCTGTTCGATCGCTTTTTGAAACAAGGCCCGGCTGAAGTTGGGGAATAGGCGGCTGAGATAATGATCGACGCGCCAACCTTGAGCGCGGGCCTCAACCGTGATCAGAATCGGCTGGTCGGAGGAGAGGCCGTCGGTCATTCCGAACCGGTCTGTGCCGGGATCATTTCGCCGGCGGCGAGGAGGGAGCCGGAAACGCGGGACCCTCGTCGGCAGCCGGCGTCTGGCTCGAGCTTGAAGCGGCGCTTGGCTTCGCGGGGCTAGTCGCAGAGGGTGCCGGCTTCGTGCCGGTTTTTGGCGGCTCGGGTTTGGCCGGTGCGCCCGACTTCGTGGCGGACGGCGGCACTGTCTTCACCGGCGTGCCGGTCGCGGTCTTGGTCTCGTCCGGCAGCGGCGGGATCAGATCCTTGGGAATCTCGCGGTCGGCCGGTTTGGGATTTTGCTGCTCGAACCAGGCATAAAAATCTTGGGCCGTTCCCGTCTTGAGCGCGGCAATTCGCGATTCGGCGAAATCTTTGTAAATGCTGATCGGAAATTCGGTCAGCAGGCGCTGGTAGGTCTCGATGGCCGCATCGTCAACTTTCGACGGACCCAGATTCTTATCCGGCAGCGCTTCCTTGGCTCGCGCCAGTCCGAAGAGAGCACGCTCCATCACGTCGCTCGGCGTAGCTTTGTCCGCGATCAGCTTCTCGAAGTTTTCCTGGGCCTTTTTCAAGTCGGATCGGCTGGCAGCCCGGTCGGTAAAACTCGATCGAATGCCGCTGGTCAGCTCGATTTCGCCCTCCATGAGTCTGGCCCAAGAGCCGGCGGCGGTCCCCGAGAACTTGTCGGCGACGTTGCCGAAGTCCGAGGCTTTATTGGCGCTGGCAAACTCGCGCCAACCTTGCTGGCCTGCCACGCCGGAAGCGCTTTTCCAGTAGACAAGTCCGCCCGCTCCGAGTGCGATCACCACGACGGCGGCTGCGAGCAGCATCCAGTTCTCTTGAACGTAGTGCTCCGCGGTGTGCCCCAATTCAGAGGCGATTCGCTCAAGCTCGTTGGTCTTAAGTTCGTGACGATGTTCGCTTTTCATTCGGGAGAACTCTGACGAGAAGGGCGCACCGAGAACTCGGGCGCGAGTATAGGTCGGGCGGAAAAGAGCGTCAAGTCGCGGCAACGTCGGAGGATACGTCTAGCTTTACTGCCTGGGGATGCACAAGAATAATGAGCAGTTGCCTGCGGAGTGGCGACACTGTATCATATGACGTAGTTGGACATTGAGACTCAGTCTCAATAAGAATTCGTCGTGCGGACCCGTTGACGGTTTGGGCTTTGTCAATGAAGCGATTGTCCTTTCCCCATAGTACGGCTGGCCAAGTCATGCCGCTGGATCACCTTGCACCGGGTGAGTCTGGCACGATTCTCGAAGTCGACGGTCAGCCCGAACACGTCCATCGGCTGAGCGAAATGGGCCTGCGTCCCGGTCGTCCCGTCCGAATGGTGCGTTCGGACGGCGCGTGCATTGTTGCGGTCGGCAACCATCGGTTTGGATTTCGCGGCGCAGACGCGGCTCTGATTCTCGTTGAAGTCGGCAAGCCGGCCTCCGCGCGACAGTAAGTTGCGAGTTCCGCGTCGCACGCCCTCCTCCTGCCGTTTTTGATCATGTCGGTGTTTCGATGGAAACCCTGGATCAATTGAAGGCCGGCACGCGAGCCATCATTCGCGAAATCGAGGGTGATGATGGCGTCGCGGTCCGCCTGCTGGAAATGGGGCTGACTGAAGGCGAGGAAATCGAGGTGGTCGGCTTCGCTCCCTTCGGCGACCCCATCGAGTTTCGCATTCGCGGTTACCGCATCTCGCTGCGGGCAAACGAAGCGCGGCGACTGCAGGTCGAACGACTCGGCATCTAGCGAGGATGCGCGTCGCGCGCGGGAACCACACAGCATGACCACCACCACGCCGAGCCTCACGGGCCAGAAGGCGCCTTCCCCGCGGACTCTCACGGTTGCCTTTATCGGCAATCCGAACACCGGCAAGAGCACTCTCTTTAACGCGCTTGCCGGGATGCACGCCCGAGTCGGCAACTACCCCGGCGTCACGGTGGAGAAAAAAATCGGCCGGCTGCGCTCTGGCGACACAACTGTGAAGCTCATCGATCTGCCGGGGACCTACAGCCTGGCCCCTCGCTCGCCCGACGAGATGGTTTCGGTCGAAGTCCTGCTCGGGCGGCAGCCGGAGGTGGGCCGGCTCGACGCGGTCGCCTGCATCGTCGACGCCTCGAATTTGGAGCGTAATCTCTTCCTCGTCAGCCAGGTCCTCGACGTCGGCTTGCCGACCGTGCTGATCCTCAACATGTCGGACGTGGCGCGCCAGCGGGGAACGACGATCGACGTCCCGGCTCTCTCGAAGCGGCTTGGAATTCCGGTCGTCACGACGGAGGCCCATCGCCGGGTCGGTGTCGACGACGTCCGACGAGCGATTCTCGAGGCGGCCGAATCGGGTCGGCCCGCAGGCACGCCCCTCTTTCCGCGCTCGTTTTACGAGGAGGTTGCCGAGCTGGCCCGCGACCTGCGCGTAGTCAATGGCGATGCGGTCCCACGGTACATGATCGAGCGGCTGCTTTTGGATCCGAACGGCCAGATTGAGAAATGGCTGACGCCCAGCCAACCGACCGGATTCACCGAGCGGCTCGTCGCGGCCCGCGAGCGGTTGGCCAAAGACGGATTCCGCCTT
>DASZIA010000139.1:0-5861 GCA_035949535.1 Planctomycetaceae bacterium | reverse complement strand
GGTCCGTCTTAAGGACGTTTCGCGCAGCGAGCTTGGCGCGAAGAACCAGGACACGCGCTGCACGCTGGACGGCAAACCGTCGATCGGCCTGGCGATCTACCAGCTGCCGGGATCGAACGCGCTCGAAACTGCCGACAACATTCGGCAGAAGATGAAAGAGCTGGCGGTGGCGCGTTTCCCGCAGGGTATGCATTATGACATCGTTTACGACACGACACCTTTCATCAAAGAGTCGGTCGCCGAGGTGTTTCACACACTCCGTGACGCGATCATTCTGGTGGCGATCGTCGTGCTCCTGTTCCTCCAAGACTGGAAGGCGATGATCCTGCCGATGATCGACGTGCCAGTTTCGCTGGTCGGCACTTTCGCCATCATGTATGCGCTCGGATTCACACTCAACAACTTGACGCTGTTCGGACTGGTGCTGGCGATCGGGATTGTGGTGGACGACGCGATCGTCGTTCTGGAAGCCGTCGAGACTAAGCTCGCCGAAGGTCTCGACCCGCGCACGGCCACAATCAAAGCCATGGGTGAAATCACCGGGGCCATCATCGCCATCACGCTGGTCTTGTGTTCGGTCTTCCTGCCGAGTGCGCTGATCGGAGGGATCAGCGGCCAGTTTTATCGTCAGTTCGCCCTGACGATCGCCGCTTCGATGGTCATCTCCGCAGTCAATGCGATGACCATGACTCCCTCCCGGGCTGTCTTGATCTTCAAGGGCGCCCAGCATGGCGGACAGGGGCACGAGGACACCCGCGAGGCGCTCCCCTGGTGGGGGTACGCCGCCTTGTTGGGATGGCTCGGCGCGAGGCTGCTGGAACAGTACGCGCTGCCGCGGTTGGGTTGGACGGCCCATACCGAGGGGGAGCCGGCCTGGAAGGCGTGGCTGCTCTGGGCCCCTCTGGTGATTCCGGGCGCCGCAGTGGGCTATCTAGTGGCGCGGCCTGTCAACCGCGTGCTGTCGCGATTCTTCAAGTGGTTCAACCGGGGCTTCGATTTCGTGGCGGGGTTGTACGGTCGCGTGGTCGGGGCATCCCTGCGGTTGTGCGTGATCGTCCTCTTCATTTATGGCGGACTGATCGGACTGACGTATTTCGGGCTGACGCATATTCCGACTGGATTCATTCCAGCGCAGGATAAGGGCTATTTGATCGTCGACGTGCAGCTGCCCGACTCGGCTTCGCTCGAACGAACCGTCGCCGCCCTGAAACGCATCGAGTCGCGTGCGCTCGCCACGAAAGGCGTGATCCACACGATCGGGATCCCGGGGCAGTCGTTCGTCCTGAACGCGGTCGGATCAAATCTTGGTTCGATGTTCATCATCCTCGACGAGTTCGAGCACCGGCACAATCCCTCACTGGACGGAGCCGAGATCGCCCGCCGGCTGCAGAAGGAGCTTTATGCCGAGATCGTCGAAGCACAGGTTGCCGTATTCGGTGCGCCGGCCGTCGACGGCCTGGGCAACGCCGGCGGCTTCAAGCTGATGGTCGAAGACCTGGGCGACCTGCCGCTCGACATGCTGCAGGGCCAGTCGGAAAACCTGGCCGAAAAAGGGAGCAAGCTCCCGGGCATTGCTGGCCTGTTCAGCAGCTTCCGCGCGAATGCTCCGCAGCTCTACATCGACATCGACCGCACCAAGTGCAAGACGATGGGCGTTTCGCTCAACGACGTGTTCAACACCCTGCAGGTTTACCTCGGTGGATACTATGTCAACGATTTCAATCGCTTTGGTCGCACCTGGCAGGTGAACCTTCAGGCCGACGCGCCGTTCCGTCTGAAGGCCGAAGACGTCCGCCAGCTCAAGACTCGCAACGCCGCCGGCGAAATGCTTCCGATTGGAACCGTCGCCACGATCGAAGACATCGGTGGTCCGACTATGGTCACGCGGTACAACATGCATACCGCCGCCGCGCTCAATGGGGCGGCCCTGCCGGGAGTCAGCTCTGGCACCGTGATTTCCAGGATCTCGGGCCTTGCGAAGCAAGAGCTGCCCAAGAGCATGACGTCCGAGTGGACGGAGCTGACATACTTGCAGCTTCTGGAAGGGAACGCGGTCTACTTTGCGTTTGCCGGGGCCGTGGTGCTGGTGTACCTGGTGTTGGCAGCTCAGTACGAGAATTATTCGCTTCCCCTGGCAATCATTCTGGTCGTTCCGATGTGCTTGCTCGCGTCGCTGGTCGGCGTGGCGATGATCAAATCGGACATCAACATCTTCGTGCAGGTGGGCTTCATCGTACTCGTAGGCTTGGCTTGCAAGAACGCGATTCTGATCGTCGCCTTCGCCAAAGCGAACCAGGACGCCGGGCAGTCACGGTTCGAAGCGACTGTCGCGGCCTGCCGAAGCCGCCTGCGTCCAATCATCATGACGTCGTTCGCATTCATCTTGGGAGTCGTGCCGTTGATGATCGCGAAGGGTGCCGGTGCGGAAATGCGTCGGGCGCTGGGCACGGCGGTCTTCTCGGGGATGCTTGGAGTAACGCTATTCGGCATCTTTCTGACGCCGGTCTTCTACTACGTGATTGGGTGGTACGTCGAACGAACGGAGCGCCAAACGCCACATGCGCCTCCGGAATCAGCCACTTCGGAAGATGATGGCCGCAGGCTTGAGGCCCCGAGCACCTTGTAAAGGAACCAGACCCGATCGGAGCGACGACGCGCATCCGACTTCCGAGCACACAGTGCTGGGTCTCCAACGACGCCGGCGCCTATTGATCGATTAAGCCGGTGAGTGGACCGATGGCACATGGATCCTTAATGGGCGAGTTTGGGTTGTGGACGAAGTTCGAAAGGTATGGGAACCGTTGAAAGAGGAGAACTGACAATGACCAGGTTGCGAATTCTTGGAGTAGCTGCTTTAGCCCTGGTGACTTTGGCTCCTAACGCAATGGCTCAGAGAAGGGGTGGCGGAGCGGTTAGCGGCGGCATGCGCGGAGCCGTGGTCGGCGGAATGGTTGGCGGGAGCGAAGGAGCGGCGACAGGGGCCAAGATTGGCGTCGTGACGGGCGCGACGCGTGCCGCCGTTAATCGGGAAACGCAAGCGCGGAGCCAGTATTATTCCACCACGGACTATCAGAACGCCCAGCACTCGAACTTCTACGAAGCGCCGCCGGAGACTTTCGGCACGACCGCAGCCGGTACTCCGACGAAGCCCGGCGTGGAAGCCGTCATTCGCAAGGACGACAAGCCCGTCGTGGGGATCACGTTCCCTTCCGACTGGAACCAAAAGTCTGGTGCCAACTACATCTCGGCCGTCAGTGGAGATGGACAAGTCTATTCCATGCTCGTCCTCCTCAAAGGGGTCGATGACAAACAAGCCGGGATCAAAAAGGTCGAGGAGGGTCTGGCAAAAAACTACCTGACGGACGTCAAGTTCGACGAGCCACGCGAGACGAAGGGCGGCGCCAAGGTGATTACCGGGACGGGAAAGGGAAAGAAGTCCCGCGTGGATGTCGTGTTCGCGGCTGGAGTTTTTGATGCCGGCGACGGCCAATTTGTCGGAGCGGCATTCGTCGCCGATTCCAAAATCGAGAATTACTACAAAGAGACGGTCCGGGGAATTTGCCAGACGATCCGTCGCGCGAAGGACTTCACAAACTAGATCGATGGTCGGCAACAGCCAGACGGCCTGCAAAAAGACGCCGACCTTTGCCGATGCCGAAAGAACCCTTCGACGCCGCAACACCCTGCGGCGCCGGGGGGGACATCCCGGCACGCGCTCTTCCGTCGAGCGACGGACTTCGGCATTAGCGTTCGGCGAGCTTTGACGGCTCCGGTGGAGATAGACATGCACGCATTTGTTCGGAACACGAGCCTTACGCTTCTGATTGTCTTGTCGTCGACGCTATTCGCCCAAGATCAAGAAAAGTCCGCCGCCAAGCCCGCTTCGAGCGACACCAAGGACGAGTCAACGATCCGTGCCAACGTGGGGGCATTCGTTAAGGCGTACAACGCTGGCGATGCCAAGGCCGTCGCGAACCTGTTTGCACCGGAGGCGCAGACGATCGATGAGGACGGAGAAACCACACAAGGACGCGAGGCGATCGAAAGGAAAACAGCGGCCACTTTCGCCGACGCGCCGCAAGGGCGAATCCAGATCGACGTCGGTTCCATTCGCATGATTGGCTCGGCGCTCGCCATTGAGACCGGTCGAGCGAATGTGACGTCCGGCCCGGGGAAAGAACCCAATGTGTCCCGCTACACCGCCGTGCACATCAAATCGCGAGGCGGCAAATGGCTTTTGGCTTTTGTGCGCGAGACCGAGGAGAGTGAGATTACGAACGCCGAACGGCTCAAGCCCTTGGAATGGCTCGTCGGCGATTGGATCGATGAAAGTCCTGATTCGGTCGTGATGACGTCGTGCAAGTGGAGTGACAACAAGAATTTCCTTCTGCAGGACATCAAGATTCGCGTGCAGGGCAGCGACACCATGCACTTAACCCAGCGCATCGGCTGGGACCCGCTCACCAAACAAATCCGATCGTGGCTGTTCGACTCCGAGGGCGGCTACGGTGAGTCGTTTTGGACGCGCGACGGCGACCGCTGGCTGGTCAAAGCCACGGCCGTACGACGAGACGGGACCACGGCCTCGATGACCAATATCTACAAGCCCGCCGGCAAAGACTCCTATACCTGGCGCATGACGGACCGGGTCGTCGGAGGCGAAGTGATGTCGCCGATAGAAATCAAGGTCGTCCGAAGGCCGCCGGATGCGGCAATTGAAAAGTAAGGGACGGAGACGAGGCTCGCGAGCCGAGAGGCCCCAACAAGCCGCGAACAAAGGGGGCGCGTCACATGAAACGCACATTTCGTGTTGCCTTGATGATCCTTGCGGTGCTCGCAGGGCCTGCGAGTGATAAGTGGGCCTTTGGACGCGGCGGTGGCCGAGGTGGCGGTGGCGGCCGCGGCGGGGGTGGCGGTGGCGGATTTCGAGGGGGCGGCGGTGGGGGTGGTGGCTACCGCGGTGGAGTCGCAGGGGGCGGAGGAGGCCGAGTCGGCGGCGGTTCACCGGGCGGCGGCCTCGGTGGGGGACAGCGGGGAGGCGGAAATCGACCGTCTGCACTGCCCGCGCGCGGCGGGAACATCGGCGGCGGCAACAAACCAAGTGTCGGCGGTCCCGGCGGTATCGGAAATCGCCCAGGCGGCATCGGTGGTCCCGGTGGACCCGGCGGCGTCGGAGGCCCTGGCGGCCCCGGCGGCATCGGAAATCGTCCAGGAGGAATCGGCGGACCCGGAGGTCCCGGCGGCATCGGTGGACCGGGACGCCCGGGCGGCATCGGAGGCCCGGGTGGCATCGGCGGACCAGGAGGCATCGCAAATCGCCCGGGAATTGGCAATCGACCTGGAATTGGAGATCGGTTCCCGAACGCCGGCAACCGACACGACTTTTGGCAGAACGCCCACAACGACTGGTATCACGGCTACTGGAACGGCCATTGGGGCGCTTGGGGCCTCGGCGCGGTGACATGGGGTCTGACGACTTGGGGCGCCGGCTCGCTTTACTACGACACCGGCTACTACGGTTACGCCAACCCGTACTGCGATACTTCGACCGTCGCAGAATACCAGGCAATCGACTATTCGCAGCCGATCGCCACAACGACGGCGCTGCCCGAACCGGATTCGTCGGCAGCGACCGGCGCTGCCGCGAACAGCGATCAAGCACGCAATGCCTTCTACAGCGGGAACTATGCCCGCGCACTGTCCTCGCTCGATACGGCACTCTCCAAGACTCCGAGCGACGTCGTGCTGCACGAGTTTCGCGCTCTCTGTCTGTTCGCGTTGCACCGATACAAGGAAGCCGCCGGGACACTCTATGCGGTCCTCTCGGTTGGTCCCGGCTGGGATTGGACCACAATGAGTGG
>DASZIA010000138.1:0-33265 GCA_035949535.1 Planctomycetaceae bacterium | reverse complement strand
TACTGTTCGGCTTCGGCCGGGCGGAAGCAATCAGGCAATTGGAACAAGTGATTTCTGGGTCAATCACTCCAATCGTCGCTTCACAGCAGAACCTACAGACCGGGCGCCGAGGGTGTACCTCGGCGCCCGGGGATACATTGTCTGAGACGGTCGAAGAGTGGAAACGTGAGCAGGTGAAGAACATCTGCCTCCCCAGGTTTGACTCGCAGGCACGACGCGATGCTGGTCTGGCTGGTCAATTGGTTCGCCCCGATGTTGCGGCAGATGGAGCTGCACACCGCCGGCGATTCGCGCGTTTTTCTGACGGCGCGAACGGCCCTGGCCAGTGTGACCGCGTTTGTGCTGGCGATCGCACTGGGACCGCTCGCCATCCGATGGCTGCGAAGCCGGTTCCGGGAACGAATCGCCAGTGCCTCGAAGCGGTTGAACGAAATTCAGGCCTCCAAGCAGTCGACGCCAACGATGGGCGGACTGTTTATCGTGGCCTCGATCGTCATCGGAACGCTGCTTTTCGGCGATCTGACCAATCCGTTTACACAACTTGCTCTCTTGACGACGCTGTGCTTCGGGGCCCTTGGCGCCTGCGACGACTGGATCAAGCTGAACACGCCGCGCAATGGTCTGAGCGTCCGACAGAAATTTGCCGCTCAAATCCTGTTCGCTCTGGTGATCGGCTCGATCTTGTACTGGCATCAGCGAACCGTGCCGCACGGACTGGAACTGATTTGGCCGCTCGGAGCCGGCAGCTTATGGCTGGGCGGAGCGTTCATCGCCTGGAGCGCGCTGGTGATTGTTGGGACATCGAACGCGGTCAATCTCACCGACGGCCTCGACGGGCTGGCGGGGGGCTGCACGGTCTTTGCCGGATCGGCGTTCGTCGCACTTGCGTACCTCGCTGGGCATCGAACGATGGCCGACTACCTGGGCATTCCATTTATTTCGGGATGCGGCGAGCTGAGCGTGGTGCTTGGCGCGATGGTCGGGGCGATGCTCGGATTTCTGTGGTTCAACTGTTATCCGGCCCAAGTTTTCATGGGCGATACGGGCGCATTGCCGGTTGGTGCCCTGCTGGCCTTGGCCGCACTTGTCTCGCGGCAGGAGGCCCTGCTGGTGATCGTCGGCGGAATCTTTGTGATCGAGACACTGAGCGTTCTTTTGCAGCTGGGCTGGTACAGGTTGACCGGCAATCGGCTGATCGCCTGCAGCCCACTTCACAACCACTATCTGTTTAAAGGCCAAAACGAGATCAAGATCGTCGTCCGTTTTTGGATCGGTTCGGCCCTGCTGGCGATCGTCGGCGTGGCCAGCCTCAAACTTCGCTGATCCAATCGCAGCAAGCACAGCAAGTAGGGCAGGCTCCCGCCTGTCGCAAATTAGAAATTTCGCCGGTCACTCGACAATTCCGGCAGGCACAGCCTGCCCTACTCGAAATAAAAGCGTCTAGCAGGTTCCGTTAGGGAGAGAGGGATTCCGGAAGCCGGTTCGGCCGACTCACGTCGGTCGGACCGGCTTCCACCCTTTCGAACCACCAGAACGGCTCGTCATCACGCTGAAACATTTGCTTATTCGTCAGTCCTATCCTATTTCTGGGAAATCGGGGATCTTGGCAAGCAAAGTGCTTCCCTTCACAGTTTCCACCTCTGTAACATGGCTCCCACGGTCCGGTATCGACCTGCACGAGGGATTCGCCAACAGGTGCGAAGTGGAGCTCTTGAGATGAAGTCCGTCAGCCCCTGGTTTCAGACCGCACAACTTTTGAATGGAATTCGCAAGACTGTTTCGGAGATCGAGGCCAACCGCGCAGTCCCTCCGGATCGCAATTCCCGGAATGAAGACTCGCAGGTTCAGCGAACGGAAGCGAAAAAGTCGCATTGAAACGCTGACTTTCGCAATCCAGAGACGCCTCCCCGAAATGTGATCTGTGCCGCTCCCGCTCGGGAAGCTATTCTCCCGCTCGGTTTTTCTTGTGCGGGAGCGACGGACGCCGAAGCGTCGCAGGGCGGATGACGGCCTTCGGAACGCCCCGCTGGATTTCCTCCCAGATCCACCAGGTCGAATCCATGGCGGGCCGTTCGATCGCCGCGCTTTCGGGCAAAGTTGCCCATGTTCCCCCCACAGCTGACAACGTGCGAGCGCCCGGCGGGGACCCGACACACGAGTCGG
Organism: Planctomycetaceae bacterium; assembly: GCA_035949535.1. Lineage (GTDB taxonomy): Bacteria > Planctomycetota > Planctomycetia > Planctomycetales > Planctomycetaceae > DASPSM01. The sequence continues at coordinate 31,102 of DASZIA010000138.1, read as the reverse complement.
CCGACTCCGGAATTGCCCGTCCTCGCGCCCGCAAGTCCGCTCGAATCGTCGGCCTGGCGGTCCTCGGCCTGGCGATCGTCGGAGCCGCCATCGCACTTTGGACCCTCGTCCTACGCGATCGGATTATTCCCAAGCGATTCGGCGTCGTCGTTCCAGGAAAAGTCTATCGCAGCGGCCAAATCTCGAGGTTCCTGATCGCGGACGTCGTAGACCGGAACCACATCGGCACCATCATCGATCTCAATGGTCTCGATCCGAATGACGCCGATCAGCGAGCCGAGCTTGATCTCTCGCAGTCAAAAGGGATCCGACACCTGCGATTTCCTCTGCGAGGTGACGCAACCGGTGCGATTGACCGATACGCGGGTGCCGTCCAGGCGATCGTCGAGTCCGAACACGAGGGGCGTCCGGTGCTGGTGCATTGCGCCGCCGGCTCGCAGCGGACCGGCGCTTGCGTCAGCTTTTACCGCTTGCTGGTGCGGCACGATCCACCCGAAAGCGTGTACCAGGAACTCGTGAGTTACAGGTGGGATCCAAAGTCAAACCGGATCCTGCTCGACTATGTCAATGGCCACATGGGCGAGCTGGCCCAGCTGCTCGTCGAGCGGCACACCATCGATCGAGAGCCAAACCCGCTGCCGGTTTTGCATCCCTAAGCCCTCATCGCGGCTGGAACGGGGAATTTTGGACTCTCCCCGTCACCGCGGCCACCGCAGCTTGATGTCGCCCAGATCGATCGTCCTTCCGGGGGCGAAGGCGACTTTCTCGGCGACGGTCGGGGGATCGAGTTGGGGATGCATGGCGCTAATCTTGTAGCTGTCGCAGCCCGCCGCCAGGTTCTCAATCACGAAACGTCCGTCGGCATCAGTAATTGGTCCGAAGGGATACAGAGTGAACCTTTCGCTGCCGTTCTGCTCAGCCGAGGCGAAAACCTGCACGTTTTTGACAGGGCGTCCTTCCTCGTCCAGGAGCCGACCGCGCACGGTCGCGCAGGGCTCGAGTGTAATCGTCAGGGGATGCGACGCTTTGTCGTCGTAATCGAAGCTGAAGAGCTTGGCGATTTTTCGTTGCCATTGGGTGATCTGGTAAGTCCTTGATTCCTTCGGAGCCAGGCCCGCAATCTCAAAGGTGGAGTCGGGTCGTGCGGCAGCCACTGCCACCCCGGGTTCTAAATGCAGAAGGAAAGTATCCTCCACCGGCTTGCCCGCCCCGTCGACAAACGTGATCCGCACCTTTCCGCCCGGATCGAGTGCCAGATCACAAGCCACCGACTCAGCCCCCGGCGGCGGATTGATCTCCTTGAGCGCGTGCTCGAAGCCTGCGTTTGCAGATCCCAGCGTTGTTGGGAAGCGGCCATTTTTGTCCATCCCCGGAATCTCGGAGGCTCCCACTCCCTTGAGATACATCCCGCCCCCCGCCCGCACGCCAACGATGGCGCGCCCAGGCAATCCCACGATGCCATAGGTTCCATCCGGCCGAGTGACCCGATGCGGCTCGTCGTTGACGCGCTCGAAGTTCCGCCACTCGTCCTTGTTCACAAACTGATTCGACGCGTACGGGAAATAGTGGACTGTCGCACTCAAGGGTTTGCCGGTCACCTTGTCCGTCACGCGGCCGGTGATCCACAGCCCGCGCCTGAGCTTGATGTCGAGCCTGACGGGCTCAAGCCCCGCGGTCTGCGGGATGTCGACCCAATTGTCGAAATAGGGCTGGTCAACATTCGGCACGGCCACGAGCCGGTTGGGGATCCCCTCCTTTTCGTTTGCATCGGTCTGTTTGGGCATGCCGACCAGTCGGAATGTGCCCTCGGCATCGGTCTGCGTGACGACGAAGTTATGCCGTCTCAGCTCGAGATGGACGCCTGCGAGCGGCTTCCCGGTGACCGCGTCGCGGACCGTGCCGCCGATCGGCTTGGTGGGTGCTGCCTGGTAGGTGAAGTCCTCTCCAAACACTTCGGTGTGGCCATTGGAACCGGGGGGCGGCGCAAGCGGTTTCATTGAGCGAGTTACTACCTCGAATTGCTCCGAGGCGATCGTCTCCCCACTGACTTGCAGCCGCATCATCCGCTCGCGGCCGATTCCCCGCACCACGAACCGCCCATCCTGATCGCTCAGAATTGGTGGCGTCGCTTCCTCCTCGTACCCGGGGAGCCGGCCACCGAGCTGACGGTCGGCGCTGGTCAGGCCCTTCTTCAGCGCGTCCAGCCACGGGCCGAGATCCTGACCCTCCCTAGGCACGGCCTGCGCCACCACGCGCACGCGAACTCCGCTCACCGGCCGACCTTCCAGGTCGACCACCCGACCATGAATCGGAGATTCGGGAACGAGCCGCAAAACGACCGGCGAACTCGGTTCCTTCCCGGCGACGAACGACGGTCCGCGCGCCCACTCGACTCCGAAGCCGTCCGCCCGGGCTGCGAGCCAAGCGAATGTGCTGCCGAGCCCATCGTACCACCGTGGAGGAACCCGAATCTCGAATTCACCGTTCGCCCCTGCTAATGCAGTTGCCACTGGCCGCCAACTGACCCGGCTGGACCAAAACGTCCGCAGCGCGAGGATCTGCGCCCCGGCGGCCGGCTCGCCGTCGGGTCGCAAGACCCGGCCGCGGATCGTCACCGCGTCGCCAGCCTGTTCCTTGGATGGCAGGTCCTTGATTGCCCCACCCTTCGCCGAGGCAGAGGGTTTGGTCAGGTCGCCGGTATGTTGAGCCATGGCAGCGTGAGCGATCGCCGCGAGCGCACAAATAGCGGCGAACAGCAAGGCGAGCGTCGGAAAGACGGGCGATATGCCGCGGCGAGCGCTCATCTCGGCCGTGTTGCCCAGCCGGCGAATGCGTTCGACCAGAGAGCCGCCTGTGGCCGCGACACCCAACGCCGGTCTCCGCCGCAGCTCGGCCAGCGCGGCTAAAGCGCGGGCGTAGTCGAGGACACCGCCGCAGGCGACCAGTGCGGCATCGTCGCAGCAATGCTCACGCTCGACTCGAATCCGACCGGAGACCCAGGCCACAGCGGGGTGATAGAAGAAGATCGTCTCGACGACATTCTGCAGCAAATTCACCAAATAGTCGTGTCGGCGGATGTGAATCAGCTCGTGCGCAAGGATCGCCTCGAGTTGTTCGCCGCTCAGGCCCGTGATCAAGCCGGCCGGCAAAATGACCGCTGGCTTGAGCCAGCCGATCACCATCGGCACCCCCGCCGAGGCCGAACAGGCAAGTCGAACGGGATACGAAACGCCTAGCCGTCCTTTGAGTCGCGAAAAGCGGGAATTCCACAGCTCTTCGGGAATCTCCTGCGCCGTCGCGCGCAAACGGCGAACGGCTCGCCACCCAACCAGCAGCCTCAATGACAGAAACGCCACCCCCAGCGCCCAGAGGGCGACAACTCCCGGCAGCCAAGGCTCGAGGCGCTGTCTCCATCGTGCCGCGGCTTCTGGCAGCGATTTCAAAAATTCAACGGAGACCACCGGCACTTGAGATGCCGTGGGCGGTTCCTCGACTCGCGCCGAGTGTGCAACGGTCGGCGCCTCGGTCGTTTCGCGCGCGTTGGTGCGGAGATCCGCGGTGGTGGTGCGCGCGGGCGGCAACACGCCGGAACTAGAAACCGCCGACAACGTCGCGGAATCGGCCGGTGCTACGGCCGGCGACGCGGCCGTCCCAACCCTCGCTGCACCGAAATACCAGACGAATGTCGAAATCGCCGCGATGCACATCAGGCAAATCGCGCCACACCCGGCAAGATACCGAACCTGCGGCGACGCCTTGCGTGCTAGGAACAGAAAGACCGAAAGCGCCAGCGCGACAACCGCTCCCTGCCAGACAAAATGCAGCAGAGTCCAACCCAGGGCTTCGACGGTCGAGGCGACCGGAGTGGAAAGGATCAGAGAGGCGCTCATTTGGATCCCTTTCGCGGTTGGCTGGCTTCGAGTTTTTCGAGCAACTGTCGAATCTCGAGCAGCTCATCAGGCGAAACGGCCTCTTCCGACAGAGCCTGCACCACCAGCTTTCCAGGCGAACCGCCGAATGCGCGCCGCAACAGATCGCGCACCAGCTGCCGCTGCGTCTGTTCCGCCTGCCAGACGGCGCGATACACGTGCGATCGCCGCGATTCATCCCGCTTCACGAGTCCTTTCTCCGCCATCTTTTGCAGGATTTTGAGGGTGGTCGTATAGCCGGTCCCCTTCTGGTCCCGCAGACTGTCGTGAATTTCACGGACAGTGCTGGGGCCTCGGTCCCAGAGCACGCGCAACAGTTCCAACTCGGCTCCCGTCGGTTGAGGCAACGATTTCTTGTTCATGGATTCTGTTCTACGACCGCCGTCGTAATATGTCAACGACAATCGTCGTAGAACGCCCAAAAAAAGCAAATCTTTTCGGCATGCCCATCCAGGATGGACACGCAACGCCCTTATCCGAAACATAGCGGCCCACGCCTGGATCAGGGCAGCAAGCGCGGCTTACAAACAGCCAGCGAGAAATGGAGGGGCGCCTCCGAAGTGAAAACCGCGGACTACGGCGAAGGAGGACGCCTCAGGTCGAAGCAAAAGAGAAGATCCTGATCTCGCAGGAAGAGCCGCCCGGAGGCCACCACCGGATGTGCCCAGGCTGAGCTTTTGCTTCGATTCGGCTGTTCGAACCGTCCCAGTTCGTGGTAGCCTTTTCCGGTGGCCTCGACGAGGATCACGGTTCCTTCTTCGGTGCGGAGATAAATCCGGCCGTCCGCGTATGTGATCGATCCCTTCCCCGCTTGGCGACTCGACCACTTCACATTGCCGCTCGCCAGCTCGAGGCACGTCAGAATTCCCGGATCGCTCGCGCCAAAGATCAGCCCGTCGACGATCACCATGTCGCCGTGATGGACTGACATGCGGTGCGTGTGATAAACGAGTTCCGCCTTGACACCCGAAGACGCTGCGACAAGCTTCACCAGCGAACCGCCCGCTCCATAGTTCGACGAAGTGAAGACAAGATTCCCGGCGACCAAGGGCGAAGAACAATTGGCGGTCGCGTTCGCTGCCGAATCGTCTCGCCACAGAAAGTCCCCGTTGTCGGCCCGCACGCCCACCGTTCCGGACCTAGTGAGCTGCACGTACTGCCGCACGCCATCGACCTGTGCGACGGCCGGCGAAGCGTAGCCGCAGCGATCTTTCTGCGGCGCAACCGCCTTCCAGATGAGGTCTCCGTTTTCGGGGTTGAGGGCAATCAGAGTCGCAGTGCTGCCGCCCGGTGTGCAGATGATGCGGTTTTGGTCGATCAGGACCGACTCGCAGGCGCCCCAATTCGGGACGAAGCCTTCAAACTCGGTCATGATGTTTTTTTGCCACCGAATGGTTCCGGACCTGGCGTCCAGGCAGGTCAGGTCGCCGTAGCCTCCCAACGCAAAGACGCTGCCCAGTCCCACGCTGGGCGTGCTTCGCGGACCGTCGCCGGCCGCCAGATGCGTGGCCCATGAAACTGGTGTACTCCAGATCTTCTGACCGGTGCCTGCGTCGAGCGCGGCGATCGTTTCGCTTTCCCCTTTGTTGCCCATCGTGTAGACGATGCCCTGGACGACTGTGACGCTGGAAAAGCCCGTCCCCAGACCTGAGCTTGTCCAGGCGAGCGGGGGCCCTCCTTTTGGCCAGCTGCGAGCGAGATTCTTTTCTGAGGACTTGTTGTCGCGATGTTCGCCGTTGAATTGCGGCCAGTCGGCCCCGCCGCCTGTTCCAGCCAGGGCGACGTTGTCCTTGTGGGCGGTATCGACTTTGAAACCGGCGTTCGCTTCCGCATCGAACTTCGCGCTGGGCTTCCAAGGCTCCGCCGGCGGCGGTGGCGCGCCGTCGAAACCTCGCGGCTTGTCGGTCGGGAAATTGCCGATCGTGTACCAAATGGCCCCGACGATGACGGCCACTAACAGCGGGTAGGCCAAATATCGACTGACTTTTCGCAACACGGAAGGCCTCCAGATGACAGTGCGGCACTCGGCCGGACCCACGCCTCATTTTGCGAAATCGGGTCACCCAAGAGTTGGGGCACCGCCGCGTGTCTGGGAACTTCGATTCTCCGCGACGCGCCGACAGCTCATGCCGTCATTCTAGCGGGGGCTTGCCGGGTCATGAGCTATTGGTACGGGAGTTCAGCGGGGAAGCGACCGAAACCTCAGAGCCAACAGATCCGGGGGATAAATCTTCTCAAATGGTGCGGGGCGCTCAGTGAGCGCATCTCGCGGGCCCTTGTCGCTGGTACACGGCCCATTCGGGCCGCCGAGCAGTTTGCCCTTCGAGGGCGCAAGCCCCCGCTGTTCACCGGCCCCGCACCATGCCGTCATTCTAGCGGCGGGAGTCGGTCAGACATCAGCGCCAACATTTTGAGTCCCAGCGGGCTTTGCCCAGAAGGTCGCGTTTGCCCAGAAACTCCTACGTTTACCCAGAAAGTCGGGCGCCATGGGAGTTTAGCGGATGAGACAGATGTACAACGCCGCGACCCAGACAACAAAGAGGGCAAGCACCAAGAATTCGCGTTTGGTTTCCCGATTGGTCTGATGATCCAGGAATCTGCGGAACAGTTCAACGGCTAATCCAGCCAGCGCCCCGGACACGGTGGAGATGAGCGGCCTCCATCGAAACCACGGATCGAGTGAGTTTCCGACTGCCGGCGCGAAGACCACACCGACGAGCACGCCCACCAGCATCCAAACGGTCAGGCGGATTGTGTGCGACGGCCTTCGTTTTTTCGCTTCGTCGCTCATGCCGTCATTCTAGCGACGGCGGCGCCGCCGACACTTGCGGCGCTTGACGAGAGGAGGGAGCGTTTCTCTTAGGCGCCGCGGCCCTTCCTGTTCTTTATCCAAGCCCGGCGCTTGCGCAAATCAGAGGAACCGAGGGAAGCGGTCTGTTACGATGCAACGGGAGATTCGCTCGTTATGTCCATCGAGAGCGGGAAAAGAGCGGCAGAACGTACTTGCTCGCTGGGGATCCGGGCCGTGCTGCTGCTTTGCCTGCTGGTGGCCGGCTGTGCTCGCAATTCCCCGGGCGACTCAGCCGATTCAATCGGACCGGCTGACATTCACTTTCTCGATGACGCTGCGCCGAATGCCGCGCCGGGAGACGCGATCTTGAATCTGCAATTCACCGATCAAGCGGGCAAATCGGTTCGGCCGCGCGACTTGATCGGTGCCAAAAACCTGGTCGTGGTCTTTACTCGCGGATACAACGGCTCGATCTGCCCTTACTGCTCGAGCTACACGTCGAGCCTCATCACGAATTACCCCAAGATCAGCGAGCGAGCGACGGAAGTCCTGGTCGTTTATCCGATTGCGAAACCCGATCAGTCGCGGCGTCTGGACGAATTCCTCAAAGCCACGTTCGTTCGCTCGGGGGACGGGGTGACCACAACTCCCTTTCCCGTGGTGCTCGACATCGAGCTCAAAGCGGTCGATGCGCTTGGAATCCGCAAGGATCTCGCGAAACCAGCGACGTACATCCTCGACAAGGTCGGGCACGTCCGTTTTGCCTATGTGGGGAAATCCCTGTCGGACCGACCCTCGATTAAAGTGATCCTGAAGCAGTTAGATACGCTTCGAGAAGAGCCGGGCTGAAACAGCAAGCTCATGACCATGACGAGCTCGTCGCTGCCACAGGGCGATTTTCTCTCGATCGCTTGCCAGCTTCAGTTTCTGGACGATGCGACCTGTCAGCGGCTGGAAACCGAGGGCCAGTCGGCCAATCTCTCGGCGAGCGATTTGGCGTTGCGGCAGGGGCTGCTCGACGCCGTGCAGGCCGACATCATCGAAACGCTGCTCCACCCAGAAGAGGTCGTCCCCGGCTATGAGATCTTGGAATGGATCGGGCGCGGCGGGATGGGCGTGGTGTTTCGCGCCCGGCAGAAGAGCCTCGATCGTGTCGTCGCCATCAAAACCGTGCCTGTCACCCAAATGCACGATCCAACGGCCCTCGCGCGGTTCGAACAAGAGGCGCTGGCCGTCGCGCGGCTCCGCCATCCGAATATCGTCGCCGCTTTCGATTTCGGCCGACACGCCGGACGCCTCTATTTCGTGATGGAGCTGATCGACGGGATCGACGTCGAGCGTCAGGTCGAGCTATCGGGACCGTTTTCCGAAGCGGTCGCCTGGAGCCTTGTGCGTCAGGCTGCGGCCGGGCTCTCCCATGCGGCATCTGCCAAGATCATCCACCGAGACGTCAAGCCGGCCAACCTGCTGTTGGTCGACCCACCCGCGGGCTTCGAGCTGCCGCACGGCCTGAAGATGGTGAAGATCACCGATTTCGGACTGGCGTTTCTGGCTCGCGATGTTGACGTTCAAACCCGCTTAACCTCGGTCAACACGGCGATCGGAAGTCCGCATTATCTGGCCCCCGAGCAACTCGGAGGCGAGGGCTTTGATCATCGCGTCGACATCTACGCCCTGGGCGCGACGGCCTATCAGCTCATCGCGGGCGAGCCTCCCTTCTACGGGATGAAGCTTCCTCAGCTCGTGGCCCAAAAGCTCTCGCTCGATTCCGTCGACGTCCGAGCCAGGTTCCCTCACATTTCGCACGAAAGCGGCGAACTGATTCGTCGCATGACGCGACGAAGTCCCGTCGACCGCATCGGCGACTATCCGGAGTTGCTGCAACGGATCGATCGCCTTCTGGCGTCGGCACCACTGCCGAGCGCGGCGCTCGCGAAGTCAGCGGCCACCGCGCCGACTCAAATCATTTCGGTGGATCCAACCCCCGCGGAACTGGTCAGGCACCCGCCACCGCCTCTGCCAACGCTGCTTCGGCCAACGCCGCCCCGGCTGTGGTCTCGGCGCCGATTTCTTGGGGTTCTCACGGGGGGAACTGCGATTGCGGCAGGCGTCGGCATTGGCCTGTGGCGGCTTTGGCCCAGCCGTGCACCGAAGTCGTCACGCACGCTCGTCGCGGTCGGGCTAGGACAGCATCTGTTTGACGGCCTCACTCTCAGCGGCTGGCATGCGCACTCGGGCGCATGGACCGTGAAAAGGAACACTGAGGGCGGCCGGGTCCTTTCGGGAACCAGCGGCTCGATCATTCACACACTGACTAACCAGGTCAACAAAAAGCGAACGGCCCTCACCCACTTCCGCCTCTCCGTCGTGGTCCAGTTGCACCAGGCCAAGGCGGCGGAAATCGAATTCGGGCGGGACAACTCGCTCGACGATGGCCCGCGATACGTCGCTCAGCTTTCCAAAGAGGGCGTCGGCATCGGCCTCCGAGCCAGCGATGCGAGTCGCTGCGTGATCGATTCCCCTCTGCTGCCGCTCGACCACGGGCACGCCGAGCAATACACGCTGGGCGTGGAGCGCCAGCCTCAGTCCTGGTGGTTGTTTCTCGACGAAAAGCCGGTCGGCTTTGTGCCGGTTCAACCCGAACCCACCGCCTCCGCATTTTCACTTTGCGCCGTCGAGGGCGAGGCCTGGTTCTCCGACGTGATCGTCCAGTCCCTGGGCGCTTCACAATCGGAGGGCGCACCGTGACGTTCGCCGACTCCCAGCGTTCCTTTTGAGAAGCGTTTTCTGACTCGAGTCGACTCGCTGTCGCGGCGGCTAAAATATGCTGTTTCTGGGAAAAATCTGCCAGTTTTTTAGCGATTGGAGGCTCAAAAATTTTGGCGATCCGCTTGCTGCTCTCGCGACCCCTTCGTAGGCTGCTCGTTCCGGGTTCGTCTTACATTCACGTCCTCGCGGGCAACGGGAAACGTGCTCATGGTGTTGCGACTCAGGTGGTTTCGAAAGCCTCGTTCCAAGCGTGCCGTTCGTCAATCCTGCTCCCTACCCGCGATCGAGCGTCTGGAGGACCGGGCCCTCCTGACAGCCTCGTGGAATAATTTCGGCGGCAACGCCCAGCACACCGACGTCTCGCAAGTCGCCGCCCAGCCCCTCAACCATCTCCTCTGGTCGACCCCGCTCGACCTGGCACCCTGGGGCGCGGTGCACTACGGCGATCCGGTCTTCACGCCCGGCAATACCGTCGTTGTCCCCATCAAGGTGACGTGGAGCGCGCAAGACCAGAACCAACAGAACTTTTATCTCGCCGGCCTCAACGACGTCACAGGCCAGGTGCTGTGGACGAGCGCGGTGACAGGGTCGATCACCGCAGCCAGCAACGCTTCCCCCATCGTCATCACCACCGGCTCGACCAGCGGGCTCGCGACGGGCGAGAGCGTCACGATCGGCGGTGTCAACGGCAACACGGCCGCCAACAGCAGCTTCACGATCACGGTCCTCAACTCGACCCAGTTCCAACTCAACGGGAGCACCGGGAACGGTGCCTACACCAGCGGCGGCACCTGGGCCTACAACCCCAACGGCGCCAGCTACATCGCGCCGACTTACAACTGGCTCGCGCCGCTGCAGCCGGTTTACGATCCGGTTACAGACCGCGTCTATTTCGCCGGACCCGGCGGAACGATCGACTACATTAACCATCCCGATAGCCCGGGCAGCTCGACGCCGACGGTGTTCCAAGAGGCGTTCTATGGACTCTCGAACTACACAGCCAACGAAGCCGCCTACAACTCGTCGATCTATATCAACACGGGCCTGACGGTCGACAGCTCGGGCAACGTCTACTTCGGCTTCACCGAGACCGGGACCAATCCCTCGGGCATCAACGACGGGGGCTTTGCCCGCATCACGCCGACGGGAGCCGCCACGTCTACCCTGGCCTACGCGGCCGTTAGTCCAACCACAACCAACGACGGCAATTGGAACCCGGCCCTGGGCCAGTCGCCGGCCCTCAGCAACGACGGATCGACCATCTATTTCGGCATCACCGACTCGGGCTATGCGCTCAACCGCAGTGGCGAATCCAGCTCCTATCTGGTGGGGCTCAACAGCACGACGCTGGCTCCCCAGTACTCGGCGCACCTCCTGGACCCGTCCACCGGTAACGGCGCGCGGCTCATCGACGAGAGCACGGCCTCGCCGATGGTGGCTCCGGACAACACCATCTACATGGGGGTCTTCAGCAGTGTTTACAACGGTTCTCGCGGTTTCCTCTTGCACTACACGGGCAACCTGGGAACGGAATACACGCCGGGAGCTTTCGGTTGGGACGACACGCCTTCGATCGTGCCGACTTCGATGGTCCCGTCGTATACCGGCACCTCGCCGTACTTGATCCTCTCCAAGTACAACAACTACGCCAACACCGAGGTGGGCCAACCGTACGGCGGCAACGGCGTGAATCAGATCGCCATCCTCGATCCCTACGCCAGCCAGCTCGACCCGAACTACGACGCGAATCCCAATTTGCAGGTCATGAAGCAGGTCATGGCGATGACGAGCATCTCGCCCGACATCCCCAATGCAACCGCTGGCGATCCCAACGCGGTCCGCGAGTGGTGCACGAACGGCTCGGTGGTCGACCCGGGCACCGACAGCGTGTATGTCAACAACGAAGACGGCTACACCTACCAGTGGAATCTGGGCACAGGGCTCGTGACCAACGCGGTCCAAATCACGTCCGGCGTTGGCGTCCCCTATACACCGACAGCCATCGCGCCCAACGGCGAGATCTATTCCGATAACGGCGGCACGCTCTTCGCCTTGGGCGGATACTCCAACTACACGATGAGCACGGTGTCCTCGGCCAACCCCGCCGTGGTTGGCAACACGATCACGCTCACAACCACCCTCGCCTCGACCAATAACGGCGCCACGCCGACCGGCACGGTGACCTACTCGTACTTCCAGGGTGCCAATAACCCCCTCAACTACAACACCACGCCGGTCACGATCGGCACGGCGCCCGTCGTCAACGGCGTGGCCTCGATTCAGGTCTCCGGTTTGGCTGCCGCCCACTACCACATCTATGCCTCGTACAGCGGCGACTCGAATTATTCGTCGGGCCAGACGATCCTGGTGCAGCCGGTGCTGGAGACCGCTACCACCACGATTACTTCGTCGTCGCCCAATCCGGCGAACGCCGGCGCCAGCGTCACCTTCACGGTTACGGTCGCGCCTAATGGCACGACCTTTGTGCCGATCGGCACGGTCACGTTCATGGACGGCAGCACCGTCCTGGGAACGGCCTCGCTCAATAACCTTGACAACGAAACCAACCCCCCCAGCACCAACACGGCGACCTTCACGACCTCCAGCCTGCCGGGGGGAACAGACGCGATTACCGCCGTCTACAACGGCGACCAGAATTTCGCGGCCGGCACGTCCGCCGGCTTCAACGAGTCCATCCCGGAAGTAACCAATCCGGGGACGCAGAACAGCGCCGTGGGCGACAGCGTGTCGCTGCAGGTCCAGGCGAGCGGCTTGCCTAGCGGCGATTCGTGGACATTTTCCGCGACAGGCCTGCCGTCCGGCTTGTCGATCAACACCAGCACGGGCGCGATCACCGGCACCATCACAGGCTCGGCCAACGCCTACTCCGCCTCGGTCACTGCGGCCGATGGCACAAAAGCCAGCGCCACTCAAAGCTTCACCTGGAATGTCTCCGCGTTGTCGGTGACGGATCCGGGCACGCAGAATAGCGCCCTCGGCGCCTCGGCGTTGCTGCAGATTCACGCCAGCGGCCTGCCCAGCGGCGATACGTGGACCTATTCGGCCACCGGCTTGCCGTCTGGTCTATCGGTCAACCCGTCTTCGGGTCTGATCACCGGGACGATCACTGGAACACCCAACAGCTATGCGGCCTCGGTCAGCGCCAGCGACGGTCAGGGCGGCAGTGCCAGCCAAAGCTTCACTTGGAACGTGGGCGCAACCACCACGTCGGTGACCTCGGGTGTCAACCCGTCGGTCTACGGCCAGAGGGTGACGTTTACAGCCACAGTCGCACCCGTCGTCACCGGCTCGACCAAGCCGACTGGCACGGTCACCTTTATGGACGGCACGACTGTCTTGAGCACTGTGACCCTGAACAGCTTTGACAAGGCCAACTACACCACTGCCTTCGCCCTCGCGGTGGGCGGCAACTCGATCACGGCCGTTTATTCCGGCAACAGTACGTTCGAGACCAGCACCTCCACGATCCTCTCGCAAACGGTCAACGAGGATGGGACCACGGCCACGTTGAGATCATCGGCCCCAACCGCAGTCGTCGGCCAAAGGGTGGTCCTCACTGCGACGGTGACCGCCAACAGCCCCGGCAGCGGCAGGCCGACGGGTACCGTGACCTTCTACCAGGGCACGGCAATCCTGGGCCAGGGTACGTTGAACAGTTCGGGAAATGCTTCGCTGGCCATCTCGAGTCTGCCCCTGGGCAGCGATTCGATTACTGCCACCTATGCCAGTGACGGCCATTATCTCGGCACCACCTCCGCACCGTTTACCGAAACCATCAATCAGGCTGCGACCAAGACGGTTGTGGCAACTTCGAACGGCCACACTGTGTTCGGCCAGAGCGTGACCTTTACGGCCACGGTCAAGGTCGCGAGCCCCGGCACGGGGACACCGACGGGAACTGTCACATTCATGGACGGCGCTGCCGTCCTGGGCACCGGCACGCTCAATAGCGCGGGCCAGGCCACCTACACCACCTCTTCCCTGGCGGTGGGGAGCCACTCGATCACGGCGGTTTACGGAAGCGACACCAACTTCACGAGCAGCACTTCCGTCGCGATCACGCAAAAGGTGACCAAGTCCATGACAACCGCGATGGTCACTTCCCCGCAAAGTTCAGTACCAGCCGGTACTCCCGTGACATTCACGGCAACAGTGGTTGCGGCGGCCCCAGGTTCTGGCGTGCCGACGGGGACGGTGACGTTCTACGACGGTACGACCGTTTTGGGCACGGTGTCGCTCAACAGCAGCGGGCAGGCCACCCTGACGATGACCTGGACGACCGCAGGCACGCACAACATCAAGGTGAAGTACAACGGCGACGCGGACTTCGACACCATCACGTCGGCCATACTGACCGAAACCGTCACGTGAGCCGTTGAGGGTGCGCCTGCGAGTGCAGAATACGGAATTCCCGAGAGCGAGTGCGGCACTCCGCAATTTGTTGAGTGTCGACTGAGCAATCTCGCGGCGAGGTCAGCATTCCCGGCAGAAAGCATACATCCGCCGCGATTTTGACCACGACTTATTGTGAGTTCAGGATTCCTCGCTTATCGGCCCGCGAGATGCCTCAACGCGGGTTCGATGAGATCGTTAAGACGACGCGCCCACTCCACATTTCTGAGTACCCAAAGGACCGGCCGGTAGAACGATTCGTAAGCATCATACAGGTCAATTCCGCGCGATCTCAGCAGCAACAACACGACGTACGCCGGCATTATGCTCAGCGGATAAATGAGAGCGATGACCATCAGCCACCTGGCGTTCAGAAGCGACCAGAGAACGCTCGGTCGCGAGTCTTCGGCAGCACCGTCGTTACTGGCTCGCTCGGTCGTCATTCGGAGGGCTCGCCGAAAGCCATTTCGTACAACGAGTCTTCCCCCTTGCCACTCGCGCCACGCCGCTCCAAACGCCCCCGCAAAGACTTCGCCGAGTCCGCCCAAGGCATGAGGCCGCAGGATCTCGAAACGCGCGCCGGTGGGTCCCGCTTCGCGCATTGGCAGCGTTGTTTGCTGAGGTGCTCCGTTTGGTGTTATCGCCGCGAGGAGCACCAGGCTGGCTTGGACATCCGGGTCCACAAGGTGGTCGAGGTCCTGCATTACGCCCCCCGGCAGTCCAACCGCCGCGAGACTTTGCTTGGGATCGCCCTCGTGAAGTTCGAGGTGTCTTTGGACGAGGGCATCGAGCAGGGCCCGCGCATCAAGCTCGAGCACACCCTGTTGAACAAGAATCTGGCCGAGCGGCTTTTTCTTATCCAAGACCCACGCATGAATCGCCCCGATCAACTCGTCTCGGCTGATGAAGTCCATTTGCAGCGCGAGGCTGCCGAACAGGAGATTGCAATCGACGTTTGAACTGGACATCGGGTAAGGACCGTATCTCCGCCGATCGACGCATCATGTCGATGGTCCATCTCGTAGATCTGCCGCCTGCGGTCGAACGGCGCAGCCATCGCTCTGCACGGCACCCTGAGCATATCGTCGGATGATTATGCAAAACAGAACCGTCGTCCGTTCAGCGCCTCCGCCCGCCACAACTGACCCTTGTCCCGCAATCTCATCCGTTTTCGCGGACACACCGAAAATCGACCCCATTACGGGAATTGGGGACCTTGCGCGCCGATGCATCGCAGACGGCTACATTGTCTGGTCCAGCGGCCAAACGAGCATCTATTCGCACGAGTCCAGCAATATGGGCGCGACATTTGTCTCGATCTTGAACTGCTGGTCAAGCAAGTCGTCGAACGCCAGCCGCAGATCAAACCCTGGCGGGAGAATTGCGTTTCATTGCCCGTGAGTCTTGGCCGGAGGACAGGGGTGGGTAGAATCACATCGGTTGTTTCGCAGCACGATTAACGGGGTCGCTCTAATGCAACGCGATTGGCGAGTCGTTTGTCTGGCTTGGCTGCTGTGCGCGGTAGGCACTGCTCCGGCCGCGGATTGGCGTCAGTTTCGCGGTCCGGGCGGGCAGGGAATCAGTCCCGAAAAGGGACTCCCCGTTGAATGGTCGTCGCGAAAGAACATTCGTTGGAAAACGCCGCTTCTCGGACCGGGTACCTCCAGTCCGGTGACGGTCGGCGACCGCATCTATCTGACATGCTACTCCGGGTACGCCCTGGATCCGAACGCGCCAGGCAAGATGGAAGACCTGCGGCGCCATCTGGTCTGTGTCGCCTTAGGCAGCGGCGAAATTCTCTGGACCAAACAATTCGATCCGAAGCTTCCTGAGCACAAGTACGAGGGCGAAGGCTCGTACCACGGTTACAGCTCGAGCACCCCGACGTCGGATGGAGAACGCCTGTTTGTGTTCTTTGGTAAGTCGGGCGTGTTTTGCTTCGACTTGGTCGGCAACCCGATCTGGCACACGAGCGTCGGCGACGGAATTGACCGTTGGGGTTCGGCCACGTCGCCCGTGCTTTTCAAGAACCTCGTGATCATCAATGCCAGCGTCGAGAGCGGCGCGATTGTGGCTCTCGACAAAACGACCGGCAAGGAGGTCTGGCGTGCTCCGGGCGTTCGTAGCGCGTGGAACACGCCGATCTTGGTGGAGGCTCAACCCCATGGCTTGGAGCTCATCGTCGCCGTTCGTGATCGAATCCTCTCGCTCAATCCGGAAACCGGCAAGGAACTCTGGAACGCCGAAGGGATCCACCGCTACGTCTGCCCAAGCTTGGTCGACCATGACGGAGTCGTTTATGCCATCGGCGGCGGCCACACCTCCTTAGCGGTTCGAGCCGGAGGCCGAGGCGACGTCACCAAGACGCATGGCCTCTGGCGAGTGAACAAAGGATCAAACGTACCTTCGCCGATCTACGATGACGGCCATCTTTATTGGGCCAGCGAGAAAGGCGCGCTTCTTCACTGTCAGAACGCCGAGACCGGAAAGTTCGAGTACAGCCACCGAGTTTCGCCCGATCCGGGTTTGATCTACGCCTCTCCGCTGCTCGCCGACGGCAAGCTGTACTACGTTTCCCAGCACAATGGGACATACGTGCTTGCGGCTGGGCCGAAGTTCAACTTGCTAGCCCACAATACTTTTGAAGACGACTCGAGCCGGGCCAACGCCTCGATCGCCGCGGTCAACGGCGAACTATTGCTGCGGACGGACCAGGCGCTGTACTGCATCGCAAACCGCTAATCGCCCGCTGCCCGTGCAATGATCACTGCACTCCGTCGCGGATGCGTGTCATTGACGCATGCCCTCTTTGCGGAACGGGCTTCGTAAGCATTTGAACGTCCGGCTCCGAATCCGAATCTCAAAAACTCAAACCTTTCTCGGACAGCGCGAAATACGACGGTGTGGCCGCGACGGGGACCGGAAACTCATCCGTTTTTCGGCACACGGTTCCCCGTGCCGGATTGCCATACGTTTTGGCGGAATTCGGGCCTCAGCCTGTGAGAGCGGACAAAACGCGCTGAAATCGGCGGCAGAAATCGAATGTTTCTTGGATACGCGTCAAAGCCTGTTGTTGCGCCGCGCATCGAGTTTCAAATGGCTGCCTGACCCGCGCCGCTTATTCCAGCGGGCCGAGTCCACACTCTAGTCCGATTTCGTCGAACGCGGCTTCCCAGTCGCTCGAGCTCACATATTGCGAAGCCTGCGCGTCGCGCCGTACTCTTAGAGGGCGTGATCCGAGGTGAACGACCCGACATCCTGGCGACGAGTCGACGCCACTCGCATCAACCCTGACCGATGAGCGCCATCCGCGAACATGTCGGGGGGCGTAATCGGCTATTACAACCTGATGGAACAGATCGGCGAAGGAGGCTTTGGCCTCGTGTTTGTCGCTGAGCAACAAAAGTCCGTCAAACGCGGGATCGCGCTCAAAGTCATCAAGCCAGGTATGGACGCGCGCGACGTGATCGCTCGGTTGGATGCCGATCGGTGCCGACGGCAACGCAGTGTTTCAGGAAGTTCAGACCACATGATCACGTCGGGGGCGTGGGCCTTGAGCTTCAACTAGGTCGAGGGAAGCAGGAATGGCCGGCGGGATCACCAACAAAGGCAACGAGTCAGCCCAACGCTCGAATTTTCCGGCAGGGAGTCATTGGGCGCAATTTGCAATCGTGATTGGCGTCGTCTCCTTTTTGGCGTTGGCGACTGTCGTTTATCTCGATAGTCGCCCTTACTTTTTATGGGACCTGGCCGTGACCCGGCAATTGCAAGCGGCGTCGTGGCCGGGGGTCGAAATCCTGATGCGCGGCATCTCGATCACCGGCGATAGCGTGCTCATTTCCGGCTTCCTCCTCGGGGCTGCCTTCCTCGCCTTGTTCGCCTGGCGTGCTCGGCGCGAAGCCGCAGTATTAGTGCTCGCGGTTGCGATGGGTGAGATCCTCAAGATCCCTCTCAAACACATAGTCGGGCGACCGCGGCCAAGCCCCGATTTGGTCAACGTTCTGATCAACGTCAAAGAGATCCAGAGTTTTCCCTCGGGCCATACCGTTCACTATGTCGTTTTCTTCGGGTTTCTAGCGTTTCTGGCCTGGACGCTGCTCCCGGCCGACGGACTCCGTCGAGCCTCGTTCGGCATCCTCGTCGGAATGATCCTCCTTGTCGGGCCGTCGCGCATTTATCTGGGCGCACATTGGGCCAGCGACGTCGTGGGCGGCTACCTGCTCGGCGGAGTCTTGCTCTTGGGGAATATTCTGCTCTACCGCCGATGGTCAAATGTGGGAAGCAGCCCTCTCAGGACGCGGCGGGCTTCTGATTGCGGGCGTCGCTATCACGACCCTAACTTGCTCATCGGTCGCGACGAGCGGTGATGTTTGGATTTCAATCCCGATTATCGCGCGGCGCACAGCTGCAAACGCAAGCATTCGGCCACCCCACGACGGAAGATTGCCAGGCGCGACGTCTTCGATTCGAGCCGAGTTGATCAACGTTCTTGAGATGCAACGTGCGGGATTCACTGAGTCTCTGGGGCACCCTGCACTGCCGGCAATCTTTCCGCCGGCGATCGGGCCAGGAATTCTTCGAGGATTCGGCCGTCCATGTCCTCCGGCACAGGGAGGTCCAGGAGCGACAGGATGGTCGGCGCCAGATCGATGATGCGAGGGCCGGGCGACCGCACGTTCGACTGACCGTTGCCGGGACGGAACGAAGGCCCGTGAGCCACGAAGATTGCCTCCTCCCGGTGGCTGGAGAACTTTCGTGGATAATAGGGACTGCCCGGCCCTTCGATCCGTGCGATCCACGCGCCCTCCGGCGCTTTTGAGCTCAGGCGAAAGCCATAATTGTTCCCCTCGCACAACGACCATCGGGGGACGATGTCCGCCGCCTCCTGGAGGAACGGCCCGGAATAGACCTCCTCGCGGCGGTAGGCCTTTTCGACGATCGGCGCGCCCGTTTGGGGATGGCGCCAGGCTTCCAGTTCCTCGATGAGACGATCTCGCAATCGCTCATAACTGTCTCCCGGCTCGACGATCCCCCGTGGCTCGCGCCCGCGGACGTTGATGCGCAGGACCGGGTAGTAGGGATTCTCGTCGAAATAGGCCTGCGTGTGCGACCAGTCGAGAATGCCGTAGCGGACGCGCGCCTCGAATCGGCCCAAAGCTCGAACGGCGTTGCGGTAGAGGAGGCGCTGCGCAAACGTCGGCAGCGTCTTCACGCCCCAATTCTTGGCGGCCTCGCGCAAGCGAGAGACCCAGCGGCTTCCCTGGCCGCGGAGGCGCAGAAAGCCCTTTTCCTGAAGCCAGCAGTTGGGGAACAACGCCCAGTCGCTTACGCCGCCGCAGCCGTGGTCGGACAGGACGATGACGTTGGTCGCGGGCGGAGCCAGGGCCAGCAGCTCGCCCATCTGTCGATCAATCTCTTCGTAGACGCGTAAGACGCTGTCCTTGAGTCCGTTCGACCGCGGGATGAAGAAGGGGGACGCCGAATCGCAGTACTGCCAGAAATGGTGAGCGACGCCATCGGATTCCCCAAAGACCATCATGAAGCAGTCCCAGGGGCGGTGCGTCATCAAGTATTTGGCGGCGGCCGCTTGCTGGCGAATGGTCTCGACGATCCGATCGAGAGCCGCGTGATAGTGACCCTTGGCCATCTCGTTGAGGATCGGCGGATCGATCGGATAGGGCCCGACCTCGCGGCTCAGCTCCTCGTGGAATGCCGGCGGATACATGCCCTTGGCATCGACGTGGGAGCCCGGTCCCTCGCCGGGAAAATCGAAGCCGCTGATCATGACGCCGTTGACCGGCTCGGGCGGAAAGGTTCCTGGAATCGAGATTGAGACCACCCGCCGGCCTGCATCGCTCAAGAGCTGCCAGAAGGTCGGTCCTGCGCGGCGCTCGGCATTCACGAACTCGAGATCGTACGTGCCGAGCGGCGTCCGAAAGAAATCGTAGACCCCGTGTTTGCCTGGGTTCTTGCCGGTCAAGAAGCTCGTCCAGGCCTGAAAACTCCACGGCGGGACCGTCGAACACAACGACCCGTGGATTCCGGCATGCATCAGCTTGCTGAGGTTGGGGAGCTTTCCCTGGGCGACCCACGGTCGGATCAAATCGAAACTTGCGCCGTCCCATCCGACCAGCAAAATAGGGTTCATTGAGTACGGAGCCTTCAGTCGCGCTCAATAACACACTCTTTGTTCTCGAATGGTCGCCCACTCGATCGGCCCGCGGACAGGAACTGCTCGCCACGCGAGGTTCAAGGGCAGATAAACAACTTTTAATCTTTGTTACCTTTTATTGCAAATGACGCGATCCCCCTGCAATCTCAACTGTTTTTTCGGAAACGGCCCTCCAACATTCCGTTTACAGGAATGGTCGGGGCACTTTTAGCTGGCCGCCGAAGGACATTTTTGTCCATTCCGAACAGCTCCTAGAAGCCGCCCAGCTAAGTCGCGTTTCAGAAACTCGTCGATTGGACACCGTCTAGGTCGATTTCCTTCGACAACTGGAATTCGCCGCTCATGGGCGCGCGAGGTGCCTTAGCGCAGGCTACTCGTGGTACGGCTGGATTTCCAGGAAATTGAACGTCTGCTCCTGACCAAACGGTTGCATTCGCGGGTCGCCTGGCGGCCAGTCGGAGATTGTCACCTTGGCGGTCGGGCCTTGGGCCCGGAACACTTTCCAGTGGTAGGTGATCCAGACGGGAATGGGGGGCTCGGGAGTCGACGCGTACATTTCCTCGAACGACCGCTTCGTGTCGGTCTCGACTCCCTCGAGCTGCACGCGTCCCAGGAACTTGTGGGCTTCACCCTGCGATTTCTTTTTGGGCTCGACCAGATCCCGGTAGTCGCACGTAAACATTTCCATCGAATAGAGGCGACCCGGCTCCAAATGCTTGATCGTCTGCGAAAACGTGTTGGGCCCTTTGGGACTGCGCTTCATCCACAGAAAGGTGTCGCCGATATGCTCCGGATCGGCGGGACGTCCGAGTCCCATGTAGCGCCCCTCGATGCGGCCGTATCGCGGGAATCGTCGGGCCTGAATGGATCCCTCGTCGGCTGCGTGCACCGTCCATCCTTCGAGGCCCCGCTCGAAATCGGCGTTTTGAATATGGTTGAGGAATAGCGGATCGCTCGTCAGCAGCGACGTCTTGCCCTCGAGCGCGTAGTGCCGATAGAGCTTGCCGACGAAGCGCACTGTCTCTTCGTCGGCTTGAAGTGAGGTCCACCACTCAAGTCCGTCTAGCCCGGCGAACGTTGGATCATTGGCGACAACATTCATCTGCTGGTCCATCCAGACGTGGTAGTCCACGTTGGGCAGCTTGTTGATGCCGCCGGGGGGCATCGAAAAGAGGCCAAAAGCGATCACCATCTGCCGTTTGGCACCTGGCTCCTTGGACTCCCAATCACTGATCCCGTCCACAAAGGCATCGAGCGCGGCTTTTGCCTTTTGTTCGCTCGTGACCTCGAAGAGATAGCGTTCGGGGACGAGGCGGTAGCCGCAGTCGAGAATCGTGCGGACGAAAGACTTGCCGATGATGTCCTGGTTTAGCCTTTTGCCGCTGCCTCCGAAATAGGCGTACAACATCTTGTCCTTGAAGCGGGCATCAGTCCTCAGTTTGCGGATCGCATCTTCATACAACTGGTAGTGGTGTTGCTCTTCTTGGAGACGCCTTTGGCGCTCAGGCCTGAGCGTCGAACGCGTTCGCGTCGATGGATTGTTGATGATGAATTCGTCAACGATCACGCCGTCCAGGAATGGCGACTGCCCGAGCGGAGCCGTCCAAGTTTGGACGTGGTCTTCCGCAGTCTTGGCGCCGGCATTGATGCCGACCTCCGCGACAAATCGCTTTCCCTGCCTGTGCCAATTCTCGATGGCCGACTGCGCAAGCTGGATCTGGCTGGGGACGATCAGCGTGGTGATATTCGGCAGGACGTCGTGCTTGAGAAACTCGAGATCGTAGTGACCAAAAGATTTGATCGCGGGATCGAAGCCCAAACCGCAGTGGATCAGCTCCGGGATCGCTTTGACAACGAGTTTGTCAACGTGGACTCCCCCGACGCATTCCACGCTCAGCTTGTGCTCTCCAGGCGAAATGTTCCTCACGGCCTCGGTGCGCTGGGGTGCGTCCGCATCGTGTTTAATGACGGCGAGCGGCTCACGTACCTCGTCGAGCTTGAGAGTGACTGTCCCTTTTCCACGGCAATCAGCCGCCACGAAGATAAACCCTGCGTGGTCGCGCTTGAACGCGAATGAACTGTTCGGCTGCGAGATCTCCACGATCTCCAATAGCTCCGCGACGAGATTGTTCTGGCGCTTTTCTCCCGAAAAAACGACACCTGATTCCGCCGTTGCGGCCGAATCCGAAACGAAGAGGGAACCTAAGAGCAAAACAAATGGGCTGAGTCGCATGGTGGGTTCCCTTTCTCACCGCGATACAGAAGGAGCGTTGCTGGCGCGCGCGCCGGGTATTGGTTGCGATCTGTGTTAATTCTGCCGACCGCAATTCGGGTTCAAAGGCAGAGCGCGCCGAATCGCCGCCTCCGGAGGCCATCGAAAAGGAACCGGCCGAGAGAGTCCTGAAGTCTCTCTTCGGGCCCCCTTTTTTCGTCCCGCGCTACGTCCCTGGCACCGCAGCAACCACGAAGTGGTTTACTTCGGATCATTCGCGTTGATGAACTCCACCGTGCTGTCGATGTACTCTCTCGGAATGTAGCCGGCCGCAATCGCGGTCAGGTGCGACTTGCCGGGCAAAACCACGATTTTTGCGTTCTTCACCTCGCGGGCGATGCGAGCGCTCTTCGCGTTCGGCTTGTCGAACTCGCCGTTGATCACCAACATCGGAATATTGAACTTTGTCAGGTCGATCTTTGGAGTAGCGCGGCGCGCGGCGGCCGGTGCATCGGCGGTGCGGCGAGCCGGCCGCGGAGTGCTGGCCTGCTTTTCGGCCTCCTCGCGGGTGAGGCCATTATCCATCGCGTGGTGGATTCTCAGGCGGCGGCTCACCTCATCTTCCTGCGGGTCGCGCCCTTCCTTGTCGGGTGGAACTTTTGACAGCCACTCAGGGTCTGTCTCGCGAATGCCCGAGCCGCCAAAGCCGGCCGTGATCATGCGATCCGGAATCATCGTCAGCAGGCGTGCCACGATTCCGCCCCCCATCGAATACCCATGAAAGTGGGCCTTAGGAATCTTGAGATGATCCATCAGCTCTACTACGTCTTCGGCCTTGCCCGGTCCGTTCGGCTGGGGCTTGTCGCTCTTGCCGTGATTTCGGCAATCGATCGCCACCACGCGATGATTCTTGGCCAGGGCGTCGGCGACGCCGTTGGCGAACCAGTTGCCCTCGGCGCTCCCGGTGTAGCCGTGAATCAGGATGACCGGCGTGCCTTGGCCCATTTGGATGAAATGAATCTTGACGCCATCCGACGCCGTAAACGTTCCATCTATCTTCTCGGCAGCCATGGCCTTCGCCAACGGCGCGAGCATAACTGGGCAGATCGCAAAGACGCACAAAAGACGAAGTCTGCTCATGGTTCGCATCGCTCGATCTCGCTTGAGAAAAAACCGTTGGAAGCCTGCGTGTGATCCCAATGGATTCTGACTCGGCGCCGGCCGACGCCATCGATGCCGAGGGTACGCCGATTGGATCGGCCAATCAAGAAAGGATCCCTCCCAAACAGTTTTGGCGAAGCTTCAGCCCTCATCTTCCGGTTCGCATGCGTCCACCCAGCGGCACCTTCGTCCGGAAGATGGCGCCCGGCGGTTGCCACACTATTTCTTCTTTTTCGGGCCGATGCTGCGAATGAAGACGACGATTTGCCACGTTTCCTTTTCGGAGAGCGTCTTCTTATAGGCGAGCATATCGGCGTTGCTTTCGATGCCTTCGCGAATCACCCAATAAATCTCGCCATCGGTCGATCCGTGCTCCCACGTTGCATCGGTTAGGTCCGAGGGAGTTCCGCCTCCTAGCGCCTGGCCGCCGTCTCCCTTCCCCTTTTTGCCGTGGCAGGAGGCACAGTGGGTCAAGTAGAGTTCGCGGCCCGCATCGACGGTCGCGGCATTGCTGGTTAGCGGATTCTTGAGCTTGGCTGCCTTGGCATTGACGATCTTCGGAGCGTCGTCATGCGCCATCGTAAGGCCCACCAGTGCCACGGTGAGTAACCCCAACACCTGCCAGACGACTCCACGTCGGCGTAGAATACACTCGTCACTCTTCCGGTTCATTGAAGTGCTCAATCAAGTATTCAGGCCAGGCGGACCGCAAGTAGACGAAAAGTTCGTGAGCCACGTTGACCATTCGATTGACTGCGTACTCGTAATCGTTCCCTTTTACGACGATCCTGACCGACAAATGATCCTGGCGAATGGAGCAAGTCAACGCGGCACGCGCGGGATCGACCCGACGGTATGCCGGCACTTCGTCGCTCCTCAAGCGCTCGATCAGCCGCTTCAAATCGACTGCCAACGGGGTGCCTGCCTTCACACCCGGCCAAATCCGGTCGAATCGCAGCGCCTCGCTGGCTGGCTCGAGCGTCAATTCCATGTGCCGATCGTGGAGCCAGATAAAACTAAAGACAGTCTTGCCGCCAGGTCCGTCGGCCTGTCCGAAGCCGCTAAACACGCCGCGCTGTGCGTAGTTTTCGAGTGACGATCGGACGAGCTCGCTCGGGTCGAGCTTGGCCTTGGAACCAACGGGGGTAACTGTCTTTACGGTGTCGCGCAGCGAGACGCCCGCATCGCGCCGCGTGGGAGCTTTGTCAGAGCGGCGTTGTGCGCGAACCGAGCGCCGGGCTGCCGGACGCTTCTCTTTGAGAGGCCCCGGCCGCTGGCCGAGACTTGTCGTTCGTTTCATTTGGGCGGCGCCTGGCCGTTCGTTTCATTCTTTAATGGCTATACGCGGTGTAGCCCAGCGAATTGTTCCCCAGGAATCCGGGCGAACCCGGTCCGCGAATCGAGAATTCCTTACGGCCCTGACAGTTTATCAGCGAGCACACATTCTCCTTGGCCGCCAATTGGTAGCAGCGCTCGAGCGCGGGGCGGAAGTCGCCGGGCTTAGTGACGTACTCGCCATGCGCGCCCAACCCTTCGGCCACCTTGTCGTAACGGACGTTTTCCTGAAACAGTTGGATCGACAAATGGACCGGATTTCTTACGAATGAAGTAAACGTGCCCCAGGCGTTGTTGCTGTACACAACCACGACAATGGGCATTTTGTACTTGGCGGCAGTTTCTAACTCCATGATGGTGTACGCCGCGGCGGCGTCGCTGGTGAGGCAGATCACCGGCGCGCCTTGGTAAGGCGCTTGGGGACCGATGCCATGCCGAACCGCGGCACAAGTCCCAATGGCCATGGCGATGTTCGGTCCAATTGCGCCGAACTGGTAGGAATCGTAGACAAGCTGGCCCGGGCGAAAACCGCGATTCCAGCGGCGCATGTACCTCGAGGTCACATAGCCACCGCTATTGAACACGGTTTGTTCCTTGGGAATGCTGCCGCGGTACATGAAGTCGGATAGTTCCTGGGCGATGACGGCCGGATGGACTGCGTCGCTGAAAGCCAGGCCCTGTTTGTAGTACTCGGCATTGTCCTTTTCCATTTCCTCGCGACCGGCCCTCAGGTCCGCGATCCAGCTATCGTGCTTGAGCGGCGGGCACGCTTCAGCCAAGGCCGCGAGCGCTGCCTTCTCGCAGCTCACGATTCCCACGTCGACGGGAATATTGCGGCCGATATCCTCCGGATCGGGATCGATGCGGATATACCTGGCGTCGGGCCCGACCGCGAAATGCCGGCGGGGCGGGATACAATACTGACCGACGAGCATGACCAGGTCGGCGCCGCGCACCGCGTTCCACGAAGCGCTTGCATTGAGCGGGTTATCGTCGGCAAATTGCCCGCGCATTGGGCCCGTTTCGGTGACTGGGATTTGGGACTTTTCCGCGAACTTCTTCAATTCGTCCCAGGCCTTGCTGTAGAAGACCCCGGTCGAAGAGACAATCAGCGGCCGCCGGGCGGTCTTGATCAATTCGACCGCGGCCGCCACAGCTTTGGGATCCGGATGAGGCTTGGTTTCGGTGCGATACTTCGTCTTGTCGTAGAAATACTCAACGTCCTTGGCACTCTCGAATTTGTGGCTGGCGACCTCGGTTGGGAAGTCGAGGTGGACTGGACGAGGAATTCCGGTCCGAAGCTTGCGGAAGGCATAGGCCGCGTACTCGTGAATTCGTTCCGCGTTGATCAGCCGTTTGCCGTACTTCTTGATGCCCTCGGTGAGGGGCTGCTGATACATGAGCTGGATGCCGCCCTCGGTATCTTCGTCGCCCATGCGCATGTTGCTGGCCAAGACCAACAGCGGCGTCCGCGCGGAGTTCGCCGCGGCGATGGCGTTGATCATGTTGGTGAAACCCGGCCCTTCCGTGCCGCTGGTTGCGGCGACTTCGCCAGTGACGCGGGCAAACGCGTCGGCGGCGTGCGCCATCGGGCCCTCGCAGCGCCCCGAGTAAACGGGAATGCCTTCCGAGGCGATGGCGTTGATGACACTGTAGTTGCCGGGGCAGCAGAACAGCCCTTGCAGCCCTTCTTCCTTGCATGCCCGTGCAAATACCTGTGCACCCGACATCGGGAATTCAGATTTTCGCGGCGGAGCCTTGGCCGCCTGGGCAAACGTGTCGGGAAGTCGGATGGACATTGCAGTCTCGGTTGCGGCCTGAGTCGCCTGTCCACGGGCCAGCACCGCCGCCGCTGTGCCTGCGCCGGCTACGGCCGTGGCCATGAAGTTTCGCCGGGAGACGTCGGTTGCGCGTACCTTCGAACGCTGCGTGTTTCGAGCTTCGCCCATGATTACCCTTTCAAATGGCTGAAGGCGGACCTTCTTGGCTGCGCACCATTCGACAATGCTTAACGGTGGCCTAGCAACGATGGCTGTCTCACCGAAGTCGTGATTATGACCGACTCGTGGGCGAGGTTCAATTTGTTTGCTGTCCTCGGCAGGCAGCCGGCCAGGCACACCCGCCAGCGAATCTTTCCGGGCATTTTTGAGAAACCGCGAAGCCTCGGGCCAAGTTCTTAACGTGCTGGCGCAGGACGTCCCGTGATTTTTGGTGGGCTCGGCCGACCTGGAACCGGTTGAACAAGACCACGCTTGAAATACGATGGCGCAGGCGACTTCCAAGCCGACAACCCTGGTGGGAAGAACCCGCACTTCGGCATTCGCGAGCACGTTATGTCGGCGATCGTGATCGGACTCTCCTTGAAAAGCCTCCAGCATTCGGTGCAACCTTCTTCATCTTTAGCGACTATGCTCGGCCCGGAATTCGGCTGGTAGGGCAGGTGCGAGGCGTTTAAGAACGGGCTCAGTCGGGACGGTGACTTCGACGCGATTCAATGATCGCTCCGCCCTAGAGCAGCAGCGACCCATTTGCCAGGAACAAACTCAGCGGAGGACTATATCTGCGCTCGAGGCGGTCGTGCTGAAATCGTCCCATCAACGCATCCCTTTCCTCGCCCTCCGAGAAAACGACCGATAAGGTAAGCGTGCGCCGCGACCTGGGAAGGACTGCCCGTACCGATACAATGACGGGCTGGACGATATTCTCCTGATGTGCATGGGATCTCGGGAATGGCCGCCACCGCCATCGCCTACACCTATCGCTATCCCTTCGAATCGACCGTCGACTCACAACAGCCCGTTCCGCAAGTTCGCATGGCGACGAGTCTCGATGAGACTTCGGACGATCTCTTCTTTGACGGAAAATTGCGCCGGCCCGCGGTCGTCGGTCAAATGCTGACTGTGCTTTGCGACACGGTTCGCACGCGGTTCTACCAGCGCTTAAGCCCGCTCGTTCTCGACCCGGTCGTTACGAGCGGCGGAGGCATGCTGCGATTCGAGGGCTTTAGCAGTTGCTGTGGGGTTTATTCGCGTGTCGATCTGCGGCCGGATGCGTTCGACGTCGACCTGCGTGGAAAAGGGACGACCAACGTCGACTTCAACGAGCGCATGCGGACGGCTTTGCGACGACTTACGGATCGAGACGACGCGGCATTTCAAGTCGGCGGCCGCGGCGTGGCTCTCCTCAAAGGCTCGGAAAAAATCATCGAGCGCAAGGTGAAATTGCCCGTGCGCTGGATCAAGGGATTCTGCGAGGTGCAGGTGTACCAGCCGCGTCTGACGCCGCGCTTCGAGCTGACGCCGCTCGAGGCGCGCGATCTATTTCGTTCGTTGCCCAAGGCGAACTCGCGGACCGGTTGCTTTGTCGCGAAGACCGGCCGCGCCTATCGGATGACGCCGACCCCGAAATCGGGCACCGTGCGCGTCGAGGGGGCCGACCGTGTGCGCATGTTGGAGCCGCTTTTTGCTGCGGCCAAAATGGTACGGATCTGGTACGACGACGAATCCCAGACCAACGGCTGGGAAATCGAAAACGAGGTCGGACGTTACTTCACGCTCATCAGCCCCGAACTCAACCGCGGTTTTTCGGGCGAAGGTCAGGCTCTCGAGCGCCTGGCCGTCGGTGAATGGCAGGCCGCTTTGCCTCACGTGACGGATGCTCTCAATTGGCAGTCGCAGATTGATCCGGCGCAGATCAGCGCGCAGAGCGGCCTGAGCGAGGGGGCGGTCGAGGCGGCTCTCGCGGTCCTGGGTGCCCGTGGACTGGCGGGTTACGACACAACGAGTGGCCGCTATTTCCATCGAGTCTTGCCATTCGACCTGGAAAGAGTCGAACAGCTCCAACCTCGCCTGAAAAACGCCCGCGAACTGATGGACCAGGTTGAAATCGTTTCCCAGCAGGGAGCCGACGTCGACGCCAAGGTGCCGGGCAGCGATTTCGATCATTTCGTGCGGTTGCGATTCAAGGGGAATAAGTGCACATGCCGCTGGCATAGCCGCTACCAGGGCCAGCGGGGGCCATGCAAGCATATTCTTGCCGTTCGAATGAAAGTCGAGGGCGCAGACAACGTGAAGTTGGGCGAGGCGCAAGCCGACGCCTCGGAGATGGAATTTCCCGCGGAGTGATCGGACGCGCTTTTTGGGGCCAATCGGCCGCTGGATCACCGAGCCATGACTCCGTTCGAGCTTCGCTCTCTTTGCCGTTCGACTGCGACGCCGCTCAAGTTTGTGGCCGCTTTCGACGGCCTGAGCGAGGCGGATCGCAAGAAGCTCTCTAAGACGGCACAGGAGATCTTTGCCGAAGTCCGGGCGCACGAGCGCGACAATTTCAGGATGCCGACCTATGAAGGCGGATTGGCGCGGCTCGCTTTGCTGGCGTGTTGTGGTGGGACCCAGGCCAAGCGAGTCAAAAGCGACGGGTTCCGCGGGATGTTTCCCAACCAAGAACCCTGGAAGGGAACTCAGGGGCCTTGGACCGACGCTTTGAAACATATTCTCATCGTGCGGCGCCCCGCCTGGGCCGCCGATTGGATCGCCCAGCAATTGCAGGAGCAGGAAGGCCGCTGGCAGTTCTTTTCGCCGATTACCTGGGCCCTCGTGCGAAGTCTGATGGGTGCCGGCGTGATTCGACGCCCGGCCGTTGATGGGTACATGCGACTCATGGCATCGGACGGAGCGCGCGATTTTGATCCCGCGGCCGATGCCGATTTGCTGGAAACCGATATTTGGCAGCTTTTCGTTGTTGAGAACACCGCCTTTAGCTGGGTTCCCGACACGAGTGCCAGGCCGAGTGCGCGGAATCGACCGCTCAACAATTGGCCGCGCGTACTTCTTGATTTGGCCAAAGAGGGGCGGATCGACCGGGGCCGCCTGATCGATGAGACGCTAGCCGCCTTGTGGCGCGATTTCCGCCCAGAAATGAGAGCGGGCTTCCTGCGTTATCTCGACCATCTCGGGCTGACTACGGATGAGATGGCGGCTCGGGAGGCGCCCTTCCGGGAACTCCTCCGACACGATCTGGGCCCTGTCGTCGGTGGGGCGATCGAGGTGCTCAAACAGCTGCATGAAGCCGGTCGACTCGATCTCGCCGAATT
This sequence comes from Planctomycetaceae bacterium, assembly GCA_035949535.1. Lineage (GTDB taxonomy): Bacteria > Planctomycetota > Planctomycetia > Planctomycetales > Planctomycetaceae > DASPSM01. The sequence goes on along the minus strand of DASZIA010000138.1, from coordinate 1,228 downwards.
TCTGAAGGCCGTGCCGACGGCGCTTGCCGTCTTGGACAAGGGCCGATTCAAGAGCACTCTGTCGCTGATCGACCGGATCGCAAAGCAGGCTCCCACGGAACTGCCGCTCGCGGCGCTCGCGGTCGTCCCGGCGCTCAATCACGAATCGACGGAACTTCAAGACCGGGCTGTCAAACTCCTGACAAAATGGAAGGCCGCAGATCCCGCGCTCGATTTGACGGCGGTGCTTTCATCGACGATGTCACTCTTGGGATATAACCGCCATCAACTTCAGCAACTTGCCGGGGCGACGGCGATCGACGATTCGACGGGCGCGAAAAGCGAGGCTGATTCCGACCTCGAGCTTCGGCGGCAAACTGTCCTCAGCCGTCTCGCTGCCTTGCCGGACTGGATCCGCGACGCCGCGTGTCTCATCGGTCTGGAACGCGCCCTGGAAGAGTGGGAATTGCCGCCGGCGTTTAATCCTGACCCGGCTGTTTGCCCCGTCCTCTCGAGCGTCGATCCGATCGAGCCGATTCAAACAGTCGACGAGTTGATCGATGCCGTGGCGCACCTGTTCCAGGTGATCGAACAGCCGGAAGAGGTTGAACGAGTCATCGACGCGGTCGTGCGGCTCGGCGGTCAGACGACGAGCGATTTCTTGGCGAAGACAGCCGGATTCTGCAAGACGGAATTCAGTACGCGCCGGGGCGAACTCTCCACAGCAACGATTCTGTTTTGGTCCGCCCCCAATGTGGTGCGATTGCTCGGCCGCTGGCTGGTTGCCGATTTTGAGGATGTCGAGACGCGCTCGACTCCCGACCCCGGATTCGAGGCGTTCAATCAACGGGTCGCCATGCTGATCACTCGGTTTCGCACTAAACGATTCGGCCCGGTCCTCGCGACGCCCACGCACACAGGCGGCTGGATCGACCCGCGCGTCTTCGTCGAGCGAATCCAATCGCTGGACACTTCGACCTGGCTCGTGCATCGATTCGATCTCATCGGCGGACTGTTGCGCCTGGCGCCCGATTTTCGGAGCGAGGCTCTGGCCCGTGCATCCGATTTGCCGCCCCCGTTCGGACCGGTGGTGCGCTACGCACTGGGCGGGGACGATCGGCCGACGGAAGCCGATCGGGAGCGGGCCGACGAATGGCTGGCTGCGGGCCGCGCCCGACATCCGCGGTCAACGCTCGAGGACCTTCGACCGTTGGGGCTCGGCGAACAGGAGCCGGACGGCCTCACTCGG
>DASZIA010000137.1:0-10530 GCA_035949535.1 Planctomycetaceae bacterium | reverse complement strand
CGCGCGGCCCGACAGGAAATCGCGACGGGATGGGGCTGTTGGCGGGCGGGACGACATTCAGATGCTGCCGGGGGCGGGAACGAGTGCGTCCTCCATTATAGAGGCAGGAGCAGCGTCCGTCCCGAGTCAGGCCGCCTTCTTTGTCGCTTGAGCCGTAGCCGCTCCTTGCCTGCCAAAGTGCATAGGGAGGAAAATCGAGCTTCCTTTGCGCATTCACCCCGGAGGGGTGGAGGTCTTCTGGCCACTGGCGCGAGCCAGTGGATTAAGCGCTTAAAAAAATGCATCTTCAAAGCCCCCGAACGGGGGCGACAGATTGAAAACAGACAGCGGCCCCAAAGGCCGCTCTGTCGCCCCCATTCGGGGGCTTTTGAGAGACAGGGAGACCGATGTTCCACTGGCTCGCGCCAGTGGCTAGCAGACCGCCACCCCTTCGGGGTTCAGGCGACCGACGCTAGTGCGTGGTTGGCCATCGACGCGGCCCTATCCATCAAAGAGGCGGCAACACCGAATTGACTGATGGACCCGGTTCACACGCCCTAAAACGCAACGGCGCTGGGCCCTGCGAACACAACATTCGCGCCGGCATTCCCATTCGGAGGACCGAGATTCGGTCCGACAACAACGTTGGGACCGCCGATTGGCGCTTGAGCCGGCCAAACGGGCACGCCACCGGAACCGCAGCCACAACACGCCGGCCCGTCAGAAGCCAATCGCGGCGGTGCCCCGGGTGGAACCATGTAGTACGGGTGGACGCCCGGGTAATCCTTGGCGAATCCGTAGTAGGAGCGTGTCACGCAGAAGCGGTCCTGCGGACCCCAACCCCATTGTGTCGGGTCGTAGGGGGGCGCGTTGAGTGGCACGCAGCATCTCACGCAGCCTGAGAGTGCGGTCGAGATCAACGCCGCCGAAAGGAAGAGCGCGCGCATTAAGAGCCCTGAATTGCCGGCGACCTCCACCCGGACCCATTCTCTTTTTCGGCAAACCGTGAGGCCCGAATCGAGGAAATCTGGAAATTCCGATTGGGATTCCAGGATTTCTTAAAGCCGCCCCGGGGGCCCGTCGAGTGGCAGCTGCTCGAGGGGCTCCAGGAAAGGATCGGGTGGTATGCCCACGGCTCGGCGTGGGCATGTTTTTGCGTTTCGCGCATGCTCACGCGAAGCCGTGAGCACGGCACCCAACCCAAGGCGAAATCACTTCGGAAACACGACGACCGTGCCGCGTTCGAAGCGAAACGTCAATTTGTACGGATCCAGCAGCCGAGTCAGAAATTCGGCGGCCGGAAGTCGCGGCAAGTCGATGTCGACTTTGCGTCGCAGATCGACGCCGGCTTTTTTCAGGAGGGCCGCGTCGTACTCCATCGGCAGCCCCTGTTTTTTCAGCTCAACAAACAATTCCTGCAAGCTGACCCCGCCGGCCTGCAGCATGAAGGACTGCTTTTCGATCGGCACCGCAGCTTGCTTCGACTTCGCCTGCAAAGAGCCGCTGGCGCCCCGAATCACAGACGCGACGATTTCGTGCTGTTCGAGCGTCCCGCGGACGACGAGCTTGTTGCCGCGGCTTTGCGCGTCGAGTCCTTCGATCAGCGAGTGCAAAATCCGTATCGTCTGCGGGGCCCGCTTGCCGTGCAGTGCGTAGGTGCGCTCGATGGCGACATGATCTGGGATGCGAACCAGGCGAACGCCCGCTTCGCGCGGCAACCATTCGAAAGTCAGATCAAACTGGTTCAGAACCAGCGACAAGGCTTCGCACACCGTCGCGTCGGGAATGGCGGCCCCCGCCCACAAGTCGTGCGGGACCTGTTCGAGTCCGACGATCGAAAGGCCAAACTGCTGGCCGATGCGGGATACGATCTCGGCGGGTCGTTCGAGATCTTCCCAACTGATGGTGGCTTTTTGAGTGCGCAGCTCCGCGGCGCCCGCAATGGAAGCCGATCGCTTGGCGAGTTCCATGTCCCGCAGCGCGACCAGCGTTCTCTGCCGCAGAATGGGAACCACTGGTGCGACGATCAGACAATTGCCGACCTGCGTCACTCCGAGGTGGGTCACCTGGGCAATTTCGTTGACCAAAGCTCGCAGAGGGCGGTCACCCGTTTCGATCCGGACTTCCTGGTCGGGATCGACTCGCCGATCCAAGAGAATCGAAATTTGGCGTTCATGCGACAGCCGCCTGAGGATCGAGCGGAGCGGCACGCCTTTCCAGGCCGCCGAAATCGGCTGTTCGAGGGCGGTCGTGAAAGGACGCCCGGTGCGATAATGGGCGGGTAGCGGGTCCGGAAAGAGGCTCGTCGAGGCGCCACCCCAAGCGGCACAGGGGGCCGCCCTTAGGCAGGCGATCAGCAAAATGAGTCTGCAAAAACGAGGCACCATGCTTATTCCGTCGCACGAAATTCCAGGTACAATAGTAGCATGCCAGAGCAGACGCGCCCTCCACAGGCGGTGCAGGCGGTTGGAATCGACCTGGGGACGACGTATTCGGTCGTCTCTCACCTCAATGAGAGCGGTGAGCCGGTCACCATCCCCAACCAAGAGGGAGAGCTGGCGACCCCGTCGGTGGTGCTGTTCGAGGGCGACCAGCCGATCGTCGGCACCCAGGCGCTACGGAATTCGATCCGCTTCCCCGATCGCGTGGTCGAAAACTCCAAACGCTTCATGGGGGACGTCGGCAAGCGCTGGTGGATCAACGATCGCCCCTACAGCCCCGGCGACGTTGCGACGCTGATCCTCAAAAAGCTGGTCGGCGCGGCCCAAGAAAAGATCGGAACCATCTCGCAGGCGGTGATTACGGTCCCCGCGCAGTTCAGCGACGCTCAGCGGCATGCCACGATTCAAGCCGGCCACGCCGCCGGACTAGAACGCGTCGATGTCATCAACGAGCCGGTAGCCGCGGCCCTGTGTTATGTGCTGGGCAGCGAAGGGCTCTGGTTCACCGAGCTGGCCGGCGAGCAGCGGATCCTGGTCTACGATCTGGGCGGCGGCACGTTCGACTTGTCGCTGGTTCGCTACCGAAAAGACGAAGTCACCGTCATTGCCAGCAGCGGCGATCTGAATCTCGGAGGAATCAACTGGAACGAGGCTCTGGTCGACGCGATCGCCGAGCAATTCGCAAAAGGATTTCGCGACGATCCGCGAAAGAACCCAGAAAGCCTGCAGGCGCTGGCACTCGAGGTCGAGCAGGCCAAGCGCGGACTGTCGGTTCGTCCCCGCGCCCCCTTGACCATTAGCCATGGCGGCCACCGCAAAACCTACCAGGTCGAGCTCGAACAGTTTCAGAGGCTCACCAAGCCGCTGGTCGACCGTACCGAAGAGATCACGCTCAAGCTGCTCAAGGACAACAAGCTCGGTTGGGCGCACGTCGACGTCGTGCTGGTCACCGGCGGCGCATCCCGGATGCCGATGATCCGCGGACGGCTCAAACAACTCAGCGGCCGGACCCTCAATACGGCTCTCTCACCGGACCTGTCGATCGCGCATGGCGCGACGTATTACGCCGGAATGTTGCTGTCGAACGACAAGTTCGCCCGCTCGATTCTCAGCGAGGCGGCGACCAAGCGCTTGTCAAAGGTCAAGCAACAGAGCGTCAACGCGCGGGAGCTGGGGATTCTGATTCGCGACATGAGCACTCAAAAGCGCGTGCCGCACTATCTGATTCCCGGCAACACACCGCTGCCGGCCTCGTCCACGCAGCAATTCGGAACCGTGATTCCGAACCAACGGCGTGTGCACCTGGTGATCGTGGAAAGCGGAACGTCCGAGGATCAGCCGTATGTCGTGTTGGGCGATTGCCGCATCGACGGCTTGCCGCCCAACCTGCCGGAAGGTTCCAAGATCGACGTGACGATCAGCTACGATCCGCAGGCGAAGGTTCATGTCTCCGCCAAGGACCATGCCAGCGGCAAGTCCGCACACACCGAGATCCTGCGACAGGAAAATATCGTCGCTCAACTGACTTCCGATCCCCGGTTGGGGAGTTCGGATTCGGTCGTCCTGGCGGACAAGACCGGTCCTAGTCCCTTCAAGAAGGTTCCTCCCTCACCTTCCAGCGAGCGGATCCCCACGACACTTTCAGGCGACAAATGGGAGGCGTTCTTCGACGAAACGCCGTCCAAAGCGATTGCAGTTTGCACGCAGTGCCATCGACCACTCGACGAAAACGGCACTTGCCCGCAATGCGCGGCGAAAGCACAAGCCACAAAGAGTGGTCCCGGCCAAGGAAAGCCGGCTCCAGCAGCTGCGAGGCCCGCGCCTCCGGCCGCCCAGCGGACAGCGTCCAATCTCCAAACCGCGCCGCCGAAGCCGGCAACACCAAAACCGCCAGCGACCAGGCCCTCGGTTGCCAAACCTGCTGCCAAGCCGGCGACGGAGGTCGTCAAGACCCCCACGTCGCAGCCGACACGGAAATCGCCCGCTTCCGAACGTCCGAAGCGCACGCCGTCGGCCGCGCCGCGCGATGAGGGCGAAGACGAATTCTGGAAATACGTCGGCGAATGAGCGGCTCGAAAGCGCCCCGCGACTCAGCGGCGCATTTCGATTTCCGCGATCCGATTAGGGCGTAGCCTTTTTCGTCGGGGGAGTCGTCGTCGGGGGTGAAGTGGTCGTCTCCTTCGGGGGCGTGCCAGCCCTGCCCAAGTCAGACGTCGGCACTTTCGTTTCCGGCTTCTTTCCCTCTTCACAACCGACCGCCAAAGCTCCGACGCAGATTGTGAGAATCAACGCTAACGGCTTCCGCATTGTCGCAAACCCCTTTGATTGATGGTTTCACGGAATTACTAGTGGTGTGTCCACACCAATTTAGTGGGTGGCACTGGCGGCTTGTCCGCCAGTGTCTTGATCGCGCGTTCTAAACGAGCCCACTGGCGGACAAGCCGCCAGTGCCACCCTGAATCCACCTTTTTGTCGTAGACGGACCACTAGGTGCCGTCGCTTGCCCAGGATTCCCAAGCGAGCGAAGGCAATCAGTAAGACAAGGGGTTTGGTGAGTTTATTCCCCGGTCTTGAACTGCCGCTGCCACCGTGTTTGGAACCGGATTGGACGGCTCGCAAAACTTGCGGATTTTCGCACGGTGGCACAGACTGGAGGTACACGGAAGGATCCGACCCCGGACCCGTCCAATCTCGCTTGGTCAGCAACACGGATTGGATCGGATGCGTTCGGGAATAAACCGGCCGCCTTGGATGTCTTAGGGATTGAGGTTCGCCATGGACGAAGGTCGATCCGCTCCGAACCTGTCGGAACTGGTCCGTCTGCATTACGCGCTTGTTTATCGCTATGCGTATCGCCTGTGCGGGTCGGCCGAAGAGGCGGAAGACTTGACCCAGCAAGCCTTTCTCGCAGCTCATCAGCGCCTCCACCAGCTGCGGGACGCAAACTCAGCCAAGTCGTGGTTGTGCGCGATTTTGCGAAACACGTTTTTGACCCGCGTCACCTCGCAACGGCTCCAGAAGATGGTTCCCTTGCACGGATTTTGGGACCCCGTTCAGGAGCAGGGTCCGGCCTCGAACTTCGACTCGCATGAACTCCAGCAGGTGTTAAACGAGCTTCCGGAGGAATTCCGGACGCCGCTCGTCCTGTATTACTTTGAAGAATTCAGCTACCGACAAATCGCCGAACAGATGGACGTTCCGATCGGGACGGTGATGAGCCGTCTGGCCCGCGCCAAAACTCACTTACGGCGTCGGCTCGAGGCATTACAATCCGCTCCGACCCGGTAGACGAGCGGCCGCGACAAGGTGAGCATGATGGACTGTCGACAGGCTCTGCAAATCTTCGAGTTCGACGGGGGCGACGCGGGCGATTCGCTGGCCGCGGTCTATTCGGCCGAACAGCGAGCCGCCGCCGAAGCACATCTCGAAAGCTGCGCGGCCTGTGCGCGGACAGTCGGCAATCGTCGAGACCTCGATCGGACAATCGGACAGGTAATGCGAGAGGTCCCGATTCCGCGCGGCGCCCAGCAGCGCTTGCTCGCACGACTTTCCGAGTTGGAAACGGCCGACGCAGATACGGATGCTGGGCGAACGGCGGTCGTACCGGCCAGTGCGTCCGAGTTGAATGGTCACCACTTGGACGGCGAACAAGGTGCTCGCAACGGTCAGCCGCCGCCTTCCACGGCGCCCTTGGTCAAGCCCGCTCGGCCGATCCAAGTTACTCGTCTCACCTCGCGGCGGCGGTTTTTGAAGCGCCTCGTTCCATTGTCCGCCGTAGTTGTGGCCCTGGTCGGCTTCTTCGGCGTCGTTTGGATCTTCATGCCGAGCTATAGCGTCGAGGATGTCTCTAAGGCGCTGGTCAAGGTCGACTTTGAATCGCTGAAAGCTCTGCCCGATTTCACGGGTAAGGACGCGGCGCTTCCGTCCGAGTGGGAGAGGCTGTGTGGAACTCACGCGAAGGGCTTGCCCCTCGCACCGAACGTGATCGCGGTCTATGGCTTCGACATTCCAAAGACGCGGCACACAGGGGCAGTTCGCGGTTTGATCGCTGTCATACCGCTCGACAAGATCCGCAACAATGTCCCAACGGCCGGTTCCCTGGCGACGGCCTCGAGCGAATATCTGGAGACGCGAAGTGGAGACTCGGTCTGCGTCGCGTGGCAGCAGGGCGACTTCGTGTACGTCTGCCTGATTCAAGGCGGACCCGACTCGCTGTCGACGCTGCAGAGTTTGCTGCAACAGCCCTCCGCCTGAGCGATCAACCCGCAATCGGATCGGCAGCACTGGGGCGGAACGGTTGATCGAGGGCTTGGCCGTGCCGTAGGAACTTCCGAATGCCGCATTTCGGTCAGTTTCAGCAGCGGGCGGCTCGAGTCGGATGGCTGCCCCTGTTTGCCAGTGCGCTTCTGCTCATCAGCCCGGGCAAGCAATCGAGCGGCGCTCCGCTGGAATCGTCTTCAGCGAAACCCGCCTCGGCCGCTGCTCACGCGAAACCATCGCACGACCATGAGGCCCTTGCGGCAGCCGAGCGCTTTCTGCAAGCGGCGGCAGCACACGCGCAACGCGTGCTCGTCGCCGAGCCGCAAGCCGACCCCTTGGGTCAAGCGCGACCGGCGTTTGCCGATGAGTTCGACCAGATCGTGCTGCGCGAAAAAGGGCCGCAGGCCTGGGAGGCCGCGCGGACTCGTCTCGAACCGATCCTGGCAAAGAAAGTCGCAGCGCTCGACCGTATCTATCATTTAAGCGAGTCACAAAAGCAAAAATTGAAGCTGGCCGGTGAGGGGGACATCAGCCGGCTCGACGGTCGCATCAATGTGGGGCGGAAGAATTACGCGACGAGTCGCCGCGTAGAAAGGGCCGGCGACGCGGTACTCATTTTGTACGCCGACAACCCCGAACTCGCGGCGCTGCGAGCCGCCGTGGAGTCGGGCCCCTTCGGAGAGCAGTCGCTCTTCGCCAAGACGCAAAAAACCGTCCTGACCAGTGAACAAATCGAGAAGGAAGAAGGACTCCGGCAGCTTGCTGCGCAATCAACAAAAAGGATTTCGCTCGACAACGTTGCGTCGCTGCATACCGCAGCCCGATTCCGGCTGGACGCCCAGCGGATCGCCTGGAGGCCCGACAAGAACGAAGTGGGTCTTTTCGAATTCGACAAGGCGCTGCAGATCCGGGCTGCGGACGATTTCCGTCTCCTGCGGACGGTCGGCGAGAGTCATAAAGTCGCGGGATTTGATTTCAGCCCGAGAGGCGACCTGGTAGCGATTGGCGACAACTCGACCAAGGCATTCTTAATCAACCTGTCGACCGGAAAAGAGATTCCCCTGGACACCGGAAATCGGCAACCGTCCGTGAGGTTCAGCCCCGACGGCAAATGGCTGGCCACGGGCGGCTACGGAAATCGCGCGATCCTCTGGTCCGCCGAGTCGGGAGAGCGCCTCGGCAACCTCGAAACCGGACCGGTAACAGGCGGGCTGACTCCGGCTTTCAGCCCGGACGGCAAGATTCTGGCTGTTGGCAATCGAAATAACTCCTCGGTCTGCCTGTTCGACGTCGCCGCCAGGCGCTTGCTGCGCGCACTGCCATCGGAAATGTCTCAAGAGCTGAAGTTCGACCCCACAGGAAAACGATTGGCGATCACTCACGTCAACGGCAAACTCTCGGTCTGGAACGTGCAGTCGGGCAAGCTGCACAAGCTCGGCCGGTGGACGGCAGAAGAACTCTATTCGGTGGACTGGTCGCCCGACGGCACAGTCATCGCCACGTCAGGACGGAATACTTGGCTCACCATTTGGAGAGCGGATGACCTCCGGATTTTGAAAGAAATTGAAGCGCCCGACTGGGTGCCCTGCGTCCGTTTCAACCCGGAAGGCACACGACTGGTCTACACAGGAGGCCCCGCGACACCAGGGGGCGAGCGGTCCATCGAGGTCCTGGCGGTGCCTTAGGATTGGAGCCGTCCAAGCGAAGTCGCGCCGCTTATGACCGTCCGCGTTGCTGAGGCTGAGGCTGCCCGAAAGAGCGGGACACCGGCAAAATTCGCCTAAACTCCCAGATCGTTCTGACCGATACAAACGGAACGGAGACCGTTCGGAACTCCGCGAGGGCTGATTGCAGGAGGCACGCATGCGGACCGTTGTGATTGGATTGGGTCTGTGGTCGGTGTTGACATTCGCAGGCGCTGCCAGCGCGCAGTCGCCGGGACAGCAGGCCTATGAAAAGGACGAAATGCGCTCCGCCGCGCATCCGCTCACGCCAGCCGAGCGTGTGCACGAACGGGCCGCAGTCGAAGCTCGCGCGCGTTTGAGCCGCATTGAAGCCCGGCACGCGATGGGCATCTCGCCGCAGAGGCCCACGATGTATTCCGCCCCGCCCTACTATCAGCCGGCGCTCTACGTCGCGCCCTGGGGCATTTACGGCAGTTGTCCGGTCCCGTATACCGTCTGGTTGCCCTAATCGCGACGGCAAATAATCCGCGCTCGGCGGCCAAACGGCAGCGCCGATTTTCTCCAGTCGGGTTCTCGCGTTAGAGGACCGACTTGACCTTCGCCAGGAACTCTGCGTTGGTCGGGAAGCGCTGCAGCGTCTTAATCAGCTGCTCCATCGCTTCGACCGGGCTCATGGCGACGAGGCTGCGTCGCAGCATCACGATGCTCTCGAGCGCCTCGGGAGGCAGAATCTTCTCCTCGCGCCGAGTGCCTGAGAGCGTGATATCGATCGACGGCCAGATCCGGCGGTCGGCCAAGTCCCGGCTGAGCACCATCTCCATATTCCCGGTGCCCTTGAACTCCTGAAAGATCACCTCGTCCATTCGGCTGCCGGTGTCAATCAGGGCCGTCGCGGCGACGGTGAGGGAGCCCCCTTCGTCAAAGCGTCGGGCCGTTCCGAACATCTTCTTCGGAATATCCATGGCTTTGACGTCGAGGCCGCCCGACATCGTGCGGCCGGTGTTGCCGACCCACTTGTTGAAGGCCCGCGCGGTCCGCGTGATGCTATCCAGCAGCACGAAGACTTCGCGGCCCGACTCGGAAATCCGCTTGGCCCGCTCCATGATCAGCTGGCTGGTGCGGACGTGGCTTTCGACGTCGCGGTCCATCGAGGAGGCGATCACCTCGCCGCGAACGTTGCGGCGCATTTCGGTCACTTCCTCCGGTCGCTCGTCGATCAAGAGCACGATCAAGTGAATCTCGGGATGGTTGCGGCTCACCGCCTCGGCAATCTGCTGAAGCAGAATCGTTTTGCCGGTGCGCGGCGGGGCCACGATCAGGGCCCGCTGGCCCTTCCCGATCGGGGTGAGCAAATCCATCACCCGCATGCTGACGGGCTGAGGAGCCGTTTCCAGCTTGATGTGCTCGAACGGATTGATCGCGGTCAGCTCGTCGAAGTGCTTGATCTTCGCATATTCGTCGAGCGTGCGACCGTCGACCGACTCGATCGATCGCAAACGGGGGCCTTGTGAATTCGTCCCCGGGCCCACTTCGCCGTGGATCAGCACGCCGGGACGAAGCAGATACTTCTCGATCAGTGAGCTCGAGACAAAGGGGTCGGTCTCCTGCGCGGCGTAGTCGCGCTTAATGTCACGCAAAAAGCCGTAACCCTTGGGATGCAGTTCCAGCACGCCGTCCGCGATGCCGGAAGCTTCCTGCTGGCCGTTCGTGCGAATTGCCGGGCCGGAACGCATTTGGCTCTGCTGCATCGGCCGAGGTCCGCGAGGACGCCCGCCTCCTCCTCCTCCACGATTCTGATGATGGCCATAATGTCCGCCGCGCTGGCCTCCCCGGTGCGGCGGGCCCGACGATTGGTCGTTGTAGCCACCTTCATTCGGCCGGCGGCGACGGCGACGGCGGCGACGGCGGCGGGGCATTCCCCCCGAATCGTAATCGCCCCCTCCGCTGTAGTGAGGCCGCTCGATCCCCTGCGGCGCCGAGGACTCCACCTCGGGACCGCCCAGATCGGGCTCGAATTCGTCCGAGTGGTTGTCCCACGGTTTGACCGGGTCATCCACGCCGGCACCGAAATCGTCCTGGCTGGACGGAGCTTCCTGGGGGGCCTGTTCTTCCACAACATCCGGCGCACGGCGCGGTGTCCGGCGACGTCCCCGAGACGGGGAACC
>DASZIA010000136.1:0-5502 GCA_035949535.1 Planctomycetaceae bacterium | reverse complement strand
CCCAGCGCGGAACCGGTACCTTGGTCATGTCGGACTGGCTCGTCTGCTCGTAACGCCGCTGTGGTACACCCTGCTGCCAGTCGCGCAAAAAACGGGGCCACGTCTCTTCCGCCTCTCCCACAAAAATCACGTCCGCGAGGCCGGCGAAATAGTCTTCCTGGACGGTCACCCAGGGTCCGCCGACCACAAGGAATCCGCCGCGCCGCTTAACCTCCTGCGCGACCTCTCGCATCCGAGAGCGCTGCACGCTCATTCCGGTGATGCCCACGATGTCCGCCCGAGCGAGACGCTCGAAATCGAGCGCCTCAACGCTCTCGTCCACGAGCGTCACGCCGTGCTCCGGGGGAGTCAGTGCCGCCAGCAAGGGCAAACTTGCCGGAGGCACATTGGCTCGCTTGCCGAACAGCGGCAATGCGTGCTCCAGCCCCCAATACGACGTCTCGAACGCCGGGTTGACCAGCACGACTTCTGCCATGATCGGCCTCAACGGGACTGGAAGAGTTCGCTCAAACGATTGCGACCCTCGTTGAGGATGAAATCGCGCTACGTTGGCCAGCCAAATTTCTCGGCAGGCAGCGCGTCCGCCGCCCCCGCCAGAGCATTTTCGACGTCGGATTGGGTAACCGGATGCGGCTGTTCGATGGTACCAGATCAATCCACCAACGCGCGCCTTCCAGCACAAATCTGAGTCAATCGGGACCGCGCCACTGCGTCTGAAAATACGGTCGTTTTTCGCCCTCTCGACAAAAGCGGATGAGTTGACCACAAACCGCTTCGGCCGAACAGCTGTGACGGGCCCAGCCAACCCGACACGAGCAACGCACGGCAGTCCATTAGCGAACGACGATCGCGATGAAAAAGGGCATCGGCAGGCACGAGTGATCAACGAGGAGAACGCCTTTGCCGGTTCTTGTGCTCCCAATTGAGCAGCAAGGCTCCCATCAAAATGGCGCCCCACGAGAGGAAGGGATGGCAAAACACCCAAGCCCAGAGAGGCGTAGGGACCGTCACGGTTTCACCTTTACCGCGAATGGTGTTGGGCGCTCCGATTTGATAGCTCCCGTCAGAGATCAAATGGCCGTCGATGCCGAAAACGCAGTGCCGCTGGCCGCGCGCCGTGAAAACCTCTACGCGCTCGGGCGTCGGCACGGCCAGGTCGAAGACTCCTCCCGAAGCGTCCACCTGCCAGCCTCTCAAGAAACGCCAGTTCGCGTCGTACACCTGAATCCTTCCCGTCGGCGCGTGCGGTACTACGTGCAAGCCTTCGGAAGTAGTGAAGACGCCCCCCACGCGGCCCACGGGCCATTCGAACGAAGCCGGCAACGGAATCGCGCCAAGCGCGACGAGTCCAGCCCCACAGAATCCCGTCACCGCGACGATGATCAGGCCGCTGCCCAGAAAGACTACCCCCCGCCACCACCCGCGCCCGCACTCAGACACAAAGGGAGCCCGCGCGGCTCCCACAATGAAGCTGCCGGCGATGAACAGGATCACAATGATGGCAATCGTTGGCATGGCACCGGGCCGCAGGAGGCGATCGGCACGTTCCCTTTGATAGCCCGGGGCGGTCGTGGGCGGCGACCTTTGCTCGCGGCGTCCCCCACCAGCGTTCGAATTCTGCCGCCGAATTCGCGCGTTTTGTGCGCTGACGCAGCTTGGGGCCGCATTCCGCCAAACGTATGAGAATCCAACACGCGGAACAGCGTGCCGAAATACGGATGAGTTTCCGGGGCCGGCCACGGCGGCACTTATCGGTGGTTTCTCGGGCCGTTAGGAAACGGTTGAGAGAACGGGACTACCGCCGAATAGGTCCACCAACCGCGGGCGCTTCTGTTATATGATGACGCCCTGAGTAAAGACTTTGTGCCGCACTCTGGCGGGTGTGGATATCTTTCCCGGCCTGTCGCCTTCGGGCTCGGTGGGCGTGGTCATGCGATCATTCCTTCATCGAATCCGCAGACCTGTGGGCCGCCTGTCACTCCTCACCAACAACTCCGAACCCTGCACCTCGATGAAGCCTAAGCGATCCCGCTCGCGATCCTTCCGAGTTTTGACCATCGGGCGCTCATCCGAAGAGGCTTCAGCATGGCCCTTCCACTAGCGAATCCATTTCGAGCCCTTGCAGTCGTTGCGTGCGCGCTGCTGACGGAGGCGAGTTCATCGGGCCAATCGCGGGTCGTCGAAATGCTGCGGTCGTCTCCGCGCGAAGTCGGCCTGTCTGCCGACAAGCTGGCCAAGGTCAATGCGATTCTGCAAGGGCGAGTCGACAAGAAACAAGTCGCCGGCGCACTCGTCCTCGTCGCCCGCCACGGCAAGGTCGCCCTTTGGGAATCGTTCGGGAAGCTCGATTTGAAATCGGACAAGCCGATGCCGCTGGACGCGATCTTCCGCATCTACTCTATGACCAAGCCGGTCACCTCGGTGGCTGCGCTCATGTTGCTCGAAGCAGGAAAAATCAAACTGGATGATCCGGTCGGCAAGTACCTGCCGGATCTCAAGGGTCTGCGCGTTTACGCGGGCAAAGATCGGACGGTTTCTGCGTGGCGCGAGGTCACGCTACGTGACTTGATGCGGCACACCTCGGGGTTTACCTACGGGCTGCCCAACGGGTCGGCGGTCGATCGACTTTACATCCAGCACAGGGTCGGCGAGGGGACCTTGGCCGATCTTGTGCACACGCTTGGCGCGCTTCCGCTGCAGGATCAACCGGGGAGTCGTTTCAACTACAGTGTCTCCACGGACGTTTTGGGGCGTGTGATCGAGGTGGTCTCGGGTGAGTCGCTCGACAAGTTTCTCAGCGAGCGAATTCTCCGCCCGCTCGACATGCGTGACACAGGCTTCACGGTCGCCAATGAGAATCTGGATCGATTTGCAACCGCCTACGTTCGCGATCATAAGGGAGTCCTACGCGCGAGCGACGCGCCCACGACGAGCCGCTACCGCAAGCAACCCAAGCTGTTCTCGGGCGGTGGTGGGTTGGTTTCGACGGCACGCGACTACTGCCGTTTCTGCCAAATGCTGCTGAACGGCGGGGAACTGGATGGAACGCGACTCTTGCAGCCCGAGACGATCACTCAGTTGACGTCCAACCAGCTCCCGGCCGCGACAATGCCGTTGCGGCTCGGCGGGTTTCCCCTTCCCGGCTACGGCTTTGGACTGGGCGTAATGATGCGGCTGGAAGGCAAAACGGGCCCAACGCGCTTCGATGGAGAATACTCGTGGAGTGGCTCGTCCAACACCTACTTTTGGGTCGCACCCAAGATCGAGCGGATTATCATTATCCTTCAGCAGGTCGAGCCGATCGATCTCACGATGCAGTTGCAGCTCAAGCCTCTTCTGGATTCGGCGATCGCTGATTGATTCCGGCTGTTTTGCGAGCGACGCAGCGCGCAAACATGTTGGCTGCGCCAGACTTATGCACGATTTCATAGTCCCCAACCGATGCCGGCCGCGCGGGAGAATGCGTCGTCCCTCGCCGGGTGAGACACCGCAAGGTTCACAGAAGTCGTTCGAATTCCGCCGCTGATTTCAGGGCGCTTTTTCCGCTACACCGGCCCGAGGCCGGATTCCGCCAAAAGGTATGGGAATCCGGCACGCGGAACAGCGTGCCGAAATACGGATGAGTTTCCGGTGCCTGCCACGGCGGCACTTATCGGTGGTTAAACGAAGCGTTCGCAAAAACGCTTGAGATTTCGGGACAGCAGCGCACGTGAGGATGCAGGGCTGGCGGCTAAGCGTCCTCAGCTCGTAGACAGCCAGGACGCGGGAAGAGACATTGTCGCGCATGCGGCGTAGCGAAGGCAATTGCTGGCGCATAGTGTTGACGATACGCCGATTCGGCTGACTCGCGCGTCCGTCGAGCCAAACATGAGGCGACCGGCCATTCGGCGCACGGCGTCCGCAAGATGGCGGAATGTCCCCGCGCAATGCCGGCCGCAGGATCAGGTATTAACGGTGATGGTCGTTGATAGTGCGGGCCCGAGAGAACCGTCGCTGGCATTCAGTATGTAGTTGCCCGGCGCGTCGAGGATCAGATTGTTGAACGTCGCGACGCCGTTGACGGCAGGCTCAGAGGTTGTACTGCCGCTCGCGAAACTGGCCGGTCCGCTGCTCACAGAGAGCGTGATCTTCGCTGTGTCGGTGGTGACCGTGTTGCCGAAGGCGTCCTCGACCACAACTGTGACCCCCGGACTCAGGACCTGGCCAGCCGTTCCCAACACGGGCGCGTCGGAGACAAACAGCTTGCTGGCCGTCGCGGCGTTCACGGTGATCGAAGAGGAAGTGCCGCTTGCCAGCGAGCCGGAGAGCGCGATCAATGTATAAGGCCCGGCGGCGTCGAGGATCAGATGGCCGAACGTGGCGACGCCCTTGACGGCAACCGCCGAGGTCGTGCTGCCGCTAGCAAATAAAGCCGGTCCGCTCTTCACTTCGAGGGTGATCTTCGACGTGTTGGAGGTGACGACATTGCCGAAGGCGTCCTGCACCACAATTGTGACGCCCGGACTCAACGCCTGACCGGCGGTGGCGAGGACCGGCGCATCGGAAACAAACAGCTTGCTGGCTGTCGCAGGGTTCACCGTAATCGAGGTTGAGGTGCCGCTTGCCAGCGATCCGTCCGCAGCGTTCAGCGTATAAACCCCTGCCGCGTCCAGGATCAGATTGTTGAACGTCGCGACGCCGTTGACGGCAGGCTCAGAGGTTGTACTGCCGCTCGCGAAACCGGCCGGTCCGCTGCTCACAGAGAGCGTGATCTTCGATGTGTCGGTGGTGACCGTGTTGCCGAAGGCGTCCTCGACCACAACTGTGACCCCCGGACTCAACGTCTGGCCGGCGGTGGCGACGACGGGTGCATCCGAAACAAACAGCTTGCTGGCCGCACCGGCTCCAATCGTGATGCTGTCAGAAGTGGCGCCCGTCAGCGAGCCGGCAGCGGCACCCAATGTGTAGGCGCCCGCGGCATCGAGAAAGAGCGAGCTCAATGTCGCGACGCCGTTGACGGCGACCGCTGACGTGATGCTGCCTGCGGACAGGCGCGCCGGGCCAGTCGACACCGCAATGCTGACCGTCGAGCTATCGTCGGTGACGACGTCTCCGAAGGCGTCTTCGACTGCGACGGTCAGACTCGGGCTCAAGGCCTGCCCGGCTGTGCCAGACGCTGGCGACGACAGGAACACAAGCTTGCTGGCTTGAGCGGCCTGAACTGTGAGGGTGAATGGCACGACCTGCACACCGAGGGTATTGGAAGCTGCGACCATCAGTGAGTAGCCGCCGACCGTACCGGCCGAGGGCGTGCCGCTGATGACTCCTGTCGAGGGATCAAAAGTGAGCCCCGCTGGTAGTGCGCCCCCCAAGCTGAGCGTGGGCGTGGGAAATCCGGTGGCCGTCAGGGTAAAGCTGCCGGCGGTGCCGACTGTGAACGTTGCCTTATTCGGGCTGGTGATGTTGGGAAACCTTTCGATGGAAACGGCAGGTGTTGCGGTGAATGTGGCCGGTTTGGCGCTC
>DASZIA010000135.1:0-5960 GCA_035949535.1 Planctomycetaceae bacterium | reverse complement strand
GCTCGATTGCAGCTCAATCAAGCCTCGGCACGGCCGGGTGACCAGATGCTGATGCGCCTGGCCGAGACGGTCAAACAGTCGGCTGTCGACGCTCGTTTGCCCGAGCAGGATCGCGTCACGGCAATCCGGCTGCTCGGTTGTTTCGGCAGAGAATTCTCGGACGCGACGCTGCGGCAACTGCTCTCGCCCGCCAATCCGGAAGGCGTTCAGTCGATGGCCGTGGACGCACTGTCGCAATATAACGGTGACGAAATCGCTCAGGAGCTTTTGGAGCACTGGAAAGAATATACGCCGGGCGTTCGCACCGAGGTCGTCCGCGCGCTGTTGTCGCGCGAGCCGTGGACCTTGGCGTATTTGCATCGCTTGCAGGCAGAGCCCTCGGGTGCGTCGCTCCTGCAGCCGCTGCAGCGCACGCGGCTGCTCGAGCACAAGAGTGCCGCGATTCGCGATCTGGCCAAGGCCGTGCTCGGCTCGCAGTCCGCCAATCCCCGATCGACCGTCATTGCCGACTACAAGTCGTGCCTGCGCCTGAAAGGAGACGTGACGACGGGGCAAAAACTGTTTGAGCGCGAGTGCTCGATTTGTCATCAGATCGGTCACACTGGTCACGCGATCGGCCCGAGCCTCGCCTCCTCGAACGCCCGCGAGCCGGAGGCGTTGCTGACGCACATCCTCGACCCGAACTACTACATCCCGCCCCAGTTTGTGCAGTACGTCGCGGTCGACCGCAACGGCCGCACGTACACCGGCATTCTCACCGATCAAACGTCCACGAGCATTACCCTGAAGCGTGAAAAGGATGCATCCGATACGCTGCTCAGGTCAAACCTCGATGAGCTCTCGAGCACGGGCAAGTCGCTGATGCCCGAGGGGCTCGAGAAAAAAGTGTCAAAGGGCGAGATGGCCGACCTGATCGCCTACCTGCAAACCGTCCAGGCGACAGTCCCACCCGCGCCGCAGCCCCTGGACATCGGCACGCGGCCCGGGCTGATGGAACCCTGATCGTCGTCCGAGAAACGAGAGTGTTGGGTGGCGAGGGCGACTTGTTCGAGGTGTCCGGGACTTTGGCGAACGGAATGTCGGGAATCAGTGCCTCGGAAGCCCCCGTAAGGCGGGCGTCAGAAAGTAGCCCAGGGCGTAAGCCCTGGGTCTCGGGCGGCAGTTTTCGGTGTTTAAGTCCCGGAGGGACGACAGAGTCATGAAGAGCCAGTTGTTCTGTCGCCCCCTGTCGGGGGCTTAAGAAGATGTGAGGGGTTGATTGTTTTCCCAGGGCTCACGCCCTGGGCTATTATCGGCAGCCCCTCCGGGGCCCAAGAAAAGACGCACGTCCAAATTCCCGGATCCCCTCGGACTTATCCACCAGTGTTCCGTTATTAAACTCGCGAAGAAGACACTGGCAGGCAAGCCGCCAGCTACCCCGGAATCCAGCTTTCCATTAGTGGACCGACCACCCGGTCGAGTTGTCAGCGACACGGCAGAAGCGGAGAATCTTGGGATGGGAAAACAACACGCTCCGGGTTTCTTGAAGCTGGTTACCCAAGCCAAGCAGCACGTGAAAGAGTGCGCGGTCGCGGACGTCAAGAACCGCTTCGACCAGCACGAGCCCTTTCATTTGATCGACGTGCGCGAGGATAGCGAGTGGGCCGCCGGTCATCTTCCCGGAGCCATTCACTTGGGCAAAGGGATCCTCGAACGCGATATCGAGAAGACGATTCCCGATACGTCCGCGCCATTGGTCCTTTATTGCGGCGGCGGCTTCCGCTCGGCGTTGGCAGCGAAAAACCTGCAGGACATGGGCTACACCAACGTGATTTCAATGGACGGCGGCTTCAGCGGCTGGAAGAACGCCGGCCTGCCGATCGTGCAGGGGTAGCCGGTCCGGCGGTTTTCGCAATTCGTAGGGTGTGACAAGTCCGCGGAGGCGGACGCAGGCACACCATCTTCGTCGGCACGACTCCGCGGCCCGAAGGGCCTTGTCACACCCTACAAAATCGGTCACTTCGGCGTGACAAGATCGAGCGCATCGATGCCGAATGAAAATCCCTTCGACGCGGGGTTCTTGCCCACGCTCGTGACTCGCAGCGCGTGCGGACCGGCGGCCAGCTCGTGGGTTCCCAGCTCCAACGAACCGGCGGGCGAGACGCGGCCACAGTACAGGTCGAACGCGCCGGGCACGTTTCGACCGTCGAGGGCTGCAGCAATGATGCCGAAGTCGGGCCCTGCCGTGGCGAGCATCCGCACGCGGTAGCGGCCCGACTTGCGAACCTCAAAGCCCAATCGCACGGAGCCCTCCTTTTTGGCGCTGCAGAAGAGTTGCTCGCCGTGGCTCCAAAGCTTGGGGCTAAAATCCTTCATTCGCTGGGGCGAGGCCTGGCAATTCGAGGCGGCCAGCACGCGCATCGACTCCGCCTCGTAACGCACGGTGGGCACTTCGGAGTGGGGCGCTTCCAGTCGCAGCCACAGCGCGTCGTTGGCGTAGGCCTTCGCGTAAGCGTAGGAGATCAGGCCGTAACCCTGCTGCCCCCAGTTTGGACCGTCGCTATTGCGAAATGTGAGTGCCCCGCCGCCCGGCTTGGCGGGACTGTCCTCGTAGCCGACGAACATAATGCTGTGGCCGTCGAAGACCTGGTTGGCCGCCGGCACGTTCAGCAGTCCAAAACCTTTCAAATCCTTCGGCCAGCGCAGCCCGCAAGCGACCGGATGTCCGTGGGCCAAGGCTCGCTTGATTTCGACAAGTTGATGATCGGTGAGCCGCCGATCGACCGACCAGCGCTTGATCCATTCAGCCTGCCAGCGCTCGGCCAGCTCCCGCGCCTCGGCCACGGCTTGGGGCGACGGACGCCGCTGCGCTCTCGTCTTGGGTCCGTACGGCATCCGCTCCTCGGAACAAATCCCGTAGGTGTTGAGTCCCGCGACAGCCTTCCAGAACATCGCCTGATCGCCCGACTCGCCAGAGGCCTTGTCGCCGGCCCAGATCAGGAATTCTTCCGAAAGCCGTTCACCCTTCTTCGAGAGATGCCGGGCCGTTTCGTACTCAACGACGCCCGTGACGGCAAACAGCGAACAATCGTCGCGATTACCTTGCTGCCGCGCGGTGAGCCCGAAGTCCTGAAGTTGCGGCTTGAGATCGACCTTGGCGGGCAGATCAGCCGCGACAGCGGCGCGTCCCAGAGCAGTGATCGCAAGAATTGTTAAGAGGCGGGAAACAAGTTCATTCAGCGTGCATGAGTCCGACTGCTGAATTGAGGAATCGTACGTCACCGAGCACCTCCTAAGGGGACGTGTTTCGCGACGCCTGATATCATAAGGACCCAACCCAATGAGCGACTGGAAAAAAATAACGCCGGCCGATCTGGAGATGCTGCCCGTCGGCCATCGTCAAAAAATTCCCGAGGATTATCTCGACGCGAACAACCACATGAACGTGATGTGGTACGCAGGGTGGCCGGCTGCCGGACACTCTCCTCCGTTGCCCGTCTGAATCCCTCTGATCCTCGGGCAACTCAACCTTAGGTCCCGCGTACCGTGTCGTGGGAAGGGTTCTCGTTCCGACGTTCGTGAACGACGGCCTGAATCTCCTTCCACGGCTTGCGAACGCTCCCGCGGTCGCACTGCAACCACTTTGGAATCTTGAACCGTGATCGCTCGTGCTTCAGGATCGCTTCTTCCAGCCAATCGGCGTCGAATCCCCAAAAAATACCTCCGTCGAAAGTTCGCAGATTCCAAATACAAACGGGATATACTTCGCCAAAGAGGATGTCTTCGAGTTCTTTGAGCGTGTACGGGCACGCGGCTAAGGTTCGCCCCACTCGTTGGAGATCCGCCGGCTCTAGCTCCATGTCCAAGAAGAGCTCCGAAAGTGCGACCCAGGCCGGGCGACGATGCGAAAGATCTTCGATTGGAGCCTTCATTGTCGGGCCGAGCCGTGGTGAAATTGACGGGCAATCCTATCATACTTGAGATCTGCCTCTCACCTTGGCTGTAGGCTCGCCTTGCCTCAATACGGGTCTACTCCCTTCGGTTCGGACTTGTCCACAAGGGCTTCGCATGAACGATTGGAAGCGGATTACGCCTGAGGACTTGGAGACTTTGGCGGTTGGATTCCGCACAAGAATCCCGGAGGACTACATCGACGTTAATGGGCATCTCAACGTGATGTGGTACACGCATCTGTTCTCGTGCGCGCTCGAGGACATCTGGAATCAGGTGGGACTCACGAGCGAGTATTTTGAGAAAAACCACGCGACCACGTTTGCGCTCGAGGGGCACGTCCGGTACTTCAACGAAGTGCGGGTCGGACAGCACGTGTCGGTTCGCACGCGGGTCATCGCCCGCTCGGAGAAGCGGTTTCAGATCCTGCACTTCATGTCGAACGACGATGCCGGGACCCTGGCTGCCACGATGGAGGCGATCGGCACGCATGTCGACTTCCGCTTGCGCAAGTCCTCGCCGTTTCCGCCGCACATCGCGGCCGCCTTCGACCGCTTGCTCGCTGAGCATTCAAAGCTGCCTTGGCCCGCCCCACTGTGCGGCGCGATGCACGTTTGAACAACCACCACGCTTGCGCGCACCGCGGCTCGCGAAGCACCGCATTTCGCGACCGGCCATTTGGCCGGGCGCACCGGGTGCAGGGCCGTGGCCCTGCCCTTGACGGTTTGCGCAGACTGCGGCGTATAATTGAGCGTTCATGACCAGCGTTGACGCCGCGTTCGACGCAACGTAGCCCGATCGCACGGAGGGGGCCCACTCCAAAACACCTCTTCGAGCGGCTGATTCCCATTCTCTCGGCGGAGAAAACCACGCAAATGACCGACTCGGACCGTAACGCGGCGATCGATGAGTCGATCGAAAAGCTGAACAAAGCCTACAACGCGATTCGCGACCAGATGGGAAAGGTGATCGTCGGCCAGTCCGAGGTCATCGACCAGCTCTTGATCGCGCTCTTCAGCCGCGGCCATTGCCTGCTCGAAGGGGTGCCCGGACTGGCCAAGACGCTGATGATCAGCACGCTGGCACGCTGCCTGTCGATGACGTTCAGCCGCATTCAGTTCACCCCCGACCTGATGCCGTCCGACATCACCGGAACCGACGTGCTGCAGGAGAACCGCTCCACCGGCACTCGGGAGTTCCGATTCATTCAGGGGCCGCTGTTTCACAATTTTGTGCTCGCCGACGAAATTAACCGCACGCCGCCCAAAACGCAGGCCGCGCTCCTCGAGGCCATGCAGGAACGCCAGGTGACCGTCGGCCAGACCCGGCACATCCTCGCCGACCCGTTCTTCGTGCTGGCGACGCAGAACCCGATCGAGCAGGAAGGGACTTACGCGCTGCCCGAAGCCCAGCAAGACCGGTTCATGTTCAAGGTCTTTGTCCGCTACCCCAGCTTCGCGGAGGAGCGGCAGATCGCCAAGCAGACGACAGGCAACGATTCGGACGAGGTCCGCACCGTGCTCAACACCATCGAAGTGCTCAGCCTGCAGCGGATCGTGCGGCAGGTCCCGGTGACCGATCACGTCGTCAATTATGCGCTAGCGCTCGTGCGGCAAACTCGCGTTGGTGAGGAGGGGACGCCCGACTTCGTGCGGGAATGGCTGCGATGGGGGGCCGGGCCGCGAGCCGTTCAATTTCTGCTCTTGGGGGGCAAAGCCCGCGCGCTGTTGAACGGTCGCACCTACGTGTCGACCGACGACGTGGCCTCACTGGCGGCTCCCGTGTTGCGGCACCGCGTGGTGACGAACTTTTCTGCCGAAAGCGAAGGGGTGACGCCAGACCGCGTGATCGAGCGGCTGGTCGAAGCGACTCCTGCCAAAGAAGGCGACCTGACGAGTGACCCGCGACTCCGCAAGATTTTTGCAGCCTGAGCAGATCTCGAGGATCTCGCGGTTAGAAGTACGTGCCCGCGAGATTGTCGAGGGCTTTCTGTCGGGTCTGCACCGCAGCCCCTATTACGGGCAATCGGT
>DASZIA010000134.1:0-3573 GCA_035949535.1 Planctomycetaceae bacterium | reverse complement strand
TCCAGATGCGACGCTCAAAATCTGCCTGATCGACGTTGCGCACCCCGAAGAGAGTCTCTACACACTGTCGCTGCTCCCGCCACCCGGGCATGCGGTCCGCGGAACCGGGGAATCAACCCATCCGGTCTATCTCTGGTGGTTTGCTTTCAATCAACTGCCGGATCTTCCGCAACAACTGCTGGCTGGGAAGTCCAGGTTACTGATCGACTGGCTTTTCGATTCTCAACTGCGAAATCCCGCTGCGATCTCGGAGCGTGATCGTGCGATCTACGCCGCCGCGTACTCGCAGCCGGATGCCATCCGGGCTGGAAACGGCTGGTATCAGACGTTTGGACAGGACATCATTGACGCCAAACACTACGGCCAGATAGCAACGCCAGTTCTGGCCTTGGCCGGTGAACGTAATTACGCTTATCTGCGCGAGCTTCTTCCGACACAGGCTTCAGACGTGCGTGTCGTAAAGGTCAACTCCAGTAGCCACTATGTCCCCGAGGACCAACCCGAGGCCGTTGTGCGAGAGCTTCTCGGATTCTTTAAAGTCATAGGTCTTAGTGCGAGCTGCCAATCAAGTGAGAAGACCCCCGCCTGATGGGGCGACCGCAGTGTCTGAACCACGGGAGCGCCGGTCCGATTGACATCCAGTTTCGATGCCCACCGATTTCCGCAAGGATGAATTGTCGTGACTAAGGGAATCATCGCTCCGCTCCGCACATTGGGCGCGGGCCAAGTTTCGGCGCAAACCGGTTCGGTCGACGATCCGCGAAGGCCGAGGGCGGCGCTTTCGCCGTGGAGCCGCTCCACTTCATCATTAGCGCGGCATTCGAGCGTCAGAGTTAGCAGCTTTGGCGAGCGTCGCGCGCAAGAGAGCCAGCTCCACGCCGGTGGCGATTTCGCTTCATTGGCGCATTTGCCACCGGACCTGGCGGGCTCATCGCGCCCCGACTGGCCATGACTCAGTTCAAGCTTGATCAGACGCGGCAGTTCGCGCTCCTCCTGGCTTACATCTCCTGGCTCCAGCTTTGTGCGCCGGCATCCGGGTCTGCCTGCTCGTCGTCTCCTGGAGAAGTTATGATGCTCGACCGACAGTTCGCCACTCAGGAGGAAATCGACAAGGAATACGACGTCGAGAAGTCGGTGCCCGACTTTCGACGGTACGCCGACTTCAACATCAATGAAGGCAGGAAGGCACGCGACGAACTCGAGTGCCTTCTCGACGTGCCATTCGGACCGACGGTCGAAGAGACGCTCGACATCTTTCCGGCTCAAGATCCCGACGCGCCTATTCTCGTTTTTATCCACGGCGGGTACTGGCGTTCGAACAGCAGTAAAGAATTCAGCTGGGTTGCGCGAGGACCGAGCGCGCTCGGCTTCACGGTGGTGATAACTAATTACGCACTTTGTCCGAAGGTCACGCTGCCCGAAATCACGCGTCAGAGCCGGGCGGCGATCGCCTGGATTCAGCGTTCGAGCAAAACGTTCAGCGGTAGTCGGCGCAGGATATACCTGGCCGGACATTCCGCTGGCGGCCACCAGGTTGCGATGCTGCTGCACACCCGATGGATGGAGGATTATGGGTTGCCACGCGACGTGATCCGGGGAGGTTTTGCAATCAGTGGGTTGTTTGATTTGCGGCCGCTTCGATTTTCTTGGCTGCAGCCCAAGCTGCAGCTCACCGAAGATATCGTTCGAACTCAGAGCCCGCTTCTTCGCCTGCCGGATCGCGCGCCACCGTTGTTTGTAAGTGTGGGTGGTGCTGAGAGTTGCGAGCTTCGACGACAGTCGGCAGACTATCTGCTCGCCTGGAAGGCCGCGGGACTCAGGGGCTGTTCATTTGAACAGCCTGAAGCGAATCACTTTACGGCTATCGCGGGCTTTTTTGATAAAGAGAGCAAACTCTGCGCGAGCCTTAAGCGATTAGTGGAAACGTGCGAAGCGGGATAGCTACGGCGAAGGACGCTCCACACGGTCGATAGCCCGGGCAGCAACACCGTGCCTCTCGAAAAACTCACCAGCGGGCGCATAACTATCCGCGGCTGGCATCTTTCAAGGGATATATGTCATTGCAGCCAACCCGTCAGAGGGGCAAATACGCTGCGTACGGTCCCGATCTTGAGAAAGCGCTTCGGAGGTAGCCATGTCCTTCACGATCAAAGTCAACGGTAACACGCACAGCCTCGATGTTGACGGCGACACGCCGCTCCTCTGGGTGTTGCGCGACGTGCTGGGCATGACCGGCACGAAGTTCGGCTGCGGCATGGCGCTCTGCGGCGCCTGCACGGTGCATCTCGACGGCGTCGCCATCCGTTCCTGCGTCACGCCGATCGACAGCATCGGCACATCCGCGATCACGACCATTGAGGCAATCGGCGCGACGGCAGTCGGCGCCAAGATCCAGAAAGCCTGGCTCGACCGGGAGGTCGTCCAGTGCGGCTATTGCCAGTCGGGCCAGATCATGTCCGCGTCGGCCCTCCTGGCGAGCAAGCCGCATCCAGCTGACTCCGAAATCGATGCCACGATGTCCGGCAACATCTGTCGCTGTGGGACCTATGTGCGCATTCGCGAAGCGATCAAGCAGGCCGCGAAATCCATCGAACAGGGAGACAGACGATGATCCTCAATCACATCACGTCCCGCAGTCGCGACCCGGACCAATCTGGATTGGCCAACGGCCCCTCTCGTCGGAGGCTTCTACAGGCGGGAGCAGCCATTGGCGGTGGCCTGCTGCTGGGCGTGTACCTGCCGTTCCCCAGCGGCGGAGTCGAAGCGGCCGGCGGCGATGCCTTCGTGCCGAATGCCTTCATCCGTATCGACCGCGACGGGCAAATCGTACTGACCATGCCCTATGTCGAGATGGGCCAGGGCACCTACACGTCCATCCCGATGCTGATCGCCGAAGAGCTGGAGGTGGATCTGGAACAGGTTCGGCTGGAACATGCTCCGCCCAACGAAAAGCTCTACAGCAACCCCTTGATCGGCGGCGTGCAGGCAACTGGCAGCTCGAACGCGATACGCGGGGCGTGGCAGCCGCTGCGCCGCGCCGGTGCGATCGCGAGAACCATGCTCGTGTCAGCGGCGGCAAAGAAATGGAAGGTCGAACCTGCATCCTGTCGCGCCGAGCGAGGCGAGGTGATCCACGCCGCAAGCGGTCGCCGGATCAAGTACGGCGCTCTCGCAACCGACGCTGCGAAGCTGCCGGTTCCCGAAAATGTAGCTCTCAAGCGACCGGCGGACTTCAAACTCATCGGCACCCCGGCCAAGCGGCTGGATGCGCCGGCGAAAGTCAACGGAACGGCGGTCTTTGGCATCGACGTCCGGCCCCCGGGGGTGAAGATCGCGACGCTCGCGCAATCGCCCGTCTTCGGCGGTCGCCTGAAGAGCGTCGATGATACGGCGGCCAAGACCGTCAAGGGCGTGCGTCAGATCGTGCGGCTGGACGACGCCGTCGCGGTCGTGGCCGACCACATGGGGGCCGCCAAGAAAGGGCTGGCGGCACTCGTGATCGAATGGGACGACGGGCCGCACGCCAAGCTCACCACCAGGCAGATCGCGGACGAGCTCGAAACGGCAACGCTC
>DASZIA010000133.1:0-18319 GCA_035949535.1 Planctomycetaceae bacterium | reverse complement strand
CACCAGCCCCATCTGCAATCCCGCATAGCCATATTTCCCAGTCGTTAGGGTCAAGTAGGTCGCGACAAACTGGCCGACAAACAGCAAACCCGCGAGCAACGGGAAGTACGGGAGCAGGCCGACGAGCAGAAATGTGGCCAGGCTCCAGATCGTGGCCAGCACCAGACCGGCGATGCGCAGCTCGCCTTTCTGGATTAGCGCCTGAAGGTGGGGCGTAATCGTCAGAAGGAGCACCGAGACCGCGGCTTTCTCCGGCGGCAGGTCGACCGCGTGGGCCACAACCAGCGTCACGAGCACCGTCACCGAGAGCATCAGACTTTGGTTGATCCACTCGGCTCGGATCGGCAAAAGCGGCTTCTCGCCGAAACGAATGCGGACGTCTCCTTCGACGCCCGCCAGCCAATTGACGACGTCGGCGACCAACACGCCCACCACGACCGCGGCAAACAGCTCCTTGGCCTGCCACACGGCGCGGGTCGGGTCGGCGTGACCGATCTCAAACACGGCGACCAGATACAGCCCGGCTTGCAAGAAGGTGTACGCCAGCCGCCCGGAGAAATAGATGTAAAAGAAGATCGTCAAAAAGGCGCCGATCAGCGCGAGCGCGACCAGAGGCGCCTCGTTGAACCACGTCGTCAAGACCAGGCCGGCGAGGATCCCCACTCCCCGACCCACCACCCGTTCGAGCCCCTTCTGAAAACTCGTGAAGGTGTACTGCGCCATCACCAGAAACGTCGTCCAGACGGCCAGATCGGCATGCTCGAGGTGCAAGGCCTCAGCCAGCACCAGGCACACGAGCGAGGCCGACGCCGTCAATAAGGCGTGAGCGCTCGCTTGCCGTGTGCTTACCGAGGACATTGTCGGCATAATTCCTGCGCTGATTGAACTCGTCGGTCGCCGCGCGACCGTGTAGGCTGCTCGGATGCTCGGTCAATCCTAAGGAATGATCGTCACCGGCGCGGAGAGCAATTTGCGCAGACGATTTTGTGAATCGTTGATTCCGACGCTTCGCCGAATCGGGCGCGGCTGGGTATGTTTGCCAGGGATCCGGCACGATTGGCAGGTCCCGTCCCGATTGAGACCCTATCTTGGGAGAAAGCGGTTATGAAGACTTCTCACTGTCCTTCCCGGCGCGAGTTTATGCAGCGTCTTGCAGTGGCCACCGGCGTGGTCGGGATCTCCGCTTTCTCAGGCGCGACGGCAGCTGCAACACTCGTGCGGCCAAAGCCCGACGCGGTTCTCGGGCAGCTCCTTCAGGGAAATCGGCGGTTCGTCGAGGGAAAGTTGCTCCATCCCAGACGCAGCCCACGAGATTTTGCGGCGCTGGCAGAGGGACAGACACCCCTGGCTGTCATTGTTGGGTGTGCTGACTCGCGGGTTGCACCCGAGCTGGTTTTCGACCAGGGAGTCGGCGATTTGTTTGTCGTGCGAATCGCGGGGAATATCGTCAGCGGTGCCGGCCCCACGGTGAAAGGGAGCATCGAGTATGCCGTCGCGGAGTTGGGCGCCAGGTTGATCATGGTGCTCGGCCACAGCGGCTGCGGCGCGTGTAAGGCGGCGATCGAACATATCGAGGCGAACGATGCGCTGCCAGGAGCGATCGGCGACCTGATCAACCCGATTCGGCCGGTCGTGAGAATGGTGGCGGGTCATCCCGGCGACAAGCTCACGAATGTCATCAACGCCAATGTCCAAGAGGGCGTGAAGCGCCTGAAGGGCCTCGAGCCGATTCTGGCCAAGCTCGTCAACGCAGGGGAATTGAAGGTCGTGGGCGGCAGCTACCAACTCAGTACAGGGAAGGTCGAGTTGCTCGGGTGAGCGCTTCTTGCTCGCAGCTCCAAGAACTCGACCACTTTCGCACGGTGAAGAACTGAGCGTTACCGAGCGATGCAATAGAGGTGCTTGTCGCCGCGAATGAAGAGTTCATTGTCGACCGGGGCCGGCGTGGCCCCGATCGTTTCATCCAGATGGTTGGTGGCGAGCACTTTCAAGTCGTCTGCGTCGGCAATGACCACCGTCGTCCCGGACCGCGCTGTCAGATAAATGTTGCCGCCAGCTTCAATCGGCGACGCGTAGGGGTTATCGAGCCCGATCCGGCGGGCAAAATAATGCGACTTGCCGGTGGCCGCGTCGACACACGAGAGCAGCCCCGTTTTCCCTTTGTGAAAATAGAGCCGTCCGGATGTCGAAAGGAGCGGCGAAGCGACGTCCGGGGCATCGTGGTTGATTTCCCAGACAACCTGGTTCGTCCCTTTGATGTCCCCCTGACCGTCCAAGCGGAATGCCCCCACATAGGCGCCTTGGAATCCGCTGCCGACGATCACCAGATCGTGGGCGGCGACCGGAGAGGCGATCGGGCGCAGAGTCTGGCCTCCGCAATGCCACAATTCTTTCCCGGACTTGAGGTCGTAGCTGCGCACCGACTTCTGCCCGTTCAGGATCACCTGCTTCTGTCCGGCATGTTCGACGACCAGTGGCGTTGACCACTCCGTCGGCTCCTGACGGGGGGCCTTCCAGATCGTCTGACCCGATCGCTTGTCGAGCGCGTACAGGGCTGACGGACCCTTGTGGTCCCAGGGGAGGAGGATCATGTCACCCGCGATCGTCGGTGAACTCCCTTCGCCGAAACCGAACAGCGTCTCCATCTTTGGGAAATCGTCCCGTTTCCAGACGAGGTCGCCGTTCATCGAATAACAATAAAGGCCGCGCGAGCCAAAGTGCGCGTAGACGTTCTCGCCGTCGGTACACGGAGAGGCGGAGGCAAACCCGTTCGTTTCGTGCGACTTTTGGTGCGGTTTGGCGACAACGGCCGTCTTTTCCCAAAGCAGTTTGCCGTCGGTACGGTCATAACAGAGTACTTTGAACTCGAGCGTCGGCAGTCCGCTCGCCGGTTGGCCGGCGACGGGGACGGCCGTCGTCAAGAATATGCGGTGGTCCCAGACGACCGGGGAGGAAAGACCCCGGCCGGGAACATCGACCTTCCATTTGACGTTCTTCGTATCGCTCCACTCGATCGGAGGCGACGCCTTGGCAGCCGTCCCATTCCCCGTTGGCCCGCGCCAATGGGCCCAGTTTTCCGCAAGCGCGAAGGAATCGAGAAACGCAAACACGAACACCAGGCAAGCGGCTGTCTTAAAAATGGGAACCTCCCGAGTTTTCTGGGACCGCGGATTCAGATCCCTAGCAGTGTAATCGGGGGAAGTGGCTGTTGTAATCTGTGGCGGCTGTAAAGTTCGCACCCAGATCCGGCCTTCACGGCTTGAAGACGGCCGGCATCCAGGGTTGCTTCTTGAGTTCGGCGGGCGACAAGGCCCGGAAGCGGTCTTTGGCGAAGCGCTCGTCCTTCAGCACCGAGACCACGTCATCGTATCGCGTGACCAACCAGGCCCTTTGTCCTCCCGACATGGGGACTTCGCAGACCGGAGCCTCGGCCCGCAGCCTGGCGTAAAGCGGATGCGGATTGGCCTTGTGTGCGGGGCTGCTGATATCCACGTCGACGAACGGGGCTTTGGGCAACGTGAGCGTGGTCATCGCACAGTTCCTCTCCCGTCTGCGGATTGGTTGCTTCGACACGCTCAGAGCGCAATCGCCCGGTGAATGTTACAGCCTGCGCCACGAACCCTTCGGTTCCTCCATGCTGCCGAAACGCAACGTCCTTCGACTCCGCTTCGGCAAAACACGGCTTGTTTCGGTCGCTCTACGGGCTAGATTTGATTTTAAGTCGCGGATACAGCCAACACACCCGAGAAACAGTGTTTGAACTAGCCGTGCCATCACCCCTTCAAGATTTACCCCTACAAGATCTAATCGGATCGATCGACCGTCGGGCACTCTCGGAGCCGCCTGTCGAACTGCGACAGTTTGCGAAGGAAGAGACGTTCCACCAGCAAGGAGGACAGGAACGACGCCGCTTCCGACGCTATTCGCTCATCACGAATGTGATCGTGGTGCCTCTCGATGAGGAGCTTTGCCCGATCACCAATCCCTTCGTCTCGCTGTCGAGCGGCATGTCAGTCGACGGGATTCGCCTGCTTCACACAGACCCGGCTCCCTCCAACCAGCTCTTGATTCAAATTGAATCGCAGCCAGTGCGATTCGTGCTGTCGGTTCTGCGGAACTGTTCCCTTGGCCGTTGCTTCGAGATTGCCGGCCGGTTCATGGATGCCAACGTGGTGAACAACAAGCTGGCATCGCCGGCTTTGGCGACCCCGAAGGGCAACGCGATCGGCTGCGTCGATCTCGACCCCGGCACGCTCGATCGATCTCCGCCGACTCTCGACGAGTTTGTGCACTGGGCGGGCCTGACGGCCGCCGTGCAACTGCTTCGCGCGGACGCGCGAGACGTGGCCGCGTGCATGTCATCCGCGACCATTCCGCGATCGGCGCGATAAGAAGCGGTTGAGACGAGCGCTTGCTTCAGCTGTCGGAAGCATGCCGTTCTCGCCACCAACGTCGGCAACGGCCAGTCTTCAAGTGTCCGAATCTGACGTGTGACCGCGAAGCAGCGGCTTTTTCGTGTACTGCGGCGGAATGGATCGCAGGGTGTCGGGCCAGCAATATTCTTCGAGCTTCACGCCGGCGCAACGACGGCCGACGACGCGAACGTAGCCCAGATACCGGCCGGCGTCGTCTTCGACCGCCTTGATCTCCACGGAATTATCCGGAGCCACTGCACGTTGCCATTCGAGCCAGCGTTGCCAGCCGTCCGGCATGTCGTCCGCCACCTCGACAGCCAGAATGCCGGTTCGTTCCCAGTGCCGCCGCCACCAGGCGGCCGAATGGATGGCCCAGAAATCCTGGCCCCACATCGGGCGAAGATGGTCGGGAACGCGGCCTTCCAATTCCTGCCTGAGCCCCACTCCGGCAATTCCGATCGGACCAGCCGGCTTCACGAACTGGGCGAGGTAGTTCAGGTAGAGGTCGTCGGTTCCGAAATAGGGATAGCAGTCGATGCAGACGATCGCATCGAAGAACTCCGGGGCGAAAGGGAGCGAATGGGCGTTGGCGTGCAGCGGAAATACGCCGTCCTCGACACGGGCATCGCGAATCCGTTGAATGTTCTCCGCCGCACTAAACCACAAATCGGTCGCCCAGACTTGCACGCCGAACTCACGCCGCAGAAAGATCGACGACGAAGCCCGCCCGCAGCCGAGGTCCAACACCCGCATGCCGGGCTTCAAGTCGAGCGCAGAAGTCAGCCACTCCGCCAGCCAGAGCGAGTTGGCACCGCCGCTGGCATTTGCCAGCACCCAATCGGGGTTGTATTGCGAGGACCGAGGAAATCGTTCGGAACGAAGCCGGTTATCTGCGGGCATTGGGGTCATTCTTGCTTTCGGAAGCTAATCGTTGCAATGCGTCTCGGCGTGAGCCGGGCCGCCGTCCGCACTTGCTGACCGCCGCCGACCTCGAGAGGTTCACTGCTGAACGCACTCTTGACAGCTTTGATCCGGTCCGCAGACTAAAGGCGTCTTTCGCCTTTCCTAATAGACCGCCCGAGGGGGAATTTCCAACCGGTCACCAACACGCGACCCGGAGGGAGAACTGGTATGTCAACCCAAAGGTGCAGGAAGCTGATCGCCGCGTCACGAGCCGGACTATTCCTGGGGCTTCTCGCCCCGCCGCTTCTCGCGTCGTTCGCCGAAGGACCGAATCAATCCCGCAAGAATGGTCAGGAGCGACACCCAGCCGGACTCCCCGCCGCAATTATCAGTGGCCGCGTGACAAACGAGAAAGGGAAGCCACTGGCGGATGTTCGCGTCCGCGTTGCGATCCCAGAGACCGACATGCGATTCGTCGACGCCAAAACAAATCATATGCTCTTGTCCACCAAAACCGATGCCAAGGGCGATTACCGGCTGGAGATTCCCGGACTCAAGGAGTCGACTACGGTTTCTCTTGACGCGATGAAGCCCGGCTACCAAAGGTTAGTGGGGACCTTGATGTCCGGCGGCGACGACCGGAGCGTCGAAGTCACGCCCGGCGCTATCGCCAAGGCCGATCTGCCTCTGAAGCCCGCTCTCTATTTTGCTGGCAAGGTTGTTGACGAGGAAGGCAAGCCGATCTGCGGAGTGGAAATCGCGACCGACCTGGTCTCCCCCCGCAGTTCCGGCGGAGTCGAGAGAACTGCGAGCGATTCGGATGGCTCGTTCGAGCTATTCAATTGTTTTTTGCTCCCGGACAACTTCGCGCCTGGAAGAGAAGCGAAACTGGTCGCCTCTTTCTTCCATGCCTCTTACCTCGGCTCCAAGATCGAAGATGTTTATGCGCTCACACCGAAAGAACGCGAGACTCTGCAGATTGTCCTCAAGAGCGGGGTCGTAAGGTATCAGGCACAGTGCTCGGCGTCGGAGGAAAGCCTGTCCTTCATGCAATGGTCAAAGCGTCCGGGTCCAACGGATGTCGCCAAAAAGCGACCCTGACCGACGAAACGGGCAAGTTTGTGCTGCGCGGGCTTAGCGATGGGCAAATGACGCTGACGTTCCGCGCCCTCGATATCAAGCAGAAGTCTCGAGTGCCGCTCGTCCTCTTCAGCGATCGGGACGACCTGAAAATTCGCCTGCACGCGATGTCGTTGCCCATAGACCTCAAAAAGTACGCTGTGCTCGGCATGCAGCTCACGGACGTGACGCCAGAACTCAAATCCGCCTACGACCTGTGGGACGATCGCGGGGCACTGATCCTCGACCCCGGTCAAAATTCGGAGCGATTGGGCATTGGGCAGCTCGCGGAAGGCTACGATTTTTGGCTGGTCGGGCAGGAGCGCGTGGGTAGTGTTCGCGAGTTTGTCACAAAGATCGTGGCGATCGCCGCCAAACAGAAGGCCGCCGTCGTCGCGGCCAAACTGGAGCTCCCTGAACGCATGGTGCGCGTCGTTTACAGCTACAGCTCTGTCGAATCCGAGGGGACCAATACGCAGTATCTCAAACTTACTGACGACGACGTCGAGCAGTTGCAACGGTCGCTGGATCAATTCGCCGCAGCCGATCAGGAAGCGATCCTGGCGCTGGGCAAGTTGGGTGCGCAATTCCGATTCAAGCCGGCCAAACCCGCCACTGAGCCCAACCACAAGCCAGCCGGTCCAGAAGTCAGCGTGATCATCCTCGGCGATAAATGGAAAGGCGGCGATGCCGACTTGCGCCTTGTCGCGACGCTTCCTCTCGATGGCTTGTACGTCCGAGGCTGGGGAAAGGTCTCCGACAAAGCACTCGAGGAACTAAGAACGGCTCGACCTCGCATGGCCGTTGATCGCGTGCCCGAAGCGTTTCTCGGTGTGGTGTTTAGTCCAATGGAAAAAACGAACCAGCCACAAATCGGCAGCGTGGCTCCCAACTCTCCGGCGGTCCGCGCGGGCTTCAAAGCCAGGGATGTGCTGATAGAATTCGCCGGCAAGCCCATTCCCGACTTCCCCACACTTCGCGCAGTGACTTTCGCTCTCAAGCCCGGGCAAAAGGTCGCCGCGAAACTGCTCCGTGAGGGAAAGCCCCTTAGCGTCACGGTCGAGATGAGTGGGTGGGATTGAGTCACCCCTCTATCATTGGCGCAGAAAAATACGGCGGGTGCAGCGGAGACCGAAAGGCAAGGAGTCGATGCGTATTGGTTTGGCGGTCGCACGTCTGGCTTCGGCAGCGTGGGTCGGCGCGGCGGTGTTGTTTGTGATCACGGCCGTGCGGGAAGTGCGGCATCCCGGCTTTGATTCCGCCACCAAGGACACTTTGGCGCTGCTGAGGTTTCCGGCTTATTACGCCTTGGGATTTGTGGTCGTTTCGACCGCGCTGGCCGCCTCGATATTCGGAATGATTGGTCGCAAAAAAGGGGAACGGAGGCGGGTTGTCGTCGGAGCCTGGCTGCTGGGCGTGGTCCTCGCGTTGATGGTCGCCGATTTTGCAGCGATCTATTTGCCGATCGTGGGGATGATCACGCCGGTGGGGCGCGCTCGTTCGGCTGAGTTTGCGGGCTATCATCGGGCTTCGATCGTGATCAACGTCTGCGGCGTCGGCCTGTGCGCTATCGCCGCCGCGCTCTTTTCGTGGCAAAATCCGCAGAACGACAGTTCTCAAAGCGATTGACGGAAGGACTACAGATGGCGGCTCGTTCGCGACGAACTTCTCCGCGGCGGATTTGGAAGGTGCTTGTCGGCCTTGCGGCAGCTCTGCCCCTTTACGCACTGCGTGCCGACGGGGGCGACTGGCCCCAAATCCTCGGTCCGCATCGCGACGGACGCGCCGAGGGCGAGTCGTTGGCCGATTCCTGGCCGGCGGGCGGACCCAAAGTTGTTTGGGAGCGTCCAGTCGGGCGCGGTTACGCGGGCGTGGCGATCGTGGGCGAGCGCGGCGTTTTGTTTCATCGCGTCGAGAACGAGGAAGCAGCCGAAGCGTTCGACGTGAAGACGGGCAAGTCGAACTGGAAATTTGCGATTCCGACCTCGTACGTCTCCGGCATTTCGCCAGACGATGGGCCGCGCTGTGTGCCAGTCATTCACGGCGATCGCGTGATCGTCTTCGGAGTGCAGGGCCACCTCGCCTGCCTGCGCTTGGCCGATGGAGCGAAAATCTGGGCCAACGATACGCATGCCGAGTTTAAGGCCGGCGAGGGCTATTTTGGCGCGGGCAGCTCGCCGATTGTCGAAGGAGACAAGGTGATCGTGAACGTCGGCGGGGCGAAGGGGGGTGCCGGGATCGTGGCCTTCTCGCTCGAGTCCGGCAAGCCGCTCTGGAAGCAGACGAACGAAAATGCCAGCTATTCGTCGCCCGTCGCGGTCACGGTGAACGGAATCCGCCACGTCATCGTTGAGACGCGGCTCACCACGGTCTCGCTCAACCCGGACAACGGCGCGATTCGATTTGAAACGCCCTTCGGAATGCGCGGTCCCACCGTCAACGGAGCCAATCCGACAATCCTCGGCGATCGGCTGTTTATGACAGCCAGTTATGGAGTTGGCGCCGTCTTCGCAAAAATCGGCAACGCGTCGCTGGACAAGTTGTGGGAATCGAACGACCTGATTTCGAGCCAGTACGCGACCTGCATCGCCGACGGCGGCGTGCTCTACGGCATCCACGGCCGCGACGATCAGGGCCGAGCCAGTCTCCGCTGCATCGACCCCTACAAGCAAAAAGTCCTCTGGGAAAAAGAGGACTTTGGCTACGCGACTTTGCTGTTTGCCGACGGCAAATTGCTGGCACAAAAAACGGACGGGACATTCGTGCTGCTGAAAGCCTCAGCATCGCAGTACACGGAGCTCGCTTCGGCTCCGATCTTCAACACGAAGACCTTCGCCCTGCCGGCACTCGCCACCGGCCGGCTTTACGTGCGTGATGACCGCACCCTTAAGTGTCTCGACCTGCGGCGATAGAGCGACCTCTTGTAGGGGTGGGACCAGTTCGACGAATCGAGCGTCAGCCCACCATCCGGCTTATACGCGCTGCCTCAGCACTCGTTCGATGTCGCCAAGAACGTGCTCGTCCGTCGGATAGCGGGCGGGCAAAACGGCCCGGAGCGGGATCGGAATTTCATCCATCCGGTAGGCCGTTCCTGGCTGGTGAATGCCGTAAACCGATGTCGTGAATTGGACCGTCGGCGTAAACGGCGGCTCGGACTGCGGCGGATCGAGTACGATTGTTGGAATCTGCGCGAGGTGGGCCATCGCGGAGGGGGTGAACCGAGAGGCGCCCCGGCTGCCGACGAAGACGCAAACGTCCGGCTCGCCGCGCTCGAGCATGTCGTTGGCGGAGAACTCGCCAGGGTTGTAGCGAGGAAAGCCGCGCGACAGGTTGACGCTGAAGGGATAACCGGTCTGCCAGGCGAGTACGCTGTCGGCGCCGGTCACGTCGCCCGAGCCGCGCAGTCGCCGGGCGTAGAATCGCGTTACGTCGTTGAGGTCGGTTACCAACTGCAGCAGCGCTTGGACGACGAGATTCGCCCCACGCTGCCGGGCGAGGCCGAAGCCGAAAAAGACAACGCCGCTGCGGCAGCCGCGCAGCCGCGCGCACAATTCTTCAACATCAGCGCGGGGTACGCCGCCGTAAATCTTCCCATCTAGTTGCTGACCGCGAATCAGGCCCCGCAGAGCCCACAGCAACTCGCAATCGCCGCCCGGTTCGACCCGGATCAATCTGTCAGCCTTCTCGCTGGTGGCCGTCGCCACCACGTCGACTACGATCAGTTTGCGGTCCCGCCGTCCCCCCGGCACGAACAGCCCCGCGCAGTCGTCGGAATATCTTTCCAAATGTCGCGGGTGAGTTAGGACCGGATTGCAGCCCCAGAAGATTACGAGGTCGCAGCGATTCTTGACCTCGCCCAGCGAGCAGGTCGATTCGCCAACCTGTTGAACGGCCAGAATCGACGGACCGTGTCCGTGCGAAGCGGTCGTGTCGATCGTCGCACCGATCGATTCCGCCAGCTTCACGGCGGCGCGTTGTCCTTCGGTGCTGCTTTGCGACATTCCGAATATCAGCGGATAACGCGCCCGAGCCAGCAAGTCGGCGGCCTGCACAATTGCTGTTTCGAGCGCCACCGAAGTGCCGTCGATCCGCGCGACGGGAGGCTGCCGAGAATCCTGGCTCAACAGCCAGGGTTCCGCCAGAACGCAGGCCCGTTCGGAGCGAACGATTCGATCCCCCTCGACCGTGAGCCGCAGGTCGTCGCACACACAACTGCACAGCGTGCAAGCGAAGTCTTCGACGATGGCCATGCGGTATTTTTCGCGACTCGCGGAAGCAGCAAGCCGCCGGACAGCCGTCCGGCGGCTTTGTTGCGCGGGAACCGGCGCTGCTAGCCGAGTTTGACCGTGACGGTCTTCAACTCCGTGTAGTGCTCGATCGCCGCTTCGCCGTTTTCGCGACCCTGGCCGGACTGTTTGAATCCGCCAAACGGCGTCGTCGAGTCGACCACGTGGTAGCAGTTCACCCAGACGGTTCCCGCTTTCACTTCACGGGCGTAGAGATGGGCCTTGTCGATGTCTTTCGTCCAGACCGCCGCGGCCAGGCCGTAGTTTGTGTCGTTGGCGCGCTTCAGGAGTTCGTCAACACCTTTGAAGGGCAGTACGCTGACGACCGGTCCGAAGATTTCCTCGCGGGCGATCGCCATATCGTCGCGAACGTTGTCAAAGATCGTCGGCTCGACGTAAAAGCCGCGGCCGCCGACGCGCTTGCCGCCGGCAACCAGCTTGGCACCCTGCTTCTGGCCCAGATCGACGTAGCCTAAGATCTTGTCCATCTGTTCCTTCGACACCTGCGGACCCTGTTCGGTGGCGGTGTCCAGCGGATCGCCGATCTTGCGATTCTTTGTCGCAGCCGTGAGCCGCTCAACAAACTCGCCGTGGATCTTGTCCTCGACAAACAGCCGGCTGCCGGCCGTGCAACACTGGCCGCCATGGAAATAAATCGCATGAAACGCTCCAGCGACGGCCGCGGGAAGATCGGCGTCGGCAAAGATCACGTTCGGGCTCTTGCCGCCCAACTCGAACGTACATCGCTTGAGCGTGTCGGCCGCGGCTTTGGTGATGATCTTGGCCGTATCGACATGCCCGGTGAAGGCAATTTTGTCGATTCCCGGGTGTACAACCATTGCCTGCCCGGTCGTCTCGCCCATGCCATTGAGCACGTTGATCACGCCGTCGGGAAAGCCGGCTTCGAGCGCCAGCTCGGCCATCCGCATGCCGGTCAGGGGCGTTTGTTCGGCCAGCTTCATCACGATGCAGTTACCACAAGCCAGGGCTGGGCCCCATTTCCAGGCGAGCATCAACAGGGGGAAGTTCCAGGGAATGATTTGCCCCACGACCCCGACCGGCTGCCGTAACGTGTACGACAGGAAGTTTCCGCGGACGGGAATCGTGCGACCCTCGATTTTGTCGGCCCAACCAGCGTAGTAACGCAGCGTGTTGAGCACGCCCTGCACGTCACCCCGAGCATCGTTGACGGTCTTGCCACTGTTGAACGATTCGAGCACGGCCAGGTCTTCGGCGTTTTGCTCGACCAGGTCGGCCAGCCGGAACATCAGCTTGCCGCGGTCGGCCGCGTCCATCGTTTTCCAAGGGCTCGACTCGAGCGCCCGCCGGGCCGCCTTCACCGCGCGATCGACGTCCTGACCACTCGCTTCGGCAACCTGGCAGATCGTCTCGCCGGTGGCCGGATTGATCGTGGCAAACGTCTTCTGATCGCTGCTGTCGACAAACCGGCCGTCGATAAACAGCGGCTGATCCTTCACGACCGGTGCTTTGACGCTGCGAGGTTTTTCCATGGTCGGCGCGGACATGGCGGTCTCCCTGGCTTGAGGCTTTTTTCGCAGGAGCAGGAGCAGGAGCAGGAACGGCCCGACAAAATTAAACCACAGGCTCGCCGCGACAGCCACCCATCGGTCAGTCAGCCGGCTTGAAGCTCGGCCCGAATACGCTTGATGACCGAATCCCAATCGCCCCACGTCGGTTGGCGGAAGAGTCGCATCGTCGGATACCAAGGCGAATCCGACCGGTCGAGGTGCCAGCGCCAATCGGGAGTGTGACAGAGCATCGTCCAGACGGGCCGTCCCAACGCACCGGCCAGATGGGCGATGGCCGTATCAACCGTGATCAGCAGGTCGAGGCGCTGCAGCACAGCAGCCGTGTCGGCGAAGTCTTCCAAGAGTCCGCCAACATCAACCATGCAGTCAGCGGCCGGCGAAGCCGCGAGCTGCGAGCGTCCAGTCGAATCGCACTGCAAACTGAAGAATCGCATTCCCGGGAGTTCGAGCAGCGGAAGAGTTTTCTCGAGCGGGCACGAGCGCACAACATCCCGCGTCTGCCGCGGATTCCCCTGCCAGACCAGGCCGATCCGTCGATCTCCGGTTTTTTTGCCCAGTAGCTCGCCGATGCGCGGCGGCAGCGGAGTGACCGTCTTGAGATAGGGCATGCTGAGGCCGACTTGCTCGACCGTCATCCCGAAAATCCCCGGCAGCGACGCCAGCGGAACGTGCCGGTCAAACGCGAGAAGGTCATCTTCGGTCGTGCAAATCGCGTCGGCAGCGGAACACTCGGCCAACAGCCTCTGCAGGGAAGGCTGACAACGGAAGATCAGTCGCGCCTCCGACCTTTGTTTGCAGAGCGGCAAAAAGCGAGCAAATTGAATGGTGTCCCCCAGGCCTTGGTCTGCATACACAAGCAGCCGCTGACCGGCAATCGGCCGAGCGTCCCATTCCGTCGACGGCGATCCTGGAGCGGCAGTCCCGGCAACCCGAGCGTGCTGACGGTACCCGGGCCAGCCCTCGGGATAGCGGCCGGCCAAAAGCAGCGTCGTTCCCAAGTTGAATTCGGCGAGCACGAACTCCGGGTTCAATTCGATCGCCCTGCGGAACGCGACGCACGCCTCGTCCAAACGGTGGAGCGATCGCAGAACGATCCCTAAGTTGTTGAAGCCTTCCGAGTAGTCGAGCCGCAATTCGACGGCTCGCTCAGCCGCGACCAACGCTTCGCTCAATCGCCCTTGCCGTTCCAACAC
This sequence comes from Planctomycetaceae bacterium, assembly GCA_035949535.1. Taxonomy (GTDB): domain Bacteria; phylum Planctomycetota; class Planctomycetia; order Planctomycetales; family Planctomycetaceae; genus DASPSM01. The sequence continues at coordinate 4,853 of DASZIA010000133.1, read as the reverse complement.
GAATGCCAGGCTGCTGTGCGCTTCGGCAAAATCCGGTCGTGCGTCGATGACCGCGCGATAGACGTCGCCCGCCTCATCGAGCCGCTCTTGTTGGACCAGCGCGGCGGCCAGGTTCATCTTCAGGTCTAGATTCTGCGGCTGATGTCCGATGCCTTCCTGCAAAACGCTTTCGGCTTCCGGCTGTTTGCCCTGACGGCTGAGCACGCCGGCCAATTGCAGCCAGTAGGCCGGTTCGGCGGGTTTGAGCTGAATTGCGCGCTGCAGCGAGGTTTCCGCGTCCGCAAATCGTCCCGCCGACTCGTGCAGCCGCGCAAGATTGGAGTGCGCCAGATCAAAGTCCGGATTCAGTTCGATCGCGGTCCGATAGGCGCGAGCGGCCGCATCGAAATCGCCGATCCTCTGATACGCGACCGCCAGGTTGTTGTAGACATCGGGGACCTCCGGATGAAGCTTCGCGGCCCGCGAGCAAACGTCGATGGCCTCGTGGAAGCGGCCAAGCTGCAGGAGGGCCGTTCCATACAGGTACAGCACGTCCCACTGTTCGGGGTTGGCCGCGAGCACCGTCTCATAATAGGCCGCCGCCGCGTTCAGATCGAGAGCAGCGTCGCGCCACGTATCGGCCAAGAATCCGGGTCCTTCCGGAAAATCGCAAAGATCGCCGAGCCACGCTGGCCGGCAAGCCGTCCAGACGTCCAAGTTCAAACTTGGGGCGTAAAACCCAGCACGAGGTCGAAATGGGCGGCGAGCTCTCCGATCTTCGAGTTGGAAAGGGGCGTGAAGTCGACTGTCACCGCATCCCGCGCTTTGGGGTCGCGGATGCCGCGGTACACGAAATCGCGCTCGTTGGCACGTTCACCTTTGACGTAGCACTGGGTGGTCCAACGCTCGCGACCCTTGCTTTTGATCGCGAAGTGGATGTGCGGCGTGCGCCCTGGATATTTCACGGGCTTGATCGTGCGGAAATAATATTCGCCCGTCGACCCGGTCAAAAATCGGCCGAATCCCTGAAAGTTCGAGTCACGGTGTTCGCCGCCAGACGAGTGCGAATGAAGATAGACCCCGTTGTGATCGCACTGCCAGATCTCGACGAGGGCGTGCTTGATCGGGCTGCCATCCGGATGCAACAGCCGCCCGCTCAAATGCGTGATTTCGCCGACGGCCGGAGTGACGTTGTCGTTGACGATGATCAGGTCGTTGTCGGTATCGAGCGGAAGGTGATCCGGATAAAACGGGCCCTCCGTTTGCCGCGGAGTGCGGACCAACTCCTCCGCGAGCAGGCCGCGAACGCTGAACAGCGCCGCGCCGAAGGCCGCACCCTTGAGAAAATTGCGACGGTTCGGGTGAAGATCGAAGTCTCGCATACGAAGGCCCTCGCTTGTCTTGCGGCCGGCGCATTCTAGACGGTCCGGACGTCGCGCGCCTACCGGCTGGGCCTGGACGGGAACCTCGTCCAGTTTTTCTTCGCGTGCCCGGTTCGGCTATATTTGTGGCAGAAAACAAAGGCTTGGGAGAGCAGAACTACCATCGGCGGCTTGTCGAATTACTAACGAAACGGGGCGAATCCGATGACCGAAACTAAAGCGTACCCCTACGACACACATTTGGACATTCTGCACCAGCAGCGCGAACTCATCGACGTGCAAGCGCTCGTGGAGGCGAACAAGCATCCCTGGTATAACCAGACTCTCTGCCGGGTGAACGAGTCAGTGGTGCGGTTGGGCGTCATCCAGGGAGAATACCACTGGCATAAGCACGACGATGACGACGAATTCTTCTACGTGGTCGATGGGAAGCTGCTGATCGACCTCGAAGATCGAACGATCGAACTAGCCCCGCGGCAGGGGTTCGTCGTTCCCAAAGGCGTCCTGCACCGCACGCGCGCGCCAGAAAAAACCGTGATGCTCATGGTTGAGAATGCGGGGATCATTCCCACAGGAGACTGAGGCCGCAGTCCAACAAAGCTACAGCCGGAAATGAAACGTGCGGCGGAAGTAGCGCCAGAGCCAGCCAACAGCTGACCGGCGCTCAACGGTGAACCGGGCGCGGCCGCGCATTCCGGTCCGCAGCAAATCGGCGTCTTCGTCGAGGCGGACCGTTGCCTGGTAGGCGCTGTTTGTCAGCCGCTCATGGCCGTGCGAATCGGCGGTTGTCGCGAGATCGCCTCCCGCCTTGCTTGAAAGCACCTCCGGAGCGATCTCGGCCTCACGATCGGAAATGCGCTCGATCTGTCCGCTGTAGGTCCGATCGGCGACGTGCTCGAGCTGGATTTGGACCGTTTGTCCCAGGCGAATGTCATTTCGGTCCGCCTGATCGACGTAGAGCACCGCGTTGTTGCCTTCCTTCTTCGGTGCGATTGAGCAAACGTGCGTGCGCTCCGTCAATTGGCAGCCGAGGTTCTCGGGATCGAGCGGATGGCCGTACCAGCGGCTGAGCTGCCGGCTCTGATCGGCAAGCGTCGGTTCGGGGACGCGCGGAGCGGCGATCACATATCCGTCGCAGGGCGCGCGCAGCTCGAGCTGGACCAATTGGCGGTCGAAGTCGGCTAACTGTTTTTCGATCCCGTCCAGAATCGTGCGCGCGACTTTCTCTTGCGCTTGGTCGTTGAGCACCCGGTCCAATTCCAGCTCCTTCTGCTGCACGTCTCGCTTCATCTCGAGTTCGCGACGCTTTTGTTCGGTCTCGCGATTGATCAACTTGACCAGCAGGTCGCCCTTGGAAACGCGAGCGCCCGGAGCCACGTGGACTTCGCTCACACGGCCGGGCGCCGTGGCGTAGACGTGCGCCACATCCAGCGGCTCGACCATGAAGGCCATCTCTTCGTGCAGTGGCAACGGCACGAACAGCGCCGCCGCCAACACGATCGCGACCACGGTCCCCGTGATCGTCACCTTGCGCATGTCCATGGGGTCACTCCGGGGAGCGCTTACGATTTTGTACAGCGAATAAACCAGGTTGCCGACGACCGCTGCGAGCGAAGCCACTGCCAGCACGATTCCGATACTCTGCAATCCGTATGGCTTCAGCACGCGGTACAAAAACAGCGTAATTCCAAACACGATCACCCAGCGGTAGATGGCGGCCGCGATGGCGAAAGTCACGAACCAGACTCGCCCCGTTTCCGGCATGAATGGGTCGGGCCGCTGCTCGATCCCCAGGCAGTACCAGGAAAACTTCTCGGTCAGCATCTTGTCGGCTTTGGGGCGCAGGTTGGGCACCTCGAGATAATCGGCGAGCATGAAGTAACCGTCGTAACGCATCAGCGGGTTGGCATTAAAGATCACCGTAGAGACCGTCGAAACGAAGAAGACGTTCAGACAGAGGTAGTGCAACAGGCCCGGATTCGTGTTCCACCAGATGAAAATGGCGACGGCGGAAAGCACTGTTTCGACGTACATCCCGGCCAGGCCGATATAGATGCGATGCCATTTGTTTCGCATCATCCAGGCATCGGAGACGTCGCAATACAAGGTCGGACTGAACACCAGCAACATGATTCCCATCTGGTGGCACTCGCCGCCGAAGTGCTTGCAGGTCAGCCCGTGTCCGAACTCGTGCAAGATCTTCGTGACACCCACGGTGGCCCAGAGGTAGATCATGTTGCGGACGGTGAAGAACTGCTGAAATTCAGGCAAGCGGCGGCGGAACTCGCTGAATTCGGTGCCGACCAAAAGCAGTGATGACGCGACTAGGGTGACGCAGAATGCGACAGCCCACGGCGAATAAATCCACCACAGCCGCGGGTGCAGCCACTTCAACATCCGCTCGGGGTCCCACCCCGGCAGGCGGATATAGAGCAGGTTCCGGAAGAAGGCCCAGATCTTCTCACCACGCTTGGCACGACGGTGCTTGAGCAGCGCCGCCCCTTGGCCAAACCGCAGACTCTGCAACAGGCCTTTGTCGTGCAAGTCGGTGATGAGTTGCTGAACGTCATTGAGCGTGACGGTCAGGGTCGGAAACAGGCGGATCAGCTCATTGCGGATCTCGTCGAGGTTCCGCGACCCATCCAGCAGGCCCAGCACGCCGAATTGTTCGGCGTGCAGTCGGTGATATTTGAGGCCGACCGGATCCTTGATGACGTACGACCCGATGCCCTGGTATTCGATTCGGCGGACATCCAGGTCGGGGCGGCGGCGCAGCGGGATGGGCCGCCGCGTCGACGGAAGCATCTGCGCCCCGACGGTGATGCTCATGGCGCTTGGCGATCCCGCCGACCCACGATTTTCGAGTCGAGCCGCGCCGGGGGCTTCGTCGCGGTCCCCGCATTCCCGTCGTCAGGCAAGATGGTCATGATCGCGTTGAATCCCGGTCGCAGCACGTTTCCGGGATTGGGCACTTCGGCCCAGACGCGAGTCCTGCCCATGTTGGCGACCTGGTCGACGAAGCCGATCTTCCCGCGGAAAACCTGCTTCTCGATCTCGAGATCCACATCCTGGATGTCGAGTTGAACCGTCACGGGAGAGCCGCGCTTCACACGCCAGATGTCCCGATCGGCCACCATGCCCTCGACGTGAACCATGTCCGTATTGACCATTTCCAAAATCGTGTCGCCCTGCCTGACGGCGTCGCCCCGGTACTTGAGCACCTTGCTGACGAATCCGTCGAATGGTGCCAGGATGTGGAAGGTGTCGAGCTCGGCCTTGGATTCTTTGGCCTTCATGTCGTTGACCGCGATGTCGTGCGTGGCCTTTTTGATCTGCAGACCGCTTTTCACCGCGTTAAGTTTGAGTCGTTCCAATTCGATCTCGGAGATCGTCCCCGGGGCCTGCCTGTTGGCCGCGACGCTCTTTTTGTATTCGAGTTCATCGACGCGGTGCGCCTCGGTGGCGAACTCGACTTCGATCTGGTCGTTTGCG
>DASZIA010000132.1:0-8990 GCA_035949535.1 Planctomycetaceae bacterium | reverse complement strand
AACAGCCAGGTCAACGCCTGGGTCAATCGGGCCGTGGCTGACCTGCACATGCTGACGACCGAGCTGCCGAGCGGCCCCTATCCGTACGCCGGCATTCCCTGGTTCAACACTCCATTTGGACGCGACGGAATCATCACGGCCTTCGAGTGCCTGTGGATGCGACCGGGGCTGTCGAAGGGCGTGCTCGCGTATCTGGCCTCGACGCAGGCCACCGAGGTTATCCCCGTGCAGGACGCTGAGCCGGGAAAAATCCTGCACGAAACCCGTCGCGGCGAAATGGCCGCGGTCAAGGAGATGCCCTTCGGCAAGTACTACGGCAGCGTCGACTCCACGCCGCTCTTCGTGCTCTTGGCGGGGGCGTATTACGAGCGGACCGCCGACCGGGCGTTCATCGAATCGCTTTGGCCGCACATCGAAGCGGCGCTGGGATGGATCGACAAGTACGGCGATCCGGACGGCGATGGGTTCATCGAATACCACCGGCAATCGCCCGACGGCCTGGTGCATCAAGGGTGGAAAGACTCGGATGACGCGGTCTTTCACGCGGACGGCACCCTCGCCGAGGGACCCATCGCGCTGTGCGAAGTGCAGGGCTATGTTTATGCGGCATGGCGCGCGGGCGCGACGCTTGCGGCGTCTCTCGGACACCCGCAACAGGCGGCGAAGCTGGCCGGACGGGCGGAAGCGATGCGTCGGCGGTTTGACGGCGCCTTTTGGTGTGATGACCTCGGAACGTACGCGATCGCGCTCGACGGGAAAAAGCGGCCCTGCAAGGTTCGCACGTCGAATGCAGGCCAGTGTTTGTTCACCGGCATTGCGGAGGCGGCGCGCGCGGATCTCTTGGCCCGCACACTGCTCTCGTCGGAGTCATTCTCGGGTTGGGGAGTCCGCACCGTCGCCTCGACCGAGGCGCGCTATAACCCGATGAGCTATCACAACGGGTCGATCTGGCCGCACGATAACGCGCTCATCGCCTACGGACTCTCGCGCTATGGGCACCAGGAGCGGGCCCTGCGGATCCTGACGGGGCTCTTTCAGAGCGGCCTCTACTTCGAACTGCAGCGAATGCCCGAGCTATTTTGCGGGTTCGTGAAAGATCCCGGGGCCGGGCCGGTGCTTTATCCCGTGGCGTGCTCGCCCCAAGCCTGGTCGGCGGCGTCGGTCTTCCTGCTGCTGCAAGCGGCCCTCGGCCTGGAAATCAACGGCCCCGAAGCCCAACTCAGCCTCACCCGACCGACGCTCCCCAACTTTCTGGACGAACTCCGCATCCACAATCTGCAAGTGGCCGGAGGGAGCGTCGATCTGCTGGTCGTCCGCCATGACCAGGATGTCGGCGTCAACGTCCTTCGCCGTGAGGGGAACGTGCAGATCCTGGTGATTAAGTAGTCCAAGGTCCAAAGTCCAAGATCCAAAGTCTGACTTTGGACTCGGGACCTTGGACTTTGGACTCTGTTAGAGACCGTAGCGTTTGCGTTTGCGGTAGAGCGTGCTTGGGTCGATTCCGAGCACCGTCGCCGCTTCTTCCATCGTGGGAGTTTGCGCGAGCACGCGTCGAATATGCTCGGCCTCGAGCTGTTCGAGGGTGACCGAGCTGCCGATTTCCAGCGTGCTGTGAGGGGCCGTCGCGCCGACTTGGGCGGGCAGATCTGCGAGTCCGACCTCGCGGTCGCGGGAGAGTATCACGCCCCGTTCGACCGCATTGCGTAGCTCGCGTACGTTTCCCGGCCAGGGATGTTTGAGCAAAGCGTTCCGCGCTTCTTCGGTGAACTGCGAGATTTGTTTACCCGATTGGCGTGCGAAGAAGTGCAGCAGATGCGTCGCCAAAGGCAGAATGTCTTCGGGCCGCTGACGCAGCGGCGGCAGCATGACGTCGATCACATTGAGCCGATAGAAAAGGTCCTCGCGGAATGTGGCCTTGGCGACCGCCTCCTCGAGATTGTGATTGGTGGCCGCGATGATCCGCACGTCGCTGGAACGCGTCACGGGCTCACCCACGCGCTCATAGCGCCTTTCCTGCAAGAGTCGCAGCAGTTTAGGTTGCAGCGTCAGCGGCAGGTCTCCGATTTCGTCGAGGAACAGCGTGCCCCCCTCGGCGGCGGAGACTTTGCCGACGGCGTCCTGCACGGCGCCGGTGAACGCTCCGCGGACGTGCCCGAAGAGTTCCGTTTCCAACAGTTCCGTCGACAAGCTCGGGCAGTGCACCGTCACAAAGGGCGCGGCCGCTCGAGAGCTTCGCGCATGGATGGCACGGGCCACTACGCCTTTGCCGGTCCCGCTTTCGCCCCGCAGGAGAATCGTGGCTTCCGTGGCCGCCGCTCGAAAAGCAACCTCCAGGCATTGCTGCATGGCCGGTTGGCGCGTTTGAAGATCAGCCTCGGGGACGACCGAGCGGACCTGGTCCTCGAGGTCCTCGACGTGCGACTGCAAGCGATGCAGCCGGTGCACCCGATCGAGCACCACCCGCACCTGCCCCGGCGTGAACGGCTTGGGAAGATAGTCAGCCGCTCCCGATCGCATGGCCTCGACCGCTGTTTCGATCGTGGCGTAGGCCGTGATGACAATGACCGCCAGGCCCGGGGCCAATTGCAAGAGCGAGGGCAAGACATCCAGGCCCTGTTCGCGTCCCAGTCTGAGATCGAGGAAGACGACGTCAAACTGATGATGGGCCACGAGATCGCGACCCTGGCTGCCGGTGCCGGCCTCCTGGATGCGGTGCCCCATGGTCTCCAAGGCCAGGCGCAGCGATTTTCGCAGGCTCTGTTCGTCGTCGATCAGCAGAATGTTCACAAATCACGGCTCCGAGCCTGCAATTCTAGCGCAGTCGGCATAAAGCGCAGCGTCAGGAGGAGTGCATTCTCTATACCCGTCAGAAAATCGCGTACGGCCCGAGCCGAAGTAATTGCCTGCCAACCAGATCGAACATTGAACAGCGTACCGGCGTTGGGCTCCCTTGCCGTGCAGTTCGCCCGGTCGCATTGCGAAATGCAAGGCCAGGATCCGGAACAGTTTACCGCGTTCGGGATGGGATGCGATCTCGAACTTCGCCGCCAAAACTTTGCGACTGAACCCGACGATAATTACGTGCATTGGTTGATTCCACGGACGGATCACGGGGTGAACTGCGCGACCGGTCACCCGGCAGACTCAACGAGATCGTCTCGCCACGCTCCCGCTTAATGTGCGCGGCAGACCGCAGCAAGGATGCGAAGACATGATGAACGCCCTCATTCTGGGGCTTGCCCTCGGCGCAACCGGCCAGACGCAGCTCGATCAACTGCAGGTGATCAGCGCGCCGAGCCCCGTCTCGGGGGCACCGGTCCAGGTCGCGAACAACAACGCTGGCGGCTTTGACTCCGCGGGCGCCTTTCAGCCCGTCCCTCCCCCGCCGAATCCCGCCTCGCAGGCACCTTCGCCGGGTGCTCCCGATGGGTCGCCTGCGCCTGCCGCGGCTTCCTGTGCACCGGCCGAGTCGAGCGTGAGGCCCGAATGGCTGCAGCCCGGCACATGCGCGGGTTGCTGGCTCGATAGCGACTCGTGCTGCGCCCGTTTCATCAAGGCCTATTATGACGCGTTCAATCCCAGTGGCGAGTCTGCACCCGAAACGCCGCCGGCCGAACGCCGCGCGCTCCCGGAATCGTGGCCCGCCCCTCCCTTTCCCGGGCACGAGTTTCAGGGCTACCCGTTGGTTGGTGTCCCGGTGAGTCCCAACAACGGCTATCCCTTGATGAAATCCTTGCAGGGAACCTGGTTTGGTGACTGGCTCACCTCGAACAAAATCGACATGTATGGCTGGGTGACGGGTTCCTACAACTGGAGCACGTCGAAGAACAGCAATCAGCCGGAATCCTACTGGATCGTTCCCAACCGCGCCGAATTGGATCAGCTCGTCCTGCGCTTCGAGCGACAAGCCGATACGGTCCAGACCGACCATCTGGATTGGGGATTCCGCTTTACGAACCTGTACGGTCTCGACTACCGGTACCTGACGGCCGGCGGATGGTTCAGCCAACAATTGCTCTTGGAAAACTTGCCGAACGGTTACGATCCGACCGAAGTCTACGGCGAGGTGTATGTTCCGGGCGTGGCAAACGGCATGATGGTCCGCCTCGGTCGCTGGATCGCGTGTCCGGACATCGAGACGCAATTTGCTCCCGACAACTACATGGGCAGCCACTCTCTCTTGTTCACGTATGACACCTACACTCAAACCGGGCTGATGATCACCGTTTGTCTCAACGAACAATGGATGGTCCAGGGCGCGATCACCGCAGGTACCGACATGGCCCCCTGGTATCCGGGTGCGACGCCCACGGGGTTCCTAGGTCTCCGCTGGGTGTCGAAGGACAATTGCGATTCGATCTACACCTGTTTGAATAACATCAACAATGCGAAGTTCCGTACCTTCGAGCAGTACGGCGAACTCGTGGGACACGATAACTTCAACTACATCGTCAGCACCTGGACCCACAAATTCACGCAGAGCGGCAGCATCCACACCAACACCGAAGCCTATTACATGTGGCAGTTCGACGCACACGTCGGCGGAACGTCGATCGCTGCCCCCGCGAACGAGTTCGGCGGCGGAGGGTTGGGCGCGCTAATCCCCGGCAATGCCGCGGCGTACGGCGTGCTCAATTACACCGAGTTTCAGCTCTCGAAGAAAAGCTATCTCTCGATCCGCAATGAAGTGTGGGAAGACCAGAAAGGCGAACGCACGGGATTCGCGAACCTCTACTCCAGCCACGCAGCGGGAATTAGCTACAACGTCAACGACCTGTGGCAGGTTCGTCCCGAATTCGGCTACTACCGCGGCTATTACCGGCGGGCCTTTGACGACGGCGTCGCCAAGGGAGAGTGGGTCGTCGGAATGGATACGACGTTGCGATTCTGAGCCGACGGCGACGGTCAGGCGCTTTCAGTCGAAGGGGGCACTGCCCGCTTCTGCCGAAAGCTTCTTTTCACTCGAACGCTTCCCAACGGTTTTGATCTGCGCTCACGAAACTGGCCGCACTCGATCGATCGCAATTGCAAACTGCATGAATCAGCGCCAAATTGCTTGCAAATCACCTGACGCGATCAATCCCGCACTCTCGCTGGACGCGCAGTCGATGCTCGACCCCCAAATGAAAACTCATCGCGGGCCATTGCTTACGGCACGCTTAGGGCGAGCCGCCTAGTCGCCCGGAATGGCGTTTGCGTGCTTGGATCGCTGGGCCGGCGGTGAAGGTTGCGGCATCGAGCCGAACGGGTCAGGTTCCCGGTCTGATTGGAAGTGCTGTCGCCGCGCGCGAAATCTGACTCGCGAGATGCGCGGCGTCGAACCGAGATGACAACACAAATGATCTCGCGCCTGCACGATGTCGGGCCGGCTGGGCTTGGCATCGATGCTCTCATTCCCGGGATGCTCGTGAGGATTGGCGACTCCTGCGCGCTCGATTATCGCTCTTCCGAGCATCCCGGTGATGAGCCGACTCACAAGTTTCCGATCAGCGCGAACGACACCCGACGTCATGCTGAACGTCTCGAGTCTTATATCGCGGTTTGCTTGGGATTGCGCCACACAGCCGGGTTGTAGAATCGCCGCTTCTTTTCGGCCGCGCTCGGCGCGGCACTAGCGTCGCGCAGCGCGTCGTCCGGCCAAGTCGCGGATTGACATCTCTTGCCGAGGATTTCGATGAAGTGCTACAGCGTGCATTTTTCCCCATGGCACGAGTTGTACTACGTCATTGAGACGGAGTCCGGTCGCGGGCGCACGATCTACGCGCATGCTTGGCGAATGTGCGCTCAGTTCGTCGCAGAATGCCATCAATCACAGCTGTCTGAGGCAGGAGGGGCGGGGACGTCCCCAGACATCCAAAACATTACAGCGATGACTCAGCCGAATGCCCTGTTTCCCTGTCTTACGACGGATACTTTTCAGCACCGGCCTTTTGGAAATGCTCGCCGCTTGCGCGGTCGAAGCCCTACTTTCACACAATCTGTGGAAAGTCAATTCGCTTGGTCCGTATTTCTTGTGCGACGCTTTCGCCGTCGCCTCGCTCGGCTTCTTCGGCACTCACTTCGGAAGCATAGTCTTCCGCCCGGTTGCGTTCCCGCTGTCCTCGAGTCGAGATCCTAATTGATAAGCCGCGAACCGACGTCGAGATGCGCTGTTCCCCATGAATTCCCGCGGGCTGTTGCCGTTGCGGCGTCAAGCCGAACGGGTCAAGTCCCCGGTTTGGTGGGCTGAGGGCAGGGCGTCGGCGTCAGACTGTTACTCCGCCACCAGTGCGTCAACAAACGTGTCCGGATCGAAGATCTCGATGTCGTCGATCTTCTCGCCGACGCCGATGTACTTGACGGGAATGCCCATCTGCTGGCGAATGGGGACCACGACGCCCCCTTTCGCCGTGCCATCGAGCTTCGCTAAGACGATGCCCGTGCAGCCGGCCGCTTCCGCGAAGCTCTTGGCCTGGCTCAGGCCGTTTTGACCGGTTGTCGCGTCGATCACCAACAGGCACTCATGCGGAGCGTCGGGGATCTTTTTCGCGACCACGCGGCGAATCTTGGATAGTTCGTCCATCAGGTTCTTCTGGGTTTGCAGCCGCCCGGCCGTGTCGATGATCAGCACGTCGCAGCTCGACGCCAGTGCGCGTTCGCAGCCGATGTGGGCCACGCTGGCCGGGTCGGAACCCGCCGGCTGGGTGACGATTTCGCAGCCGAGTCGTTTGCTCCAAAGCGTCAACTGCTCGACGGCGGCGGCTCGGAAGGTGTCGCCGGCTGCCAACAGGACTTTCTTCCGACCGTTCTGCAGCAGCTTGGCCAGTTTTGAGATGGATGTCGTTTTGCCCGATCCGTTGACGCCGGCGACGAGGATCACGGTCGGCCCGGCCGGCGCCTGGTTGATCGGAGAGAGCGGGTCGTCGGTGTTCCAGTTCGTGTGCTGCGCGCCTTTGAGGATCGCCTTGAGCTTATCCTTGACGATGCCCCAAACAGCTTCGTTGACGACGGTTCGCCCGAGATATTGTTTTCGCAGCTCGGCCACGATTTCGTCGGCCGCCTTGACGCCCAAATCGGCTTGCACGAGCCGCGACTCGAACCGCTCCAGCTTCGACTCGTCGAGGATCTCGCCCGCCTTGAAGATGTCGCGGACGTCGGTGTTCAAGAGCTGATGAGTTTTTTTCAGCCCTTGTTTGAGTTTGTCGAAGAGTCCCATCGCCGATTCGTCCCCGTGTCTAGCCGCCCTGATCCGCTGTGATGTCTTGCGCGAGAATCATAAGGCGACACCGGAGTCGGCTCAACCAACGCCGTTCGCTGCGAATGACAAAGCACGTAATGAATGACTTAAGGAATGACTGAATGAGGTGAGCACGATGGGAGAGCGGTAGTGTTCTAAGCACACTTTGATCGTTTCAACTGACTGGCTCAATCATCCAGTCTTCAAGTTCTAGCCGAACGGGCCGGCCGAAAATCTCAACCAATATGGCTATCTTCTCCCCCGGAGGACCCACAGGGGCTGCAATCACTTTCGCCTCGTATCCGTCGAACATGCTTCCACAGGCGATCCTGACGGAATCGCCTTCGCGGAACCGATTTCGGCGGACTTCTCCACTCATGCCACTGGCGCACTTTCGATCAACAGATTCCTAGGACACTACCGGGAGAACACCCGAGTTCGGTCATTTAGACATTCTTTCGCTATTCGTGCTTCGACATTCGTACTTCACTCCGGCGGGTGCCAGTCGCCCCAGTGGTCGAGGTAGTGGCGGTAAGCGGGGCTCGACGGGGCCTGTTCTTCCAACCAGCGCTTCGTTTCGGCGACGACGGTGTGCTCTTCTTCGAGCGACAGCTTGCCCAGCAGTACGCGGCTGCGGAGGAAGACAAAATACGTGTCAAGCACGTCGCAGCGACAATAGTCGTTGAGTTCCTCGGCCCGGCCCGCGTCGTACATGTCCTGCACTTTGGAACCGTCGATCTTGTTCTTGCCCGGCTTGCCGATCAGGTTGGCCAGGAGATTCAGTCCGCCCGCAACCTGAGCGGCCCCGAAGTTCGAGAACAGGTCGTACAGGTCGATGTGCGCGTCGAGGTTGTAGCGGTGGCGGGATTGTTCGAAGCTTTTGGCTTCGACGTTGAACCACGCCGGAACGCTGATGCCGTAGCGGTACGCGGCCAGCTCGAGCACGGGGACGTCGTAGCCCCGGCCGTTGAACGTGATCAAGATGGGACGGCCGTAGTGCTGCCAGCCCTGCCAGAATCGCTTGGCGATCTCGTAGGGACGATAAAGCGGGGGATCGAGGACTGAGAGATCGATGAGCCGGTAACTGGCGTCGACCTTGGCGATCGCCAGAGCGATGGGCAGCGTGAACGTGGTAGGAAGGATGTCCTTCCCTTTTTCGGCCAGGAGCTGTGCGCGGAAGCGGGCCAGCGCCTCGGCGGCCGAGAGCTTTTCGGCCGGATACTTCACGCGGGCGATCAGGTCTCCGTCGCCGACCGTTTCGACGTCGAAGACCAGGTACGCGGGTTTGCGGCGGGTTTCGTCCATGCCCGGCCCCGGTCACGTGAGGGGCGCATCGCTGCCCGTGGCCCCGTGCAGCTTCATCTCCCGCTCGATGTTGTGACTCATCGTGCTATGCCAAATTCCGTAGGCGAAATAAATCACCAACCCAACCACAAGCCAAACCACGAGACGGATCCAAGTGTCGAGAGGCAGAAACATCATCATGGCAAGATTGACGACGATTCCGAGCGGCGCGATGACAAACAGCGCGGGACACCGGAACGGCCGCTCCGCGTCGGGCCGACTGACTCGCAGGATCATCACCGATGCACAGACGAAGATGAACGCCAAGAGCGTCCCGATATTGACCATTTCCTCGAGCGTTTTGACAGGGAAAAACCCAGCGGCCAGCGCGATCAACACCCCCGTCAGCATCGTCGACCGGTGGGGCGTGCGGAACTTTTCGTGAACGACGCCAAAAATGCCGTGCGGCAACAGACCGTCACGGGCCATG
>DASZIA010000131.1:0-2632 GCA_035949535.1 Planctomycetaceae bacterium | reverse complement strand
TCCTCATGGCGATTACCCCTCAAAGTCTTCGAACGCCCGTCGATACAGTTCCTCGAATTGCGACACATCGACCGGGCGAGGATTGAAATTCGCCGTCCATTGCAGGGCCGCCTCCTGCGCGAGCACTCCCACGAGCGACGGGTCGGCGCCGGCGGCCGTGAGATTGGTGGGACATTCGGCTTCTGCAACGAGCGACGCCACGAATCGCGCCAAAACGTCGGCGGCGGCCGGATCTCCGGCCGCGCACAACCCAGCGTCCGCCGCGAACTCGCCGTAAAGCGGTCCAACCACCTCAGAATTGTACCGGATCACGTGGGGCAGCATCACGCCGATGGCGATTCCGTGCGTGAGATTGAAGTGAGCCGAGAGTGGATTGGCCAACGCGTGCGTAGCGCCGAGCATGCTGTTTTCGATCGCTCCGCCAGCCAGGTGCGCACCCAACAGCATGGCAGAGCGGGCATTCAGATCGGCCGGATTGTGGAGTACCGTGCGGAAGCCCTGCGACAAGAGTCGCCAGGCGTTACGGCTGAACAAAATCGAGATCGCGTTACGCGGTTTGGCGACAAAGGTCTCGAGCGCGTGACTGAGCGCATCGATCCCAGTCGCGGCGGTCACCGAGGCGGGCATACTGATAGTCAAATCGGGATCGAGGACCGCGACGCGGCAGGCCGCCTTCTTGTCGCCGCAGGCCATTTTCATATGCGTTTTTGCGTCGGCGATGAGCGCGAACGATTGAGCCTCGCTGCCGGTTCCGGCGGTGGTGGGCACGGCGATCATCGGCAAGAACGGGAGCTTCGCGCGTCCGACGCCGCGGTAGTCCTCCATGCGGCCGCCGTTAGTGAAGAGAAAATTCACCCCTTTGGCGCAATCAAGGCTGCTGCCGCCACCCAGCCCGACTAAAAAGTCGATCTTCTCGCGGCGGGCGACCTCGAGGGCACGGTCGACGTCTTCGGTCGTGGGGTTGGGAGTGACGTCGTCGAAGACAGCGACGGCCAGCCCGGCCGCCTCCAGTGACTCGACGGCCGGCCGCTCATGCCCGGCTCGTTTAAGCCCTTTGTCGCTGACCAAGAGTGCCCGCTGACCGCCGATCTCGCGGGCCAATTCCCCCAAACGGCGAACGGCCCCCTGTCCGAAAATCACGCGGGTGCGCGAGTCGTAGTCAAA
This sequence comes from Planctomycetaceae bacterium, assembly GCA_035949535.1. Taxonomy (GTDB): domain Bacteria; phylum Planctomycetota; class Planctomycetia; order Planctomycetales; family Planctomycetaceae; genus DASPSM01. The sequence goes on along the minus strand of DASZIA010000131.1, from coordinate 1,468 downwards.
TGGCCCGAGCAGGTCCAACCGCGATCGGGAGGGCTCGAAAGTCCGCGTGCTCGGCGAGGAATGTTCAGACATGCGTGGTGCGTCGTCAGTCGGGAATGCCAGCGCGAGACCTTCGGAAACTGAGCTACTTTCCTCCCTGGCTGATGGCAAACAGCGTCGACCGATTGGCGATGTACAGCACATCGTTGGCGACGATGAGCGATGACAGCACCGCGTTGCCGACGTTGACTTCCGACAGCACCTTCTTGGTCTTGCCCGCCTGAAAAACGGTGATGTCTCCGTCGGCATCGCCGATGTAGACCTTTCCCTCAACGACCATCGGAGAGCCCCACGATTCGCTGAACTGATCGTGCACCCAATAGCGCTCGCCCGTCTTGGCATCGAGGCAATGGAAGAGGCCGCTGAAATCGGAGATGTAGACCAGGCCGTCTTTGATCGCCGCTGTGCCGATCGTGCGGTGCATCTCCTCCTCAAACTGGATTTCCTTGTCGCCGTTGAAGTCCTTCTTCGCGAAGTGCCAGACGGCGGCCGAATTCGGGTTGGGGACCGCCTTTTCGCCGGCGTCCTTGTTGACCGCTTGGATCCGCCGCTCGGGAAGCGGCTTGCTGTCCTTGTCGACCGCCAAATCGGGGCTGACATCGCCGCGCTTGGTCGGGTCGATGCACCACAGGTGTCCGTTACCCGGACCGTGCTCGGGGTCTTCGCCAACGGCACAGTAGATCAGGCCGTCGTAAATCACTGGTGTGGCAATGATGTGATTGCGGGTCGAGCGACCGTCGATCGAGTATTTGGCGTCCTTCGGATTGCAGTCGAACTTCCACAAGACCTTGCCGTGCCCCTGGCCGTCGCCGGCCGGGTCGAAGCTGTAAAGCCACCCGTCGCCGCCGCCAAAGACGACCTGCGGCTGTCCGCCGAGCACGCCGTACGTCGGCGACGACCATTGGCCGTGGAGGATGTTGAGGCCGGGCGACTTGTCGGTCCACAGGACCTTGGCCGTGTTGCGGTCCATCGCAAAAAAGCTGGGTGCGTTGGGGGCCGGAATATTCAGGTGATCGAAATCGACGCCGTTCGACGTGCAGACAAATAGCACGTCTCCCACGCAACAGATCGAACAGCTGCACATGTTGTGCTGGGCGACGCCCATCTGGGCCATCATGTCATAACGCCAGATCACGTCGGCTTCGTCTTTGTTTTCGTTCGGCTCGGCCGTGTAGGGGCCGTCGTTCTTGCCGTCGTAAAAGCCGTTCGCGTCGAGGCAGACGACCTCGCCCCGGTTGGTCACGTACCATAACCGGTCGCCGTCGCAGTAGGGCGTGCTGCAGACGCCCTGCTGAGGCCAGTCGTTCACTCGCCCCTGCGGCAGCTTGGGATTCGAGTGCTGCCAGAGAAACTTGCCGGTCTTCTCGTCGAAACAGAGCAGGCAGCCGAGGTCGACGGAGGGCGGATAGCGCTTGATGTATCCGGCGCC
>DASZIA010000130.1:0-2809 GCA_035949535.1 Planctomycetaceae bacterium | reverse complement strand
CAAAAACAGCGCCATGAGAATTTCCCAACGCACCGTCTGGATCGCGGCCTTCTGTCCACAGAAGCAGTAGGCAAGCGCGCCACCCAGGACCAATCCACCGGGCCACCCGGCGTGCAGGATGTTGAGGTAATGCGTTTTCTGCCGCGGATAGAGAGTCGCCACCAGCGGATTGATGGCCGTCTCGCAAAGCCCGTTGGCGAACGAGAACATGAACATGCCCCAGTACAGGCACTGGTACGTCGCGTGTTGTCCGAAGGAGGCATAGATGGGCGTGGCCGCCAGCGTCACAACGGCTGACAGCACATGCAGCACGAACGCCAGGCTCAAAATCGCCTTGTAGCCGAGGCGGTCGGTGACCGTGCTAAACAGAATGATGGTGATGCCGCCGCCGACCAGCCCTCCGCCCGTAATTTCCCCGAGCACCTGTTTCGTAAATCCGAATTGCGACTCCCAGTCGCCGAGGATGGCACCGCGAAGCCCGAAGCCCAAGCCGGCGGCGATCAGCGTCATGAAACTGGCGAAAAAGAGGGGGCGATTGTTGTTCATCGAGAGGGGATCCTCGGCGCGGGAGGGTCGAGAAGCGTGCGTAGGACTTCGCATCGTACAACGGTCGACAGGCGTTTTCCACGACCGATTGCGGGTTTTTGACCGAAAAGGATCGCCACTGCGGCCGAATCATCCGCGCGAAGCGGGGCGCCGAATCACGATCAGTGATCCGCGACGCGTGGCTTCGATGTTGCCAGGTAGCGTTGCGGTCCCGCCCTCTTTCACCAATCGGGCGAGCCGGTCCCAATCGTCAAATCCGAATGCCTGCCGCGGCCAATTCTTCCGTTTCCACAGCTCGACAAAGACTTCGCGGACCAGGTGCCGCGGCTGGCCCGATAGCATGTCGGCGCTGAGGCGAACAAGGTCATTTGTCTCATCCTCGACGCATCGCTTGAGCACGCTGCTTGAGAGGTCCTCGATCACCGTCTGAAGTTCGTCGGCCTGGTTCGCCAGGCGCAACAGCGACTCGCGAACCTGAGGCCCAAATTCGCGTTCAAGCGCGGGCAAAACCGAGTGTCGAATGCGACTGCGGGTGCGCGACGTGTCTGCGTTGGTGATGTCGGTGCGATAGTCCTGACCGATACCGCCAAGCCAGGCCTCAATCTGCGTACGGGGGATCCGCAGCAGGGGTCGCACGAGCGTGAGTCCCTCGGCCAAGGGACGAACGGCCCGCATGCCTCTCAGGCCGGCGAGCCCCGTCCCGCGAAACAGATGATGCAGGACGGTCTCGACTTGATCGTCGGCGGTGTGCGCGACCGTGACGTACGTGCAGTGTTCGCCCCGCGCAGCGAGGTCAAAAAACTGGTAGCGCGCCGCTCGGGCGGCTTCTTCGAGATTCAGTCGATGCTCGCCCGCGTAGGCCGGCACGTCGACCTGGTCGAGAACAATCGGAATGCCGAGCCGGCCGCACAGCTCGGCGGTCCAAGCGGCGTCATCATCGGCAGCACCCGCCCTCATTCCGTGGCCCGGCCTCATTCCGTGATTGAGATGGGCGGCGACAACCCTGAGTCGGGATGGCTCGGCCAACGCGTGAAGACTTCGCAAGAGGGCGACGCTGTCGGCTCCGCCCGACACTCCCACCAGGACGCCAGCGTCGCGCAATCCGAGCCGATGCAACTCAAACGCAACTTGGTCCAGGAAGGAAGAAAAGTCTCTTGTGACCTCTGTATCGGTTGTCGCGGGCATCGGGTGACCAGAAGCGGGTGTCAGCGTGCTCAGAATTCTGACTTGGTTGACGTCGCGGGAGGCCCTGATAGGATAAGGGACTATTGATCACTTCCGCGGAAATCGTTCGATTCCGCGAAGCGTAAAGATGACGTAAGTTTAATGTTTATCGGGAGCTGCGACGCTTCCCGGGGCCTCCGAGGATTGCCAAAGGGGGACAGAGAAGGCGGGCCAGAGACTCCGGCTCGGCCTTCTTGAGTTGTAACACGACCCGACCAGTTGGAAAAACCAAGAATGGTTAGCCGTTTGAACAGGGCGCTCTCGTTCGTCGTGCAGTTCGTGTTGGGACTGTCCGGCGTTGTTCGGTCTCTCCGCTCCGTTGTGTCGCGCGCCGTGCGCGGCAAGCAGCGATCAGCGACGAGGCACTCGAGGGCCGTCTCGTTTCCGTTGTGGCTCGCACCGCTTGGCTCGCTGGGCTTGAAACCTGCCCTCGCGCCGGCCGCTGCACCGGCCCGACATCGCGAGTCGCGTTGTGTGCCGGACGATCGCGCCCGGCGCCGTGATTGCGCCCAGCACCCTCGATAGTCCGCCGTTTCAACTCGATGCTGTCCCTTCGGTGATCTTCCGCCAACCGCACCGACCCGTGCGGCCGGCCCTGAGTCTCGTCGCGCCTCCAACCGGAAAGCGGCGATGGCATGGGCGTCGGATCTTGTCTCCTGGTCGGGCTGATTGCCCTGGCGGGCGGAGCGGCGGCAGGTTTCTTCGTCGAGCGCGTTCGGCGGGGGACGGCCTACCGCACCCGCGACGAAATCCTCAAGCAGGCTGAGGTCGAAGCCGGCAATCTGATCAAGTCGCGCGAGCTGACCGCCAAAGAAGAGCTGCTAAAGCGGCGCGAGTCGATGGAACGGGAGATCCAGAACACGCGCGAGGAGCTGCGCGAAGTCGAACGCAAGCTCGACCGGCGCGAGATTGTGCTCAACGAGCAAGTCGACGACATCCAGAAGAAGGAGCGGATGCTCGAACTGACTCAGCACAAGCTGTCCGATCGCGGCAAGGCCTTGGAAGTCCGCGAACGGGAGCTCGAGCGGATCCTCGCAGA
>DASZIA010000129.1:0-3406 GCA_035949535.1 Planctomycetaceae bacterium | reverse complement strand
GAAAACGGCGCTCTGCGTGCCGATGTCGGCTATATCGCCGGACGGCCACCACGCGAGCGGCGCTTCAGTCGCGCCCTCGACGCGGAGCTGGAGCGCTTGCGCACATTCCTCGGCCCTGGCTCCCAATCGTAAGGTTCGCAGACGGAACGACTTGGGTCGCCGCCTCGGTCCGGATTCCGGGCCCCGGGCGGAATTATTGCGGAGCGGGCGAGAAATACCCTGGAACCGGGGGCTCAAGTCGATTCCACGTCGAGGAGGACTGAGCTGACCGTCTCCGGCGCTGGAAGTATCTGACGACGGCAAAACCTTGGCGGCACTCGTCGGATTTCGGTGTATAACGGTGCCCATTCCGGTGGCCAAAATGGAAACTCTGGTGTACATGCGCAGTCAGGCAATGTTGATCGTTCTGGTCGGAGGCGTCACGATGCTGCACAGTGCAAGCGCACGTCCGATTCAACCCAAGCCGGCGCGGCCGGATGCGTTGGTGAATCTGCTCGAACGCTTCGCTGACGCATGGAATCGCCACGACCTCGACGCGCTGATGTCGATGATGACGCCCGACGGCGTCTTCGAGGCGTCCGCCGGCAATGAGGTTGACGGGCAACGGAGCGAAGGGCAGCAGGCGGTTCGAGCCGCGTATGCCGCGGTGTTCGACACATTTCCCAACGCGCACTGGGCGAATGCGCGGCACTTTGTGAACGGCAACCGCGGGGTGTCGGAATGGACGTTCACGGGGACACAGAAGGACGGCAAGCGTGTCGAGGTCACTGGCTGCGATCTGTTCACCTTCCGTGACGGCAAGATCGCGATCAAGAATTCCTACAGGAAGAACCGACCTGCCATGTAACTGGTCGGGCGGTTCCTTTCTCTTGGGCCGCCCGGTTTTCCAGTATGCGGCTCACTGCGCTGGGCCGAAGATTCTCATCAGAGCTCGTTGGTCGCGCGCGATTAGGACCCTAACCAGATACTAAAACTTTGTAAACCCATGGAACGTCGCGGACCGAGCTCACACGCGTGCCGCTTCAAGGCGTCGTCGGGTCCTTCGGACTTCCGCTGGACTTGCGCGCGTGGGAAGTCAACTTCTTGAAAAGAAATTCCTGAGCGAGATGGCCCACGGCGGCACCGCCGATACCGATGGCGGTGTTCTCGAGCGTTAATCGGACGCCTTTGCGATCCTGCGCGGGATAGTAGAGATTGGAAAGCGCGCCCGACGCGAGACTACCGAGTATTCCTGAGTAATTCGGCTGCCAGTGTCCGTTGTCTCCCTTCCTGATTACGGCGCGCGAGAGGGCATACACAATTCGCGACGCCGCGCTTCCGGTGCCCTTGTAGAAATACCGCGGATCCTGTTTGAACAGGGATGGCACGAGCACCTGCGTGACCAGGCTTTCCGTAAAGAGATTCGCGTAGGCGGCGCCGTAGCGCTTGGCGTAGCCTTCGGCCCCCTGGCCAAACCCACTGAAATCATTCCGCGCCTGCTGCACTCCCGCGATGATGGCGACCACGCCGAACCGGACAGGATCCAAGCGGGACTTCCAAGACAGTTCGAACTTCTGCTTGGCGGTCAGCGGGAGGGCGTTGGGGTCATAGGTGACGAAGAAGTTAGGCAGGACACCAAGGAACCGCTGCTGTTCTTGTTCGTTGATCTGTTGTTCCGCCAGTTCGACTCTCGTGGGGACAACTGCGACGTCGATCCTGCCGAGGGCCAGCGTCAATCGAATGGGCGGGAGGTTCGCGACGTCGCCCCCATTGAGCACACCCGAGAAGGTCTGGTCGGCGAATCCCGATGCCGACACGGTGAGGCGGAATGGTCCGGACGAGACGTTCGGAAAAGAGAATTGACCGTCCCCGCGCGAAAGGACCCCGGTTCCTGGAGAGATACCGTCCTGCGACAGCGTGACCGTGGCCCCGGCGATGCCGGCTCCCGTGTCGTCGATAATCCGACCGTTGATGACTCCCGGCGACGGTTGGGCCACCGGCGTCTGCGGCACGGCCGGAGAGGCGCAGAGAAGGAGCGCGACCACCAGCCCAGCGTTCATCGAGCGGTGATGAGAAAGCAGCTCCTTCAGCTTCTTCGCCTCTTGAAATAGCGCGTGACCTACCCTACACCTGCTCGACTTCTCCTGATCGAATGTTCTTGTCGCCTCGGTCGCACCTTACGATCCCCGCCGTGGCGACCTGTATTCCGGTCCGACGAACACGCCGCCACGCGAGCACCTGCGACTCCCGCCACGGACTGAACACGCAGTTCCGGTTGCCGGATCTCCTGCGCCAATCAATGTACAGCCGCCTGGCCGGCAACGAGGACCTTAACGACGCGGCGCGACTCGCCACCGACCCGACGTTTTCGCCTCCTTGGGTCGCCGAATATGTGGGACCGAGGCGCGGCGCTGACCTCGACGTTGCACTGGCCGAGCTGCTGACCCGAAAGGAGAACCTCGTCCGCCTGAGGGGGCCTCCCCTCCCCGCTCATCGGTTACTCGGGGCTCGCAGCCCCCTTCCCTTGGCTCTTCTTGAAATGGTTCACAACATGGTATGATTTATACCATGATTACAACCATGGATCAGGCTGGCCGTCTCGTCATCCCACGCGACATTCGCCGGGAAGCCGCGCTCGAACCCGGAACTCCGCTTGAGGTGCGTTGGCGCGATGGCCTGATCGAAATCGAGCCTCAACCGCTCACCGTGAAATTGCAGCGACAGGGCCGCCTACTCGTCGCGCAGCCGGTCACGAAGGTCCCAGCGCTCAAAACTACCACCGTCGAGCGGACAAGACGCGATCTCGCCAAGCGCCGCGGCGGCCGGTAGAGCTGGTGTCGACCTTTACCCTGGACACGAGCTGCATGGTCGCCGCGGTCTGCGCCTGGCACGAGCACCACGCAGCGGCCATCATACACATCGAGCAGCAACTCGACGAGGGAGTGGGACTCGTGGTGCCCGGCCCGGCCCTTGTCGAAGCCTACGCTGTCTTGACTCGACTTCCCGCCCCCCATCGCCTCTCGCCTGCCGACGCCTGGGCCGTGCTCGAGGCCAACTTCGTTGAGCCCGCGACGATTGCCACGTTAACTGACGAGGCGTACCCCAAGCTCCTGCGGCGACTCGCAAAAGAGGCGATCGCCGGCGGACGAACCTACGACGCGGTGATCGCCGAGTGTGCTCACCACGCCGGGGTCGAGACGTTGCTGACCTTCAATCGCCGGCACTTCGAACCTCCACCAGAAGGCCTGAAGATCATCGACCCCTCCGCCGCTTGACCTCCCGGCTAGCGTCATAAACTCGTCGCTTTGTTTAACGAGTTCTTCACGGGGTTTTCGAGGCGACGCGAACCTCGCGTGGAGAGCTGCCGAATGGCGGTTTTTGCCATTCGGCCTTATGGCTTGCCCGCAGCAGAGAGCGGGTCAAACCC
>DASZIA010000128.1:0-3439 GCA_035949535.1 Planctomycetaceae bacterium | reverse complement strand
TAGATAATCTGGCCGCGCGCGTCCCTCGGCTCCTGGTCGTCGCCCGGCTGGAAGGCAAAGGGGGTATGGATGAGATAGCAATCGACATGGTCGACTTTCAGTCGCTGACGACTCGCCTCGAAGGCGGGTTTGACCCGCTCAGGCCGATGATTGCTGTTCCAGAGCTTGGTGGTGACGAACACGTCCTTTCGCTCAACCGCCCCCGCCTTGAACATCTCCTGCATGGCATCGCCGACGGCCTGTTCATTGCGGTAGCGCTCCGCGCAATCGAAGTGACGAAACCCCACTTCCAAGGCAGCCCTGGTTGCCTGCTTGGTCGCGAGGGGATCCGGAATCAGCGTACCAAACCCGAGGACAGGAATTGCACCGGAGCCGTGGGTGAGGGGAATCTTCGCATAGCGAAGGGTATCGGGCGCTGCCATGCTTGTACTCCTCCGTTCTGAGATCCAACTCGGCACGAGGAGTGTAGGATCGCCTCCTCACGCCGTTCGCATTTCACCGTATCCGCTCGACCCATTGAGCGCGTGAAGGCCTCGGCTCGAACGCATCGCCGAAATATTGGGTCTCGCGGGCCACCTTCCCCTCCTTGAACTCCATGATGCTCACGGCGTAGGACGGTTGCCCGTCGTAGGTGAGGACGAATTCAGTGACCCAAAGGTCGCCCGCGCCAAGGATGCGCCGCACCGCGAAGCGCTTCTGATTCGGCTGGGCGAAGCGGGACGCCTGGATGTGGCGCCGGCCGCGGATGCGCTCGCCCGACTGCGGATACTCGAGCACGGCGTCCTCTTGGTAGATCTGGTGCTCCACCTCGAAGTCGTTCGCGTCGGACGCTGCCCAGTGGAGATCCAAAGCCGCCCGAATCTCCCGGTCTTCCATCTCGATCTTCCCTCGCGTTACCGGTACAGCCAAACGCAAGCGAGCCGGCGGTTGGTGTTCACTTCGACTCTGCCACAAACCGATTGCCAAATCTAAAACGGCATATCGTCTTCGGTTTTCTCCATCACTTCGGACTCTTGCTGTTCGTGTTCCACGATAAACCGCGCCCGCTCGAGGAGTTCATCATAGGTCACGATCTCGGGCCGCCAAGTGTTACGCCGGTAGAGTTCGAACGAACGAACCTTGTCCGTGTTGATCCCGGTCGAGTTTTCGAACTCGGACAGCCGCCCCATGACCAAACATGAGCGCGGTTCGACATTAAACAATTCCTCTCCCGTAAGAACACCTTCGTTTCGAGGCATGAGCCGTCTCCCGATCTGCTCCACCGCACTGTGAACGGTCGCTTGAATCTGTGCTACACCGCCCGCGAGTTCGCTTGTTGGAGCCCATGCACCGCTCCTGTAAGCCTCCTTGTCCAGCAGCAACCTGTCATGTCGCTTGATCTCCACAAAGCAAAGGGAGCCGATCCGGCCACGAGTCTTCATGAGCGCATCCACACGTTTCCCGGGACCGGTCACATCGAATCCTCGGACAATGGTTTCCAGCTTCTTGCCATCCAGCCCGGTCATGAATTGATACGAAAGCCCGTATCCAAATATCCAAGGGTTACGCTCGAAGAACTTTTGCCATAGCGATTCCGGCGTCGCCCTGAGCCGGATCTGTTCGGCAGCGAAGAACTCCTCATCATCTAAGAGCTTTTGGAATTGTTCGAGTTGATTGCGCCGATAGCCTACGGCGATCAGGTCCCGCTCCAAGTCCTCGCTTTGGGCAAGCTGACGGAACAGTTCGGCGTTCCGAATAAACAGGCTTCGAGCCTGACCTTGGTTCAGCACGAGAGCGCGAAGATCATCCTCCGAGAGTTGGCGCTTCACGCTGTTCGGCAAATCCATCGTCCTGAGCCCGATGATGAACTCCAGTAAAGTGTTGATCTCGGAGCCGACGAACGAGAAGTGCGTCCGTTCAAACGGGCCGCTGACCGCGCTGAATTTCTGGATTGTGAGCGTCTGAATATGGCGGTCATCCTCGGTGATTGTCGCCTTGATCTCGCGACGGCCAAGGTGCGTCATACGCAGGACAATCTCATCCTTTATCTTGGCGAACTGCTGACCGCCTTCCCTGCCGTCGATGATGGTCGAGACGATACGCACGGCCGGGCCGTATTTGTTGGGCAGCGTCTTGCTTACGTACGTCTTCCCCGGTCTCTTGTTGAAGAAATACTCCCGGTCCTCAATGTCGCTCATGCAAGTATGCCTTCCGTTCAGGCACAATCTACCATCCCGCCAAACGGGCCGCTTTACCGAATAGGCATTTGAATCATTGTCATTGGTACGAGCTTTTGGACGTTCACGTCAGGGCCACATCGCGTCAATCCAAACGGCGGCGCGTGGACGTTCGCTTGCGGCGAGAATGGCATCCCCGAGAGGATTCGAACCTCCGAGAATGTCTCCCTAATAGACGGACGCTTTAACGGGCTATTTCGCGGCGGGATGCTGAAGACCTGCTATCCAAATCGACTGACTTACTGGCTGCTGGTTGCCGGCCCCAAGAACTTGGTTAGGTCCTTTTCGACCTCAACGTTGAATTGCTTTTGAGCATGGGAGGTACTCGGCAGATCGATCGAGGCAGGCCTGAAGCGGCGGCCGAAGGCGTGATTTGCTGCGCTGCTGCGCCGAAGCACTTCTCGCGGTCGTCGTTGCGAGATACGGTTGGCAGCATGCGAAGCGAGGCCTTCGCTTGGGGAACCTGCATGATGAAGTTCTTTGCTATGGGACTTGTCTTGGCAGCCGCCACGCTCGGTTCAGGCTGCATTTCCCTCTCCAGCACGAGGACCGCGCCGCCGCCGCCTCCGGCTCCAGCGCCGGTGGTGCAGCGCACGTTCTACCCTGACGGTACCTATGTGGACCAGGTTGTCCAACCTGTCCCTCGTTAGCGGAAGCGGACTGACAAGCGGCCCGAAGTCCCATCGCTGGGGTAACCGCAACGAGACTCAATCGACGGCACTAGCCCGGCGAGCCCGGCTTTGCCACTGGTCGCCCGACCTGCACAGAAATCATGGCCCGGCCGATTTTGGCTTGAAGAGTGGTGGGCATTTCAGACGCCTGGCGTGGGCGGGGAACCGGCTGGCCGCTCTCCTCAAGTGCCCGGACATGCTCGCCGGCGCGTTTCGCGACGTGAGCCACTGCGTCCTTTTCGACCGCACCATATGCCGCGAGGTCCCCAAGGTCGGGAATTCTGGCGATGAAGCCGTCGCGCTCGCGATCGAGGATTGCCCAGTACCAGATCCAGCGCACGCGTCGCGCCCCTTTGTTGAGCAAAAGGCAGCGATGGCCGCCTCGCAGGTAACAGCACTCCCCGGCGATGGTTCCATCCTCTCTAGAAACAGACGCCAGAATCAAAATCTGACTCACTGGTGCGTTCTTGAGGCCTTGCCTGGTCTTAGGTCGCCGATTTGGCCTAACGATGACCGCCGAATGGACACAGCTAAGCCGAATGGACACAGCTA
>DASZIA010000127.1:0-4562 GCA_035949535.1 Planctomycetaceae bacterium | reverse complement strand
TTATGTCGACGTATGGGAGGGCACGCTGCGGCAACTCAACGTGGCCGACCTGCGGGAGCGCGCCGATTGCCCGGCCTGCAAGCACGGCGAGCGGATCTGGCTTTCGGGACAAATGGGCTCGCGCACGAGTGTGCTCTGCGGTCGCAATGCCGTCCAAGTCTCGCCGACAGAACGCGGCCAACTCGCGCTCGATGAGCTCGCGGTGCGCCTCGAGAGCTCTGGCGACGTCCAGTTTAACGATTACTTGCTACGACTCTCTCCGCACGGGAGCGCGTTTGAACTCACCGTCTTTCGCGATGGGCGCGCCATTATCAAGGGGACGGATGACTTGGGCATCGCGCGGGGCGTTTACTCGCGCTACATCGGCAGCTAACAGACTGAACCGACGATCGACTAGTCAGCGATTCTTCGAGCCGCGACCGTGAGGGAGCGGGCTATTAACCGCGCCCGCCATAACCCGCTTGCTGACGCGCGCGGCTCCGAAGAGAGACGCCTCTGCGACGCGCCGCTCACATCCCCGCGTGCTCTTTGACGAAGCTTGCGAGCGACTGGGTGACGACCTGCTCGGGTTTGTCGAAGCGAATGCTGATTTGATCGCGGCCATTGCCGGTCGTGGAGATCTCCCGCTCGCGTCCCAGCTCGGTGATTCGACCGAGGGCCACGCGGCCCGATTCATTGTAAAGCGACAAGTCGACGCCGTGCCGCCGCTTGGTGTGCACGGCTGCCCACACCGCGTCGGAGTTTTTGCGGCGGAAGTAGACGACCTGCTTGTTGCCCCAGTCGATTTCGGCCTGCGGATCGGCTGATTGCAACAAGTCGAAGAGCCGTTCGAGCAGATCTGGCTCCCAGCGGACCCGCTTGCCGCTCGGAAAGCCTTTGCGCGACACGTGCCACTTGCGGCCCAAGACTTTCCACGGTGTGAGGTCGGCGGGATTGAGTTTCTTGCGACTGACCGCGCCCAGGAACGCATCGGCCGCGTTCTCGAGGAATTTGTCGAACGCAGGAGTTTCGATCTCACGGAGCCAGTGGACGGTGATGGCGACTTCCTGCCACGAGCCCTTGACGTTGCGGACGCGCACGCGGTCGGCCCGACCGTAAACGGGCAATTCGTCGAGATCATCGAGCGATTTGAGAGCCAATTGCTGCTGCAGGCGGTCCTGGTCGAACGTCTTCTTGGGCACGCGGAAACGCAGCGTCAGCAGCCATTCGTCCCCGGAGAGCGCGTGCAGGAACCAGGCGCCCGTCCGCTCTTTCCCGGTGATTTCCACGACGGAGCGATCATTCCAGTCGGCGGGTGCGAATCCCGGGCGGCTTTCGATCCAGTCGACAACTTTTTCGAGCGCAGCCGCCTCCCACCGCGGCGGCTTGCCGTTATGGGCGACGTGGTCGACGGTATGCCACCGGCGGCCATCGGTCTGCCAGGGCATCTTCGATTCGCGGCCGACCTGCTTGAGGTCGAGATCGCCTTCGCGTTTCGCAGCCGCTTCGGCCGCGCTAAACACTTCGCGCTCGGATCGCGTTCCCGATTTGAGGACCGGCGCCAGGAATTCCCCCGTGTACGAGCGCAGCGCCCCGCTGCCGTTTTTCCCGTTGGATTTCTTCAATTCCTTGGCACGTGCAACGATCTCTTCGGGCGTGCCGAAGGCCACGATCCGTCCGCCCGCGTCGCCGGCGTCGGGACCGACGTCCACAATCCAATCGGCCGTTTTGATGACGTCGAGATTGTGCTCGATCACGACCACGGTGTTTCCCTGTTCGACCAGGCTGTTGAGCACCTTGAGCAGCTTGTCGATGTCGTCAAAGTGCAGACCGGTCGTCGGCTCGTCGAGAATGTAGAGCGTTTGGCCCGTGTCGGGTCGGGCCAGCTCGGCCGCTAACTTCACGCGCTGCGCTTCGCCGCCTGACAGAGTCGGGGCGGGTTGCCCCAGCGTGAGATAGTCGAGGCCGATCGCGCACAGGGTCGCCAGGTACCGGCGGATCCGCGGAATGTTCTCGAAGAGCTCAAGCGCCTGACCGATGGGCATCTCGAGCACGTCGGCGATCGAGCGGCCGCGATATTTGACCGCCAGCGTTTCGCGATTGTACCGCTTGCCGCGGCACGTCTCGCACTCGACCCACACGTCCGGTAGAAAGTGCATCTGAATGCACTTCTGGCCGTTGCCCTCGCAGTCGTCGCAGCGGCCACCGGGACGATTGAAGCTGAACCGCGCGGGCCGATATCCGCGGACCTTGGCCTCCGGCAGTCGCGCGAACAACTCGCGGATCGAGTCGAACACGCCGGTGTAAGTTGCCGGGTTGGAAGCTGGTGTGTTTCCCAGCGGCTGCTGATCGACGACGATCACCTTGTTGATCTGTTCGAGACCGGCCAGTTCGTCATACGGCCCCGGTGTTTCGCCCGAGCGATTGAGTTTTTTGGCCACGGCTCGGGCGAGCGTGTCCTCGATCAGCGAGCTCTTGCCCGATCCCGACACGCCTGTCACGCAGACAAACGTGCCGAGCGGGATATAGAGATCGACGCCGCGCAGATTGTTCAGGCGAGCGCCCCTCAAACCAATCCATCCACCCGCCGGCGTTTCCTCACCTTCGCACGAGGGCCGCATCCGCCGCGTCGCGGGGATCGGGATCTCTTTCCGGCCGGAGAGATACTGCCCGGTGAGCGACGCGGACGATTTCGAGACGGCCGAGGGCGTGCCTTCCGCGGTGATCGTGCCTCCGAATCGCCCGGCGCCCGGGCCGAAGTCGTACAGCCGGTCGGCAGCCGCCAAGACTTCTCGGTCGTGCTCGACCATCACGACCGTGTTGCCCAAATCGCGCAATCGCCGTAGCGCTTCGAGTAGGCGATCGTTGTCGCGCGGATGCAGGCCGATCGTCGGCTCGTCGAGCACGTAGAGCACGCCGGTCAGAGCGCGACCGATCTGGCCGGCCAGGCGGATGCGTTGCGTCTCTCCCCCCGAGAGCGTCGGCAGTGGCCGGGCCAGCGTCAGATACTCGAGGCCGACGTCGACCAAGAACCCGAGCCGGCTCGTCGCCTCGTTGATCAGGTCGCCCGCCACTTTCTTTTGCGCTGCCGACAGCGGGATCCCTCTGAGAAATGTCAGCGACTCGTCGAGCGGCAATGAACAGAGCTGGTGGATGGTCCGGTCGAGGAACCGTACGGCGGCTGCGTCGGCACGCAAACGGCTGCCTCCGCACCACGAACAGGGAACTTCGCCAACCAACTCTTGCACCTTCTGGCGGTACGCGTACGAGACTCGGGACGATTCTTCAATCGCCGGGAACAGACCCTTGTACTGGAACTTCCAGTCCGACTTTTTGCCGACGGTGATCCAGCGGTCGCCGGTCCCGTGCAGGACGAGCCGCTGTTGGGCCGGCTCGAGTCGCTCGAACGGCACGTCGAGCGGGATCTTGAATTGCCGGGCCCACGCGTCGAGCATTTTGGCGAAGAGCGGATTCTGCTCAGGATTCGGCCAGGCCGCGATTGCCCCGACTGACAGCGACCGCTTCCCGTCGGCGATCAAGGCTGCGAGATTCGTCCCTTGCTCCGTTCCCAGCCCCTCGCACGCAGGACACCATCCGAGCGGGCTGTTGAACGAGAAACTGTTCGGCGTCAGCTCCTCGAAGCTGCGGCCGCACTGGTGGCAGGCGAAATGCAGGCTGTAGCGCTCGACGATCCATTCCTCGTCGGGGAGCGCGTCGTCGACCCGCGCGACGTGAATCGTGCCGCGGCCCAAGTCGAGGGCCGTCTCGATCGATCCGGCGATTCGCGAGCGGGCCTTGGGATCGACGGCGATGCGATCGATCACAATCTCGACGGCGTGCTTGCGGCGACGATCGATCTGCGGCACGTCTTCCAGTCGATGAATTTTGCCGTCGATTCGCACTCGCAGAAATCCCTGAAGCTGGACCCGCTGCCAAAGCGTGTCATAACTTTGCCCGACGGTGACCTCCTGCGGCGCCATGAGGATCAGTCGCGTCCCCGCGGGAAGGCCCAGCAGCTTGTCGACGATTTCGTCGGAGGTCTGCGTCTCGACCGGGATGCCACAGTCGGGGCAGTAGAGCTTGCCGAGCCGCGCGTAGAGAATCCGCAGGTAGTCGTAGATCTCGGTGACGGTGCCGACAGTCGAGCGGGGCGTGTGGCCGGAGGCTTTTTGTTCGATGGCGATCGCCGGCGACAGGCCGTGGATGTGGTCGACCTTGGGCTTGGGCATCTGCCCGAGGAACTGGCGGGCGTACGCGGAGAGCGATTCTACGTACCGCCGCTGCCCTTCGGCGTAGAGCGTGTCCATCGCCAGAGACGATTTGCCGCTGCCGCTCGGGCCGCAAAAGACGCTCATCTTTTCGCGCGGCACGCGGACATCGAGGTGCTGCAGATTGTGCTGGGCCGCCCCGCGGATCACGATTTCGTTTGTCGATCCGCCGTTTTGGCCGTTGCCGTCCGTCTCGTCGGCGAACTGCCAGCGACCGGCGGGGACCGACGCGGCAGCAATTCCCGCGGCCTTGCCTTTCTTGCCGGCCGCTTTCGTAGTCGAAGCCACGGTCAGACGCATCGAGGGCAAAACTTC
>DASZIA010000126.1:0-5809 GCA_035949535.1 Planctomycetaceae bacterium | reverse complement strand
CACGATTTGGGGGAGCTGTTGGATGGCGCCGAACGCCGCGCCGTAACTGCAGGCAAACATGAGCGTGGTCACGATCGTCGTTTTTCGCAGGGCAGGTGCGAAGATCTCGAGAATTGACGGGCGACGCAGGGTTCCCGCCGTTCGCTTCGCTTGCCACGCGGGCGACTCGGGAAGAAACGGTCGGATAATGATTAGCGGAATCGCGGGAAGCACACCGGAAAGCAGCGTGTAACGCCAGGCAGCGTGCGGCTCGCTCACGTGCCCCCAGACCGAAGAGAGCCACTCGGGGATTGCCAAGCCCGGCAGCCTGGCGGCGTACGTGAGGGCCAGCGTGTTGGCGCCGGCCGCCAGCAGGCCGCCGATCGAGGAAAAGGCTTGCGTGTAGCCGAGCGCTCGCTCGCGCTGGTTGCGATCTTCAAAAAGTTCGGCAATCCACGCGACGGCAGCCACGAATTCGACACACACGCCGACAAACGTCAGGCACCTCAACGCCAGAAGCATCCAGAGCGAGGTCGCGTAGCCAGAGGCAAAGGTCGAGAACGCATAGAGCAAGATACTCCAAGTGAGGATCCGGCGACGGCCCAGCCGATCGGTCAGCCAGCCACCGAGCAGTCCGAAAACTCCCCCGAAGATTGCCGGGACGAAAAACAGGCGTCCTGCCCAATCTCCAAATTCCGGTGTCCCAGGTTGGAGGTTGCCGAGTTCCTGGAGCGCGGGCCGCACGATCAGAGGCAGCACCAACAACACATAGATATCGAAGGCAAAGCCAATCGACGAAATGATGCAGATCAGCCACTTCACAAACGTGAACGGGGGCTTTGCGGGGGCGGGCGCCGTGCTCATCAATTCACCGGGGAAGGACTCTGTTGTTGGGGAGAAAGCCGTGAGTGAGGTCGCGGCACTCGGCGGCAAACAGGGTTCCGATTTTAGAGGACCGCGCCGCATTGTGCGACGCAACGACGAATCGGGGACTGCCGCCTTCGCGGACTCAAAACGTGGCGGGGTGATTTGCACAGACCGTACGCGACCCGTTACTTTCGGAGTCCGATCACGGCGCGGCGGCCGGCGCTGGATTGTGTTAAAATTTTGGCATAGATGCTCCCTCCGACTCAGGCCGCGCCACCAGGTATTCGATGCCCACATTTGACGACTCGGCCTCGCCGGCTTCTCAAAGCGCCCCCACTCCCGAAAGTTTTTCCGGGCCCTGGTATCGCGCGCTCAACCGCTACCACTGGTTCGTGCTCGCCGTCGCCGCCATGGGCTGGCTCTTTGACACGATGGACCAGCAGCTCTTCGTGCTTGCCCGGCCGGCCGCTATGGAAGACCTGCTGCCCGCTCCTGAAAATGCCGACGCAACGACTCTCGAGACGCTGCGGCAGGCGCGCGGGCGAGCGGGCGGCAATGCAACGTCGATCTTCATCGCTGGCTGGGCGACGGGCGGCCTGGTGTTCGGGATGTTGGGAGATCGCATCGGCCGCGCCCGCACGATGATCATCACCATCCTGCTTTACTCCCTGTTCACGGGGCTGAGCTCGCTCTCCCAAGGAGTTTGGGATTTCGCGTTCTACCGCTTTCTCACGGGTTTGGGCGTCGGAGGCGAATTCGCCGTCGGCGTCTCACTCGTCGCCGAGGTCATGCCGGCCATCGCGCGGCCGTACGCACTGGCGCTTCTGCAGGCGCTTTCGGGAATCGGCAACGTCACGGCCGCTTTCATCTTTCTGGGGCTGGGCGTTGCGCAAGAGCACGGCTGGATCGAGTGGGCCCTCGGATCTCGATCGTTCGCCGCTCCGTGGCGGATCATGTTCCTGATCGGCGCCGTTCCTGCGTTGGTGGCTGTTCTCGTCATGCGTCGCTTGAAGGAGCCCGAACGCTGGCAACGGATCAGCCACGGCGAAGGGGTGACGGCACAACTCGGGTCCTACAGCGAATTGTTTCGCGTACCTCGCTTGCGCAGCCACGCCCTGTTCGGATTGCTGCTCGGTTGTGCGGGCGTGATCGGCCTTTGGTCGGTCGGTTTTTACACCTTTGACTTGGTTCGCTTCGTCCAGCGGAAGCCCGTGACGAAACTCGTCTATACCGAACATCTGCAGGCTGCGACTGCCCAAGGGGATCATGCGCGTGAGGAGCAACTCAAATCGCTGCTGGCGAAGGAGGCCGATCCCTCGGCCATTCTGGCGGCGGACGCCGAACCCGTGCGAGCGGAGTTGAGCGGAGTCGTCGCGGGGCGTCTTGCGCGTTGGAGCAGTTACGCCTCGATCGCCATGAACTTGGGCGCGGCGCTGGGGATGTTCGGCTTCGGCGCGCTCTCGCAACGAATCGGACGCAAGCCGACCTTCGCCCTCGCGTTCGTGGCGGCGTTTTTCAGCACATTCGCCGTCTTCTGGTTCTTGCAGGAGTTCTGGCAGATTTGGGTGATGGTGCCGGTGATGGGCTTTTGCCAGCTCTCGCTTTTCGCCGGTTATGCGATTTATTTTCCCGAGTTGTTTCCCACCCGGCTGCGTTCGACGGGAACGAGTTTTTGCTACAACGTCGGCCGGTTCGCCGCGGCAATCGGGCCATCGTTTCTCGGGTTGTTAAGGAGCGGCGTGTTCTCCAAATATGGCGAGCCGCTCGACATGCGGTACGCCGGCATCACTATGTGCAGTGTTTTCCTGCTGGGACTGTTAGCGTTGCCATTTCTGCCGGAGACAAAGGGACAGCCGCTGCCGGAATGAGGCGCCGTTCGACGAGGTCGTTAGGGTGCCGATCACTCGAGTGATGTTCCCTGTGAAATCGACACCGCGAAGCATGGCAACAAAACGGTGGATCGTCAGTGCGGTCGCGCTCTTATTCGTCCTGATCTGCACGGGCGCGGGAACTTACCAGGCGGGCGTTCCTCCCATCGAGGAACCGCTCGGTAAGCGGATGCCTCCGGGCTTTATGCTGCCGTTTGTGTTGCTGCTTTTGGCGATCGCCATTCTGCCGGCCGTCGCGCGGAACTGGTGGCACGACGATCTCAACAAAGCGAAAGTCTCGGCCTTTTTCTCGCTGCCGGTGATCGTGCTCTTTGCCTACCACTTCGGCCGCAGTGGCGACCGCGAGTTGTTGCATCAGGCGATGGAATACACCTCGTTCATATTCCTGCTCGGGGCCCTCTATGTGATCTCCGGCGGAATCCTGATTGAGCGGGCCTTTCGCGGCACGCCCCAGTCCAACACCTTGTTACTTGGTATCGGAGCGGTGCTCGCCAACCTGATCGGCACGACGGGTGCATCGCTGTTGCTGGTGCGACCTTTGATTCGCGGGAATGTCCACCGCCGCCGCGTCGTCCATGTCCCGGTGTTCTTCATCTTTGTGGTCGCGAATTGCGGCGGATTGCTGACGCCGCTGGGCGATCCGCCCCTGTTTCTCGGTTTTCTCCAAGGCGTTCCCTTCGAGTGGACCCTACGACTCTTTCCGCAATGGGCGTTGATGAATGGCGCCCTGTTGGTCATCTTCGGGGCCTGGGATTGGATCGCGTCGAATCGCGACGCGCGTGACGGCGTGATTGCGCCCGGCAACGCGAGCAATTTGCCGTTCTCGCTGCGCGGAGCGCACAACTTCGCGTTCCTGGTCGGCGTCATTGCACTCTTGTTCGTCGCCCGACACGGTTACGGCAATCGCGGCACTGCCTGGCCATTTGGATTCCAAGAGGTCGGACTGCTGGTGCTGACAGTGGCGTCGTTCTTTTCGACGAGGCCCGAGATTCGTGAGAAGAACCAGGCGACGTTCCGTCCCATCATCGAGGTGGCGGTGATCTTCGCCGGAATTTTCATCACGATTACGCCAGCTTTGCTTTTGCTCGATGCACAGGGTCATCGCGTCGGACTGAGTGAGCCGTGGCACTTCTTTTGGGCGGCCGGTCTGATGTCGAGCGTCTTGGACAACGCGCCGGCCTATCTGGCCGCCGTCGCGACTGCCTGCGGAGCGCAGCAGATTCCGCTGGAGGGACGTTACCTGGCCGTGTTCCTTGAGTTACGCCGCGCCAATGGCGCCGATCAGATCCTGGCCGCTATCTCGTGTGGATGCGTCTTCATGGGCGCCCTGACCTATCTGGGGAACGCTCCCAACTTCATGGTGCGGGCTTACGCGGAGGAGTCCAACATCCGCATGCCGAGCTTTTTTGGGTTTATGGCCTACTCGTTTGCCGTACTCCTTCCGCTCCTTGGAGTTGTGACGTTCGTCTTCTTCCGCGCTTGATCACAGTGATTTTGACATCCTTTCGAGTGGTGACGGTCACGCTTAAAATGAGGGATGTGCCGCGCTAGCCTTGATGGGGGCGTCCCCTCCTCGCGAAGGCAATTCTCTTTCCCACCGAAACGATGCCTGTCAACGAAATAACAATCGCTCCGAGCCTTCACTCGGAGCGTCTGCTGAAAACTCTTGCCCCTTATTCCGCCATCCGGATCGTCACGCACGACAACCCCGATCCCGACGCCATCGCCGCGGGCTGGGGACTGCACCGGCTGTTCACGGAGCACTTCGATCGACCGATCGAATTCGTAGCGGGAGGCGCCATCGTCCGCGCCGAGAATCGGCACATGGTCGAGCTGCTCCATCCGCCGCTGCGAATTGTCGACCGACTCGCCGAGGATCCGGACACCGCCACCGTGCTGGTCGACTGCGGCCTGGGGACGAGCAATCACCTGGCCACGCGCGATCGCCTGCGACCTGTCGCGGTGATCGACCATCACGCCATCGCGCGAACGCCGGCCGAGATCGCCTTTGCCGACATTCGCCCTGGGGTGGCGGCAACCGCAACGATCGTTGCCCATTACCTGCGCGAGCAGGGCATCGAGCCGGGCGTCAAACTGGCGACCGCCATGCTATACGCGATGCGCACCGAAACCTGCGGCTGCGAGACAGAGCATTCGGAACTGGACCGCTCGATCATGCTCTGGCTGACGGAACATGCCGAGCCTGGCCTGATCGCCGAGATCGAAAATGCTCCCTTGGCGCGGGCCTATTTCAGCGATCTGGTCCTTGCCCTGCAGGGAACGCAGCTCTTCGACGACACGGCGCTGTGTCTGTTGCCTAAAGCCAGCGGTCCCGAGACCGTCGGCGAGGTGGCCGACTTGTTGATTCGGTGCGAAGGGATCTGCCGCGTGTTGTGCGCGGGAGCCATCGATGACGATTTGTACGTCTCCGTCCGCACTCGTCGCGCCGACGAGCGCGCGGTTGAGCTCTTACAGAAAACGCTCGACGGAATCGGCGGAGGCGGAGGCCACACGCACCGCGCGGGGGGCAAAGTTGTCGGCATCGCCAGCGGCGGCAAGATGTCCGGTTCGCTCGAGCAACAGCTCCAGGATCGCTGGCTGACGGCCTGCGACGAAGAAACCCGGCGACCCAAGCGACTGGTCGGCCTCCGCGAGATCGTAGAGAATCTCTGAGAGCATGATCGATCACGTTCTTTGAACGCGCAGGAGAAATCGACCAATGGCTTCTTTGCAGCCCGGATCGCTTCCTCCAAGAAAAACAAATCCGGTCGCGATGCGATCCCAAGCCTTCGCCCTTTCGACTGCGGCCCTGCTCTTCCCGCTGGTGATCGCCCTGCTGCCCGGATGTGGCGGATCGGACTCGAAACCAACCGGAGCGCAGGCTCAGCCTGTTGGGCCGCTCGAGAACCCGCAGAACAACGCGCCGGGAGCGGAGGAGCGGCCGGCACCCCGTCGGCCCGCGAAGCCTGCGGCCGTCGCTCAGGAGGAGCCGGGCATCGATCCGTCCACCAATCCTCGTGACGTGTTCGAGGTCACCGCAACGATGCCGACCTTCGAACGCGCCGAGGGACCCG
>DASZIA010000125.1:0-12280 GCA_035949535.1 Planctomycetaceae bacterium | reverse complement strand
GCTCGATGCGCTCAAGCACGAGGGCGCGACGCTCGTCGATCCGGCCGACATTCCCAACATGGACAAGGTGGGCGAGTCGGAACAGACCGTGTTTCAATACGAACTCAAGGCTGGGCTGGCCGCCTACTTTGCCCGCCTGGGTAAGAGTGCGCCCGTCCGCTCGTTGAAGGACGTGATCGAGTTCAATGAAAAGCACAAGAAGCGCGAAATGCCCTACTTTGGACAAGATCTGTTCGAGAAGTCGGTGAAGAAAGGCCCGCTCTCGAGCTACGAATATCAAGAGGCGCTGGCTCGTTGCCGCCGGCTCGCGCGGACCGAGGGAATCGACGCAATCATGGACAAATACAAGGTCGACGCCTTTGTCGCGCCAACGCTCAGCCCGGCCTGCCTCACCGATCTGGTCGTGGGCGACCGCTGGCGCGGCGACGCGACGACGGCGGCCGCCGTCGCCGGCTACCCGAGCATCACTGTCCCCGCGGCGTTCATCTTCGGGTTGCCGATCGGCCTGCTCTTTTTCGGCCGCGCCTGGAGCGAGGCGACGCTCCTCAAATTGGCCTACGCCTTCGAGCAGGCGACGAAAATCCGCAAGCCACCGCGATTTTTGCCGAGTGCCGAGCTGTATGCTTGAATTTGGCGTGGCTTGAGCCCGTTTCGCTCAGACAAACGACATCAGGCTGCGCGTCTCAATCTTAGGAATCAGACGGCTGCTCGGCGCGTCTAAAAAGGAGCGCGGAAGTCGCGGTCGCCGGAGACAATCGAGAGGGAGCGAACATCGTGTCCCGAATCCAGGCGGTTCGGTTACTGGTCGCGCTCGCGCTGTTTGCGTGCCCGACACTCGGGGCGGCTGAAACACCGGCGGTCGGACGCGCGCCGCTCACTTTCCGTTTGGACTCGGCCAACCCCCCGATGCGATCCGACGCTCCGTTCGCTGTCAACTGCATCTTGCATTCCAGCTTCGTCGACGTGCTCAACGGCGAGCTGGATTTTGAGTTCGTCGACGACAACGAAGTCTGCGTGCGACTGCACGGCGACCCGATGGTGATCCCGAACGGTGACAGCGCGTTTCGCCTGGTCGTCCCGCCGATGCACGCTCGCCGCAATGCTGCTGGTTTTGCCGTCCGAGTGACGTTCCAATCCACAAAAGGAACGTTGAACCTCGGGACTCACGACTTGTTGGTTCCGCTGAAAGGCCGCCGACAACTTCTGATCGCCACCCCAAGTCTGGGTAAAGGACCGGTCGCGCGTCTGGCCGGCCATCTGCGGCTCGATGAGTTTCGGCCATCTCAAACAGATTTGCGTCGGGCCGATTTGGTGACCGTGCCTGTCGATCTCGAGCTGCGGGACATGCCGGCTCAAGCGATCGGGCTCTATCCGTATGACCTCTTGCTGCTTGCCGAGGAGGGTTTCAGCCGGCTCTCGGCCCGGCAACTCGAGGCGGTCGCCGAGTGGATTGAACAGGGAGGCCGTGTCGTCGTCGTTCCGAGCGGCGTCTTAACCCCCGCGCACAAGCTCTTTCTCGAGCGCATCACGAGCCATGAGCCCGACGGGCCGGTTTTCGCTCTGGATCGCTTTGGGCACCTTCAGGGCAAACCGACCGGGTCGAAACGCGGGTGGCTGACATGTCGCTCTGGTTTTGGACGGGCTTTGATCCTGCCGGCGATGCCCCAATTCAACGAGGACGGGACCTTTCGTGACATCAAGCAAAGGGCTTGGACTCGCGCCGTCTGCTTTGTCTGGAACGTCCGCAGCGATCAGACAGCCACCATTCTGAAGACGGGAACGTGGAGACCTCTCGAAGACCCGAAATACCGCGACGACACGAGCCCGCTGCGGCCGCTCGAGTTTGCACGAGCCGCCGGATTGCGGCAGATGCTCTTCCCGGGCGCGGTTCGCATCATGCCGTTCGGCGTCGTCGTGCTGATTTTGACGCTGTTTTTGTTGGCGGTCGCGCCGGGCGACTATTTTCTCCACGGCTGGCTGCGACGGCGGTGGGTCAGTTGGATGGCGTTTCCCCTCGCGTGCTTGCTGTTCACGGTCGGGACGGTCTGGATTGCCGGGGGCTATACCGGCCGAGCCGACCACCGCACCGAGTTGGTGATCGTCGATCTGGGAGTCGACGGCAAACCGCGGCGAACCTCGCGGATCGAGCACGTGCTCACCGCGGAGACCCGGCCGCTTTCCAGCGAAGTGCACAGCGGAATCTTCGCGGTGACAGATATCCAGCCGGCAGCGCCGCGGCGCCCAAAAAACCCTTCGTATGCGTCTGGGCGGTCCGTTCCGATGGTCGACGACGACGATGAGTTGGATCGATTCAAACCGCTTCAATCGCTCGATTACGCGGGAACGCTGCCGTCACAATTCACAGTGACTCGACTTTCGCCGCAATGGTCGCCGAGCATGCACCGGGTGACCCGGCCCGGTGCGGACGTCACCATTCCCAACGTCGCCTGGTTCGATCTAGACGCCCTTGATCTGGAAGCGGCGACTGGGCGGCAAACACTTCACGAAACGCTGCGCAGCGCCCTGCCCGGCTGCGAAGTGTTGCTCGAGAGTGCTTCGCGGCGATTTGTGTCGCGTTCGGAAGAATCGGAACTGCGCGAGTCCTCGCCCGAGGGATGGGCCGACGTGATGTCAGCCCTCGCATGGCGTACGGACTCGGGCCTGTTTTCGATCGTCTCGCACGTTGCGCCCAATGGCGCCGGCAACTTGGAAGATCTGGCGGTGGCCGACCCGGCGCGACCCGACGATTGGCTGCTGCAGTTTGCCACGCGGCAGGGCGATGAACTGATCATCTACCGCCGGATGATGCGGCCGAAGTCGAGCCTGCAAACGGAACACGACCGATGACCGAAAACGTCCCAGTCCCACCCATGGTCGATATCCGCCATCTGTGGGTGAAGTATGGCAGCTTCGTCGCGGTGCGGGGCATCTCGTTTACGATTCCGCGCGGCGAGGTGTTTGGCTTCATCGGCCCCAACGGCGCGGGCAAGTCCTCGACCATTCGCATTCTCGCGACTTTGCAACGTCCCAATGGCGGAACGGTGCGAGTCGACGGAATCGAAGTCCGCCAGGACCCGATGAAGATCCGGCGCAAAATCGGCTACATGCCCGACGCCTTCGGCCTCTACGAAGGTTTGACGGTCCGCGAATACCTGCATTTCTTTGCGGCCGCGTACGATACGCCCGAAGTGCGTCGCGATCGGCTCGTCGACGACGTGCTGACGCTCACAGACCTGAGGTCGAAGATCGACGCCCAAGTCGACGGACTGTCGCGCGGGATGAAGCAGCGGCTCGGCCTGGCACGGGTCCTGCTGCACGATCCGGAACTCTTGCTGCTCGACGAGCCCGCCAGCGGCCTCGACCCCCGCGCTCGGATCGAAGTCCGCGAGATCCTCAAGGAGCTCTCGCGGATGGGCAAGACGATCCTGATCTCCAGCCACATCCTGCACGAGCTGTCGCAGTTCTGCACGCGAATCGGCATTTTGGAGGCGGGCCGCCTGATCACCGAGGGTTCGCTCGAGGAAATCTACCAGCGGCTGGGGTTGATGCAGCTCGTCCACGTGCAGGTTGTCGACCTGTCGGAAGAGCTGGCGGCGCACGTCCGTGGAATCAATGGCGTCGAGACGGTCGAGGTTCAGTCCGATCGCCTCTCGATTCGCGTGCGAGCCGAGTCGCTCCCGCCGGAGGATCTGCTCGATCACATTCGCGCGTTCGGCGCGCGGGTGCGAATGTTTCAGCCCGAAGCGATGGAACTGGAAACCGCTTTCATGAAGTTGACGGCGGGGACGACTGCCTGACGGATGCCCTGGCAGGAAGTGCGGATGAAATTCCGATTCAAAACGATGCGTTTGCCGATCCTGGCCAAGGATCTGCTCGAGCGAGCATCAAAGAAGCGGACCTATGTCTTCCGGTTTGTCTACGGGCTGGTGCTGTTCGGCTTCGCCTGCATCCTGTTCTACGGAAATATCGGCGTCTCGGCCGACGCGGGGCAGTCGCTGGGACGCGGAGCCGATCATTTTGCCTGGCTCATCAGCATTCAGCTTGCCGTCCTCTACGGGCTCGTGCCGATCCTCACGGCAGAAGCGATCGCTGGCGAGAAGCAGCGAGACACGCTCTCGCTCTTGCTGGTGACCACGCTGACGCCGCGCCAGATCATCTTGCAGAAGTTTGCCGCTCGGACAGCTTCGATTTTGAGTTTTGTGTGCTTGTCGTTCCCGTTGTTGGCAATTACGTACACGTTTGGCGGCGTGACCCCGGGAGAATTGGTGGCGGGGATACTCGGGCTGCTGTTCGCGTGTCTGCAATTGGGCGCGCTGGCGATTCTTTGTTCGGCCTACTTCCAGACGACGGCCCAAGCCCTGGCGGTGACCTATCTGGTTTTCCTCGGCGTGAACTTCGCGTGGTTTCTGGTGAGCGATTCACCCACGTTCTTCGCGCCTCCGAGCATCGCCGGAATCGTCTTCGATGCGATCACGGTCTTTTTGTGCCTGGCCTGGGCGGCCGGGGTTTTGGTCGATCGGGCATTTGTCCAATCGCGGAACTACCTGCTGGAATTCTTTCGATGGCTCGACCGGGTCTTCGAAGAAATGAACGTGCTGACAGGCGGGGTGGTGCTCGTCCGCGACACGGGGTTCTTGCCAAAGCGGGCCCCCATCCGCTGGCGCGAGACGCGGAAAAAATCGCTCGGCACGTTTCGGTACCTGTTTCGCGTCCTCGTCGCGCTCGAAGCCCCGATCCTGTTTTGCATTCAATCGATCCGCCTGACTTCCGTGAGGGCTGGGGGCGACGAGGGGCTTAATACCTTGTTAGACATGCTGTGGATCGCGTCAGCGGCCCTCGTGGCCATTCATGCAGCCAGCCTGATTTCAGAAGAGCGATCTCGCCAGACCTTGAGCGTGCTTTTGACGACGCCACTTTCCTCGAAACGGATCCTTGCCGAAAAGATGTCGGGTGTGCGCCGACTGACGGCCATCCTCTTGGTTCCCTTTGCCACGATTTTTCTGTTTGAAAACTGGTGGCACTCGTGGAACTCGTGGGATTACGTCGTGCTTTCGACGCTGACCGTCGTCACCTATCTCACGGTGATCCGCTGGGTCGCCCTAGTCATCGGACTACGCTTTCCCAATCAACTGACGGCCATCGTGGTCGCGTTGGCGGTCGTCGCCGTCTGGACAGGCGGGCTGACGCTGGCTGTGCCGCTTTTGCAATATCTGAACATCGAGGCAGGCGTCTTGGCGAGTCTGATCCGCGCGCTAAGCCCCGTCGACATGATTGCCGGCGTGCAGAGTTCAGCGAATTACGGTTTGCCAGGCAGAGGAAGCCCCTCACCCTGGGAGACGTCTTCCGTCGTAACCGCCGCTCATTTCGCTTTCTACTGGGGCCTTGCGATCGCTCTGCAATGGTGGTGCCGACGCGCCGCCGATCACTACCTGGGGCGCATTGAGCAGCCTCAAGCTCCTGCCCAATGGGACCAAAGAGAAGAGGTGTCCCCCGATGCAACCACCCGCGTGTCGCCCAAACCAGTCACCGAAGCCGTCTAGCGACAGCCACCACAGTTTGCCTGTCGGCCGAACGGCGCGTGTGTGAAATCGGCTATGCCGTCACGACGGCATCTGCGCGGCCAGCGCGCAAATCTTCGGGATGTACTGATTCGCCAGCGAATGATCGGTCGCGACCTCTCGAATCTGACCGGTGAGAAGCAAGGCGGCGAAGCTGCGCATCCGCTGCCCCAGAATGTCGAGCGAGTTCTTTGGATTGCCCTCGGTGCATTTCCCGTTCGACCCAAGATATTCGAGCGTGCCAGCGTGTAAGTAAGCGTACGCCGTCAGTCCGCTCAGCCGTGAGTCGACCTCGCCGAGGAAGTCGAGCAGCTGGGCTGCGGGAGGCAGGTGCGGTACCAAATCGTTGTTATTTTCGAATCGCCATTGGCTGATGACGGCATTGTACGAAGTCGAAAACGGGGTATCGCCCACACGTGGAGAGCCGTACGTGTAAACGCCGACCGGCGTAGCGATTCCCTCGCTTCGCAGTCGTATCGCCGCCAAGGTCGCCAGGGCCCCGCCTTTGCTGTGGCCGGTGACCACCACAGGCAATTGCGTGGCCGTTAGTTGCCGGACCGCGGCAGCCGTGCTGCTCCACAGGGTCTCGAGCGAAGCCGAAAACCCCTGATGGACCAAACCCGGAGCGTAAGGCACCTTGACGAGTACCGCTTCACCGTTGTGTACCCAGTCGTCGACGCTGTCGATGAAGCCATTCCAATCGGCGGTATCGATCGGCAGCGTCCCTCGGAAAGCCAGGATAATTTCCGTCGCCGTGGCTCCGACGAGCGCGGCGTTGATCATGTCGGCGGTAAACGATCGGGGCGGGTCCGTGAAGCCCACGTCGTTGTAAAACGGACAAGAAATCAGCCCTCCAGGCGCGCCGATCGAGTAGCAGACATCGCTGGCCTTCGCCATTCGGCAGGCCTGCGGTGAACTTGTTTTTCCCCCTCCGCGAAGATCGAGGGGCGAACCGAAGCCGTTCGACACCAGCCACCCCGAGGCGTTAGCTAGCTTTCACCGCAGGTGTTCGCGAGAGGACGTCGGTCGTCTCCGCCGCATATCGACCCCAGGCGGCAACGACCAACAGCAGATTGAGCACGACGGCCGTCGAAACGTAGCCCAAACCGCCCGAGCCGACTGCGTAGGCGTGCAGGCCGACCTCCGTTGGCATGTTGGTGCCTTGCAGCCAGCCGTTGACCATCGGCAGCACGAAGTTGACGCCGTACCACGAAAACAAGATCGCTGAGAAGCACAACACTCCGCCCACGTTCGTGCCGAAAGTGCCGACCCAGCCGGCGAACCGACCGTGTAGCACGACGAGATAAGCCAAGAGCGAAATCAGCGCCCAGACTTCTTTCGGATCCCAATCCCAGAAGCGGCCCCACGAAACATCGGCCCACAGGCCGCCCAGGATCGTTCCAGACGCCAAGAGCAATACGGCGACCTGTTGGGCTTTGTAGGTGTAACTGGCCAGCGTCGCGACTTCCTTGGGGGGTCGCGTGCTCGCTGAAGTCAGATGCTGATCGCCCGTGCCGAAGTCCTCGAAACCGGCCTTCAGCGTGCGGGGCAGCGTGGCCGGCTTGAGCGCTTCGCCCGCCTTCTTGAGACGCGCGCCAAGCGACGGTTCTCCGCCACGATAATGCGCGTCGAGGTCGAAGATCGGTCCGCCATTTTGCGGTGGACCCCCCGCTTGGGGCAACGTCCCGACACTAGCGGTCGCTGCTTCGCCCGGAGCGCGATACTTGCCGAACAGGTAATAGAGCATCGCCAGGTTGCCGAGGCCCCAGGCCAATCCCCCGGCTCCGTAGCTCGACACGATCGTCAGCACATGGATCGCCAGCCAGTAGTTGTTTCGCAACACGGCGGTGATCGAGCCGACGCGCGGATTGAAGATCTCGGGACTCGTCATGCCGACGAAGTGGGCCAGCATCATCCCGAAGCAGGCGACAGGCAGGGCGCCCAACAGGAAATACCGACGCTGAAAAGTCTGCTGCCACAAAACGCCCCGACTCTTGACCGCCTCGGGAACGAGCGTGATCGGCGCTAAGAGCAGCGTGACGGCGGCCCGTGAGCCGAACCAGGCACAGCCGCAAACGACAGCCATACCGACCAGCCACGTCCCCACCGACGACATCGCGACCGCCTTGCCGAAAATCGGCGGAGTCAGCTTGATGATGCGGAACGACGTGTCGCTCCGCGTGAGAAACCAGACCGTCGCGGCGAACGCGCAAAGCCGCAACACGGACGACACGCACTGCATCGGCAGCATCGCGCCGCTGAGGATTTTTCCCGTGTCCTCCGGCTTGGGTCGATCGAACTCGAGATGCGGCGGAAAGCTCGCATCATTCTCGCGCCGGCGAACAGGCAAGCCGGACAGTCGCCAGGCCCAAGTCAATCCGGGCCAGGTCAGCGGCAACAGACAGAACCAGAGGCCAAGCACCGAGACGACGAACGAAGCCCAGATCACCGTCTCGTACATATTGGTGACGGGCGGACGTCCGGCGATGGCGATGCGGAGCGAAAAGCCCCAAGCCGCGTACAGAATCGCCGCGAGCGAGATTGCAAGCCCCGTGGCGTAAACGAGCTTCGACGATTTGAGCATTCCCGAGGCCACGATCACGCAAAGCGCCAGGAGAAACACGCCCCACGCCGATCGGAACGGCTGATACTTGTTGTAAGTGATCTCGGTCTCGAGCGAGCCCGCCGGCGGATAGGCCGAGAACTGCATCTGCGGTTCGAAGAGGGGCAGCGGCTCGTAGCGGGTCCAAATAATTTCGTTCAGCTTGTCATCCAAGCCGAATTTGAAAGCGTTCCTTTCGGGCGGCACCATCTGGGCGCGGGCCGCTTCGAGAGCTTTCCCGAGCCGGCGCAGCTGTTCGACGAAGGCGTGCATTGAACTGTCGAATGCTGATTTATCGTTCGCGTCGTAGGCCGCGCGCGTCTCTTCGAGCGCTTTCTTCAAGTTGCGAACCTCGATCTGCAGATCGCCTTTAGCGGTTTGCGCCTGGGCGAGCTGTGGCAGCATCGAAACGAGATTCCGCGGGTGGTTGGGACTGCTGGGCGCATAGCGTTCGGCGCGTCGCGGGTCGAGCAGAGTGCGCGCGAGGTCGTCGCGATCACCTGCCATCACGGCGGCGATCGTCACGTCCTCGCCGGTTCTCCACTTGTCGGCCTCGAGCAAACTCCCGAGCGAGACCCAGGCACTGATCCGTTCATCCGGATCGGTCTGACGCGTGAGGGCCCGGGGATCGAGCCCCGGCACGACATAGATGTCGTTCCCGTGCCGCAAATCCAGGAACGCCTTCACGTGATGGAAAAGCTCAGCCACTTTGGCATTGATCGCGCGATCTTCCGCGGTGTCACCCACGCTGTCGGGCGATTTGCCGCCGGCCTTGTCGAGGGCCATCAACCGCTCTTCGAGATCCTTCGACCAGTAGACCGGTCGGCCCGTCTCTTCCGACTGCTTCCAGTCGAGGATCTGCCCCAGGGCGATAAACGTGCCGGTGACCGGAATCTTGATCTTGTCGGTATTCAGTTTCTCGCGGAGCGGCCGATATTCGCAGCGAAAAATCGGGCGGTCGATCCAGTCGTCCGGGCGGGTGATCCAACCATAAAGCAGCTCAGGGGCCGAAAAGATATGAGGCCCCTTGCTGTCCGCCTCGGCATCGGGATCGGTCCATTTCGAGCGGCCGGTGACCAAATTCACGACTTCGTCAGCCAGGCTGTCGAGCGGTTTGAGCCGGCCGTCGCTGAAGACGGGAATCCGCTGCCAGCCTGACCAGTTGAAATCCGGGTGCGCAATGCGAGACGCGGCAACGGCCGATGGGCCGGAAGACGGTGCGCCGATCGCCGGCGCATCCGCGGCGATTACGGCTGTCGGAACCGCTGCACCCGACAGTAACAAGGCCAAGCAAACGGCCGTTCGAATCATGTTACGGCTCCTGGGGCAGGCCGCTTAAAGAAGTAAGCCCGCATGTAGAACATCAGGAAGATCCCGAAGACGATCAGTCCTGAACCGAGATACTTTACCGGCCGCCCCGGATCGTAATTCACGCGAAAGACTGATCCCAGCGACGTGCCGCGCTCCTTGTCGGGAGCCATGTAGTTTTCTTGAAAGAACCGCAACTGGCGGCCATCGAGATCGGGATAGTCGAGCGGACGATTCATCGTGACGACGAGATTGGACAAGTCGCGATCGCCGTCGGCAATCTTTTGCTGCTCGTCCGCCGACTTCCCTTTCAGCTTTTGAAGCTGGGCGTCGATCTTCGTCGTGATCAGGTCGTCCAGCTCGACCCGGGCTGACTGCTTGCGGGCAGGTTCCGATGCCTCGTTGAACCGCTCGTGCTTCCGTTCGACTTCCGAATCGTGCCTCACATCCACTTGCACCAAATGGCTCGTGTAATTGCTGGCCATCTTGGTGCCGGGATCGACTTCGAGATCAAAATTGATGAGCTTGAGCGCAAAGCCGACGTTGGTTTCGCGGACGTTGAGCGATGCGAGGATCGGCTTATCGCCGCCGAAGTCGGTCGTGTGCACCTGGCGACGCTTCGCGCTTTCCCACGGCTCGGGAAGGTTCTGGGTGAGCCAGAAGTCGTCCTGTTTGGCGACTCCGGATGGCTCGGTCACACTCAGGCGCATTCGGGCCCCCTTGGAGAGGCCGCGGTCCGACTTATCGAAAGGCAGCGCAACGATGAGTTGATTGGGCCCGATCCGGTCAGTCCCCTCCTGGCCCGGTCCGACGTAGCGAAGCGCGGTCATCTCCATGACCGATCTTCCTTCACCGACTCCGGGTGACGCGGTCGCGTCACCGCCCCCCATGGAAAAGGTGTCGACCGTGCGGCCGATCTCGAGATCCCCCGATGCGTTGACTCGCTTGAGCGCCTTCTGCCAGGCGCGATAGGCGAGCTTGTCCCCCTTCACGAGGATTTCGACTCGGCCCTTCGTCGACGGATGATAAAAGTCGGCTCGAAAGCCGGCCGGCTGCTTGGCGACGGGCATGTAGGGCAAATCGGCAAACCGCAGGATTTTCGACTTCTCCTCTTTGCCCGCCACTTTCTCGTAAACAAACAGCTCGACGGTCGGCCCCAAATCTTCGCCGCCCGGCTCGGCCGGAACCATTCCTTGCCCATGTACGAGCGATTGCAGGTCGACTGATTCGGAGAAAGCATTGAGTTCGACCGTCAGCCCGTCGTTCAGCTCGAAACGCTTGCCCTGCGATTTGAGCCTCTGCAGCTCTTTCACCGACGCGCAGGTCGTCTCGCCCTTCCACCAGAAGGCGACGGTGCCGTTCCCTTCCACCGACCGGTCGGGCTTGCACTCTTTGAAAGCAGTCAGCGAGTCGGTCTGACTCGCCTGCCACATCACCACCTCTCCCAGACCCATCGGGCCAATGGGCGCTTTCGCAAATGGTTCGCCATGGCGCGTCGAGAGGTCGACTGGGATCTCGACCTTGATCCTGGGCTGGTAGAACTTGAGGCTCAGATAGGGCGTGCCGAACACGGCGCTGCGCGAGTAATAATCGATGACTTCGAGCTTCGTCTTGCCGTCGTTGTAGATGACCTGTGGCGGGTGCTGCCACGTCTGGCTGGGATTATCGAGCCCGACCCACGACTTCACGCGCCGCGTGATCGGCCACGGTGCCAGATCGCTCCAATTGAACGGTCCGGGCTGAAATCTCAGGTCGAGCTGTTCGGCTCGTCCGGGGATGTTGCTCACGCTGAGAATCGATTGGTCCATGTCGATGGCCAGCTGATTCGAATCGCCCAGATAAACGAGCATTTGGGAGTTCACGCTGCCCCGGTCGCTGATCGCCGAACCCGCCAACAGGGTGAGCAGGCCGATGTGCGTGATCACGAAGCCCGTCTGGTGCCTCTTCCAGGGAAATCGAATCGACGCCGCGCAAAAGATGTTGAGCGCCAACAGCGACAGCAGGGCCGCGAAGCCCCAGGTGTGATAGATCAAGAAGCCGACGGCGGCCGTTCCGTAGTTGGCCTCCACGAACGTCGCCGTTCCCAGGAGGATCGCCACCGACAGAATCAGCACCACGGCCAGCTTGAGCGAGGCGAAGAACTCGTACAGCGCCAGGATCGAGCGGACGAGAAGCGGCTGGCTCGGTTGATTCAGCTTCTGACGGGCCATCGCGAAAGTCTCGTCACCGACACTAAGTCAAAGCGGCCCGGCTTTAAAGCACACGGTCCGAAAGCATGCGGGCGGAAAAGTGAGGCTGGGGGGGCCGCGTAACCTGAACGTGTGTTCCAATTCAGTCGCGGTGCAACAGTGGCGGGACACTTATTATAGTCCCCGCCGGTTCGTAAAGTACACCTTGCCGAGCGAGCCCGAAGCCGACCTCCCTGCACGATTCGCTGGCTTTTATTGTCAGACTTGCAAGGCCACCAGCGTCGATCTGGTAGGAGTTGCAAAAATTGCAATTCCCACTGCGCGACCGCGTGTCGCGTCCCAGTATTCATTACGTCCATTCGCGAAAGACGTTGCGACAAAATCACCGCCTCGGAGAATTTTTCTGACCTCATCGGCACCGAAGCTGCATTTAGTCCAAGGCGTGAGTGAGACCCAGAAGTCGCACGCACGACCGCCGGAGGTGAGAGCCCGGCGGAATTGCAAAGAGGAGTGAGAGAGACTTTTCCCCACCGGCCCGTGGAGACGGGCTACATCCCACCGCTTTCGGCACCCCTTGCCGACACACCAATCAAAGGCCGAGGCAGGCCCGCTTGCCTCGGCCT
>DASZIA010000124.1:0-17479 GCA_035949535.1 Planctomycetaceae bacterium | reverse complement strand
CGGCAGTCGACAGATCTCGCAATTGAGTTGCTGGCGCTGGATGGGATTATTCGCGTCTTGCGGAACGTGCCAGGGCTCCGTCACGAGCACGACTCGATCTCGGACGAAATAGACGTCCCGGACGACTGCTTCCAGTTCGCGCTGCGCCAAGTTCTTGCCGGTTTCGAGATCCACGAGCGCCAGGCGAATCGGGCGACCACGCAGTTCGCCCGGGTTGGGCCGCCGCCGCGGATGGACGCTCGAATACTCCCAGATCACGCCCCGTTTGCCGGCGGCGTCGACGGTCAAATCGCCCGGGGCAAACGGCAGCTCGAGCGAGGGCCGATCGACCTGTATCTCAAATTCTTGCGGGCGCTCCAGATTGTTGAATTTGAGCGTGAGCATGATTTTTGCCGGGCCAAGCTGCTCAGCGGTCGGCGTCCAGGACAGATTCAAACCGTCTGCCTTCATCCCGTCGGGCATCCGGTCGAAAGTCACCTTCACTCGCGAATCGACTTTCACGTTGAGCGCGCACTCGTCACCCAACTTCAGATGCTGCGGGCCTTCGAGGGAGGCCAGCAATAGCGGCTCGTCGGGGAGTTTGAATTCTTCGAGCGGAATGACCGCGACATTGCGGCCGCGGGCGTAGACGACGCAGTCGTGTTGATCGTCGGCAAACAGCAGGGGCAGCTGCCGCAACTGTCGATTGGAGGCTTCCCGATTTTGGCTACCGTCTTCGGTGTAGCCCTCGACGACAACTTTGTTCACGACGACGGCGACGGGAGTTCCGCAAGTCGTCAGCGAGTTATACGAGGCCGGGTACAGCACGAAGTCGATGTTTTGATTTCGATCTCGAGACGCTTCCACATCCAAGCCGATCATTACGGGGCGTTTTCGGAAAAAGCACTGTGGAACGCAACCAACACCTCGCACGCGCAGCTCGTCCCGGATCAGCGTCGCGGAATAAATCCCGAGCCCCATTGAGGTATAGCGCTCAAACGGGTCGGGAACGTAGGGATCGGTATAGATGTGCTCGTGATACAGGTCCGCAAATTGTGGCGTGTCCGCGTCAAGACCGTTCAGCCTCACAAGGGACGTGAAACCTGAAGGATGATAGCCACCCCGAAGGTAGAGATACTTGCCGCCTGCGGAGACCGCAAAATCGCACGCGTTCTGCAAAACTCGCCGGAAGAGTTGCATCGTGCGCAGATTGAGTCCGCCGTAATGCGGATCGCCCCAAGAAAAGTAGACGAAGGGATCGTCCGGATTGATCGACGCCGCCGCGAACATCGAGCCGACGGACGGGTTTCCTGTGTCGATCTTCTTAAAAAGGGTTCCGTTGGTGGCATCGACCAGAAAGATGTGGCGGTCGCGAGCACAGAAAACCGCGAACAGGCTCAGCTCACGGTAGCGCTTGTAGACGATCGCTTCGGGAATCGCACCAACCTGTGTCTTCATCACAGGCTGGACCTTGCCGGCCGCCAGATCATCGTGGCGAAACAAGTAGAACTGTCCCGTCATGGCCAAGATCGTGCCGAGATCGCCCGTCTCAGGATTCAGCGCAAAGCGGTCAGAGGCGGAAGCTGTAAACGGCTCCGGCAAGACCAGCGCGTTGACCTCGACCGCATTCGGCGGCCGATTGACAGTAGGACTCGACCCAGGAGCCGAGCGGACCGGTGCACCCGGGCGAGAAGTTCCGCGACCGCGACGTCGTGAACTGCGAGCCGTGCCGACTGGCGGAGACGTCACAGGAATTGGCGGGTCGGACTGAATTGGGTTGGACTGAATTGGCGGGTTGAACCGGGGCGTTGTTCGCTGATCGGGAGTCGTTTGTGTGGGTGGATGCGCAGCGGACGGCGCGGGGGTTTCGGGATTCACGGGAGCGATCGCCGATGTATCGGGCGCCTTCGCGATTTTCTGAGAACTCGCTTCCGAGGCGCGGCCGACGTTTTGTGACGTTAGCGGCGCAGTTGCGTTCAGTGCCGATTTCTTTGGTCCCTCGGGAGGGGGAGCGTCGGAGGTCGCGACCGTGCCGTCGGCCTTATCCGGTCGGCCAGCGCCCGACCCGCCTGTGAAGTAGAGGCCGGCAGCGACAACGGCCGAAAACGTCAGAAGCCCGCTCACGATCGCGAGGAGGATCGACCAACCGATGGGGCCTGAGGAATGGCCTGATGCCGATTTCGGGTACTGCCGCTTCGGTGCTGACGGGTGCGAGTCGTCGGTGGCACGCGCTGGCGGCACCGGTTTGGACGAGCGCGCCGGCGTGCTGGCGCGGCGAGTGGGCTGTTGTTTCGAATCAGCGGACGCAGGTGACTCGGCCGCGATGACAAACGAAATTCCACATTCCGGGCACTTGCCCTTTTTGCCAACGAGCGATTCAGAGACGTTGAGCCAATGGCCGTTCGGACAGCAGATTTTCGTCACGGGGAGCGCCTCCCGAGAGCGAACAGAACCTCACACCGTTTTCCCCGCTCCGTTGCGGCGATTGTCGAATGACGGTCGCGTCGACGCTGCGGCGGCTAGCGTGACCGGGTCCGCTAGCCTATCAGCTTCGCCCGCCGAATGCCCGCATGAATTCCTCCGTCCGACACCTAACAATCGAACGACTTTAGGCAGCCGTATCGCGAGGCCAAACGTCACCTGGGACCCGTCTTCCTCGACGACGACCGACCCAGTGCGACGGTCATAAATTGCAGCAATCATATTGAACGCGGCACCGCAATCGAGTTCACTGGTACCAATCGTTCTTCGTCTGCGCTAAACAAGAACAGGGCTGCCATGTCGGTCAGATTCCGCTGTCCGAATTGCGACGCCTCGATCCGCGTCTCCGACGACTTGATCGGCAGGCGCATTCGCTGCCCCAAATGTCGAGCCAAGTTGGAAGCTCCGGCGAGTGCGAATGAGTCCGGTTCGGAGCTCTCGCAGCCAAAATCGCCTGCTGACTCCGGGAAACCCGCGGCGCCATCCTTCCCAAAAGCATCTTCCAAACCGCCCGAGCAGGCGGACGCTCTGGAGATCGAGACGGTCCTTCCCGGGGACGGGGACCAAGCACCGGCGAAACCATTGCAAATGAAATGGGTCCTGATCGGCGCGGGTGCCGGCGGCGTCTGCGGACTCGTGGTGTTGCTTGTGATTCTCCTCGTCAGGCGCGGCAGCCCGGCCTCGGAAGCATCGAGCGTTGCAAAAGTGGACTCCCAAAAAGCTCCGGTAACGGAAACGAATCCTCCGATCGATGAAACCGCCGAAGTCCGCGCGAAACTGACAGCTATGGGAGCCGCCGTTCTGGAATACCGGGGTCGTCCCGGCATTCGCGCCCGTGCTCAACGGCGAGAACATGTCAAAGGCACGGGATTGTCCTGGCGAGTGAAGCTGCTACCGGAACTGGGGCATCAGGCGCTTTATGATCGCTTCCATTTCGATGAACAGTGGGATAGCCCGAACAACAAGCCCCTCGCGGACGAGATGCCCGACGCCTTCCGGATCGGATCATCGAAAGAGCCGCTGACTCGAATCCGCGCTTACACCGGTTCCAAGCTGGCATTTACGTCCGACGAGGTGCCGACCAGGACATACGTGCCTGACGGCCTCGAGAACACGGCGATGATTTTCGTCGTCGGTCCCGACCAAGCCGTCCCCTGGACGAAACCAGATGACCTTCTACTTAACGCAGCCGATCCCGCCGGTGCGTTGGGGCTGACTCCCGGCGAACAAATCGAATTGGTGTTGCTCGACGGCAAGTTGCTCACGCTGCCGCAGGAGGTCGACCCGACGATTCTCACGGGGCTCATTACGCCTAGCGGCGGAGAACTCGTGGACGGAGCTGCTCTCCGGGCCGGCCGCGGAATCAGGCGAAAATCCGAGGTAGCAAGTGCAAGCGGCCCGGCACCCGCGTCGGAGCAGCAGGCGCCGGGCAAAGTCGCACCCCCGCCCGCCCCAGAAGAAACGGCGGTCAAGCTCGGCCGCGCCCTGGGAAACTACGTGAGCGCCACACGTCGCTACCCCGTGGCCCGAGTGAGGACGCGCGGGCCTATGGAAGGGTTCGACGCGGAGGGACGTCCGCTCCTCAGTTGGCGCGTCCATCTCCTGCCGCAGATCGGTCAAATGGCGCTCTACAAACAGTTCAACAAAACCGAGCCCTGGGACAGCCCTCAGAACAAAGCCCTTTTGCCTCTAATGCCGGAGCTTTATCGGACGACACCGGGTGAAGACTCCAAAACGCAGTGGCATATGCTTTCGGGAAAAGACGCCCTGACGGACGAGACGCGCGGGGCGGCTCCGCGCGACGTTAAAGACGGGACCGAGAACACCATCGGCTTTGTTCTCGCCGGCCCCGATCGAGCCACCTATTGGACCAAACCCGACAATTTGCCCTTCGATCGCGACAATCCGCTGGCGGCCCTCGGTGAGAGTCGTCCGAGCAAGATCTATTGCGTGATGCTCAACGGACAACCGCTGACACTGCCCGGTGATATCGCACCCGACAGACTTGCCGCTTTGGTGACGCCCAACGGCGGCGAGATACTCGACGTGGCGTCACTCCGGCGCGCCGAACGCCAGCACAGCGGGAAGCCAACCGACCTTGCGGACCCCGAGGTCATCGCGGCCCAGACTAGGGCGTTACAACAGCTGGCCAATCACGTGGTCAACGCCCGCAATTCAGGCGCGTTTCCGGTGCCGGAACGACCGGCTTTCTATGACGAGGAGGGAACGCCGAAATTGAGTTGGCGCGTTCATGTGCTGCCTTATCTCAACCAGAGGCCCCTCTACAACAAGTTTCACCTCAACGAGCGTTGGGATAGCCCCAACAACCTCCCTCTGATGGCGCAGATGCCCGACATCTATCGGGCGGTCGAAGACCCGCCGAACACCAAGACCACGCGGATACTGGCCGTCGAGATTCCGGAAGCGCCGCCGGCGGGGCCAGGCGGCGGACAGCCGCCTATGCGCCGCAGCGGTCAACGGCGATTCAGCGATCGGATGAACCCCACGATTCTGCTGGCGTTGACCGGCGCAGACCGGGCCGTCTCCTGGACCAAGCCCGACGATCTCGAAGTTGACGCCAAAGCGCCCTTGGCGGGACTAGGAACAATTCCGCCGACCGGGTTCTATGTTGTGATGACAAATGGCCGCGTGTTCCACTTCAGACCGACGATTCCAGGCGACCTTTTCAAGACGCTCTGTACGCCGACCGGTGGATTCAATTCGGTCGAGTCAAAGGTCGAGGCGTATCTCATCAAGTAGCGATGGATTGATTAGAAAGACGTCGACGTGATCGGCGCCGACCAGTCGCAGCATCCAAGTCGCGATCACTAGCGCGCTGCCCAAGCCAAACCAACGGGTCTTAAATTTCACGGCACCGCTCGCCGTGCACGGCCAGGTCGCGGCGTGACGACTTTCGCAGCTTACCGCATGAACGAGGAGTCTCGCGCGTCGGCGACGTTGCGGGAAACTCAAACCTTTATTAGTCGTCGCATCAAACGACCGATAAGTGTCGGCCTGACAGGCGCCGGAAACTCATCCGTTTTTCGGCACTCGGTTTCTGCACCAGATTGCCATACGTTTTCGCGTAATCGGGCCTCAGCCTGTGAGCGCGGACAAAACGCCCTGAAATCGGCGTCGGGAATTCGAAGGTTTTGCGGCACGTGGTGGCGGCTTACGGCTTCACGATTTCCCACACAGGGACTTTTCCGACGAGTGCGCCGGACTTCGTGAGCCACGCCGCATTGATCGCGCTTCCCGTGAGTTGCTGACCGTCCGGTGAGAACGAAAGGCACGCATGGATCGGGCCCGAAAAGTCCGATGAGTCAATGTGAATCGGCTTCATCCCGTTCGTCGGCTTCGCGGTATCCCATCTGTAGAATTCGGCCAGCTTGCCGACGACAACCGCCGCAATGTTTTTGCCATCCCTTGACAGTGCGAGCGCTGCTACACGTGCGCCGAGTTCGAGGCGAGACGTTTCCTTCATCGTTTTCGCATCCCACACAATGATTCTGCCACTTGAATCACCGCTGGCGACGGTCTTGCCATCGTTCGCCCATGCGGCCGACACAACCACTGCGCGATGGCCGTTGAGCAGTCGATTGCCAGGGCTGCCCTCTTCGTAGTTACCAGCCACCCACGCCCAAAGGACGTTCTTACCCGTATCGCTGTCGATTGGTCCTGTCACGATCACGCTTCGACCAGCGGGATCCACAGCCAGTGGAACGGCATTTGGATCGACCGGATTCTTCTGTTTCGCGACGGTACTGGTCTGGATGGTGCCCACTGCCCCCCCGGTGATCCACGACTTCACGAAATAACCCTTGGAGTTGCCGAAGATGATTTTGTGCCCGATAAACTTCTGCTTCTCATCGGCTACGACAACCTGATCCGGGAACACTCCGACAGCCGCGGGGTGACTTTTCTTCTCTTCGATGGACTTGCCGAGCGCACCTGTGACGGGATCGAGGAACCGCACACCGTCTTTGAAAGTGGCGATGATCGATTTCCCATCCGCCGTGAACGCCACGACCGCGAGGTTGCCTCCCACGTCGGCTTTCCATTTTTCATTTCGGGTGGCCGCGTCGAATCCAATCACTTTACCGTCGGTGCCGCCAACAACCATCGTCTTGCCGTCCGAGGAATAGGCCACCGATCCGGGTAACCACCCCGGAGTTTCGAGAACGGCTTTTTCCTTCCACAGGGAATTATCTGCGCTCGCTAGCCCGCTTTGGATCACGGCTTTCGCTCCGCCGGCTCTCTCTTCCGG
The DNA here is from genome assembly GCA_035949535.1 of Planctomycetaceae bacterium. Taxonomy (GTDB): domain Bacteria; phylum Planctomycetota; class Planctomycetia; order Planctomycetales; family Planctomycetaceae; genus DASPSM01. The sequence continues at coordinate 10,752 of DASZIA010000124.1, read as the reverse complement.
TCGTTCGCCCGTGGCGCCCCCGAGCACGATGCCGGCCCCTGCGAGCATCACCGTCAACATTGCCAGCAACGTCCGCATTTCGAATACGCAACAGACTTTCAGTGAACGCATAGCAACTTCCATGAGAGGTTGTATCGCAAAGAAACGCGCCCAGGACGTCAACGCCAAGGTCTTGACGTGACTGACAGGCCCGCCAGCCGCATCGCGCACTCCATCCTCGGCCATTTGGGCCTCCGCCTGCAATACAGCCGTCGTGCCGGAATCTCACCGCTTTCCAGGGAACGCCGAAAATCGACCGCTTTAGGGGATTGGACGGCCTTGAGCCGCGCGGTTTTTCCGTTTCCAGACGCCCACGAAGTCAGAATCGCGGCGATCGAGAGTTGTGGCCCCCTTGATTGGGAAAATCTATGTCTTGAGGCCGCGAACCAGTACCGCGAGAGACTGCTTGAGAGATCGCAGGAGCCATTTGTGAGATGGAACGATGTCGTGGATGCCGTTAAGCCGGTGGCGCAGACGCTCGTGCGAGAGAAGACGAGGGACATGATCGAGGAGCACAATCTCCCCGCGGTGTTCATAGGGACGGTGGACTGGGATATTCTTCATCTATGCATGGAGGCAGAATATGCCGATGTCTACCTACCAGGGTTTTATGCGTGCCAGGCTTACTCGTATGTCAAGGGACATGTTCCTTGTGGGTAAAGAGGGGAGTTCCCGGGGGCGCTTGGCGGTGTATTGAAATGGGCAACGCGAGCTGTCTTGGCGGTGAAAAATTGCGTGCTTTGGACCGCGTCCGTTCAAGCAGCGGCGTTTACCTTGATCACGATCGCGGTGATGTCGTCGAGCTGAGGTTGCTGGTCGGCAAATGTGCGGACGGCCTCAAACAGGGCGACGACGATTTCCTGCGCGGTTCTGTGGTGATTCGCGCGAACGACCGTCAGGGCCCGCTCACCTTCGAACTGTGTTCCGTCGGGCGCCCACGACTCCACGAGCCCATCGGTGAAGAGAAATACAAGATCGCCCGGCGCCAGGCCGATCGCGGGAGATGCGGGGAATTGGCCGTCCATGATCCCCAGCGGCGTCGCCGTGCTTCGCAAAACCTCCTTCACCTCCCCGGCCGCGCTGAGCACGTATCCAGGCGAGTGTCCGGCGCTCGTGTAAACAAGTGATCGGGTGCGAGGATTGAGGCTCGCAAGCAGCAGCGTGACGAAGTGACTTTGACCCACATCCGCAACGAGCGCGCGATTGGTCAACGTGAGGATCTGTTCCAGATCGGCGTAGCTCATCGCCAGGGCGTGCAAGTACGCCCGCGTCGCAGCCATCACCAGGGCCGCGCCGATTCCATGGCCGCTCACGTCGCCGATCACCAGCCCCAGAGAGTTGTCCGTGAGGGGGATGTAATCGAAGTAATCGCCCCCCGTGGCATCCGCCGGGTAACACGCCCCCCCAATGTCGACACCCGGCACGTCCACGGGGGCAGGGAAGAGTTTCTGCTGGATCTCGCGGGCCAACTGCATTTCTCGCCGGAGGTTCTCCGCCTCGAACCGCTGAGTCGCTTCCTGGAGTTGCCGCTCGTGCTCCCGGCGTTCCATCTCTCGGAGAACTTCGGCTTGGCGCTTCACCTCCTCGCGCTTGCGAAACAGATCCACAAACACCGCCACCTTCGAGCGCAGCACTTCCGGAACGAACGGCTTGGTCAGAAAATCGACCGCCCCGACGGAATACCCTTTGAACATTTGGGCATCCGTCCGCTCGTAGCCGGTAAGGAAAATAATCGGCGTATGACGCGAGCGTTCGCGGCCCTGGATCAGCGAGGCCGCCTCGTAGCCGTCCATCCCCGGCATCTTGATATCCATCAAGATCAGGGCGACGTCGTGGTCCAATAGATAACGCAGCGCCTCCGTGCCGGAATTGACCTTGACCAGGTTCTGCCCCAAGCCCTCCAACACGGCCTCCAGGGCCAGCAGATTGGCGGGCTGGTCGTCGACGAGCAGGATGTCGGCTTTGTCCTCAGGATCCATCGTCAGATCGGCCCGTCCGCAATCGCCCCGTGGTTTACACCGTCAGTTGTTGCGAGCGCGGCACAAGCCAGGCGCGCACGCGCTCCAGAAGTTGAGTCGTACTGACCGGCTTGGCCAGGTAATCCGAGGCGCCCGCTTGCAGGCATTTTTCCCGGTCGTCCTTCAACGCCTTGGCCGTCAAGGCGATGATCGGCAAGTTCTTGAACTGCTCTTGCTTTCGAATTCTGCGCGTCGTCTCGTAACCATCCATCCCGGGCATCATGATGTCCATCAGCACCAGATCGATGTCCGGCGTCCGTTTCAAGATCTCGAGCGCTTCCGTTCCGCTTTCGCTGCGCAGCACCGCCAGTTGCCAGCGCTCCAGTGCGCTCGTCAGCGCGAACAAGTTTCGGACGTCATCGTCGACCACCAGCACCTTCTTCCGCGCGAAATCCTGGGGCGCTGCAGTCGATTGACGGGGCAATTCGAAAGCGGGACCCGAGGCGAGCTCAGAGGCACTTGACTGGGGCACGGCCGGCTCGGTCCGACCCTTCTCGACGCGATGCAAGAACATCGCTACCTTCTCTCGGAGCGGCTCGGCCGAGCGGGCGTCCTTGGCAATGACGGCCTCAGCCAACTCGTTGAGCCGGGCCTCGTCGTCCGGAGTGAGATCCCTCCCCGTGTAAACGATCACGGGCAGATTATGCAGCCCGAGCTCCCTTTTGATCGTCTCGAGCAGCTCCAATCCGGGTACATCCGGCAAGCGCAGGTCGAGGACCAGGCAATCGAAGGCTTGCGCCCGCAGCGCGGCCAAGGCCTCCGACGCCGTTCCCACGGAAGTCACCCGCAGGTCGCCTTCGCCGAACATCTCCATGAGACTCTCGCGCTCGGTCTCGTTGTCCTCCACCACGAGCAGGTTCCGCACACCGCGGTCGGTGAAGCTCCTCACCCGAGCGAACGCCTCATCCAGGGCCGACTTGGTGACGGGCTTTTTCAAACAGGCGAAGGCGCCGAGTTTCCGGCCTCGCTGCCAGGTCTCGTCGGCCGAGATGACGTGAACGGGGATGTGGCGCGTTGCCGGGTCGCGCTTCAGGCGCTCCAACACCTCCGTGCCATGCACGTCCGGCAGACGCAGGTCGAGCGTAATGGCTTCCGGCAAGAGTTGTCGGGCGACCGCGATGCCGGTTTCACCGCTGGGGGTAATGACCGCTTTGTAGGCCGCCTCATGGGCGACCTCCAACAGGACGCCCGCGAACTTCGGATCCCTTTCGATGATCAGGACCATGCGGTCCCCGGCTCGCAGCGAGTCGTAATCCCCGCCGATCTCAACCTCCGCAGGTTTGGCAACCGGGCTCTCCGAAAGCTTGCCGCGGGGCGCTTGATAGGTTTGCGGCAAGTAGAGAGTAAAAGTGCTTCCTTCGCCGACGACGCTTTGCACGCGGATTTCCCCGCCGAGGAGTCGGGCGATTTCGCGACTAATCGACAACCCCAGTCCCGTCCCGCCGAACTTGCGGGCCGTTCCCGTGTCGCCTTGCTGGAACGGCTCGAAGACAATCCTGAGCTTGTCGCGCGCGATGCCGATTCCCGTGTCGCTCACGGAGAACGCCAGCACGGAGCCAGCGCTGTCGAGCACGGGGTGCTGGCGAGTCCAGCCCGCCGTGGCGACGTGCATCCGCAGGCTGACCTTGCCGTCTTGCGTAAACTTGAACGCGTTGGAAAGCAGGTTGCGCAGCACCTGCTGCAGCCGCCGGGCGTCCGTATGGATCGCTTTGGGAAGCCGCTCGTCGACTTCCACGCTGAACTGCAAGTCCTTGGTGTCGGCCACGGGCTGGAAGGTGCTCTCCATGTAGGCTTGAAGGGCCGAGAACAGGATCTCTCCGACCTCGACCGGCATGGTTCCCGATTCGATCTTTGCCATATCGAGGATGTCGTTGATCAGCGACAGCAGGTCGGAGCCGGCAGAGTAAACGGTGCGCGCGTAATCGGTCTGTTTGGCGGTCAGGTTGCCGTCCGGATTCGAAGCCAGCATCTCCGCCAAAATCAGCAAGCTGTTCAGCGGGGTGCGAAGCTCGTGGGACATGCTCGCCAGGAATTCCGACTTGTACTTGCTCGTGACGGCGAGCTGCTCGGCCCGTTCCTCGAGGGCCAACCGCGCCAGCTCGATCTCGCGGTTCTTGGCCTCGACCTCCGTCTTCTGGTTGGTCAGCTCCCGGGCCTTGGTTTGCAGCTCTTCGTTGGCCCCTTTGAGCTCATCCTGCCGGTTCTTGAGCAAGTCCTCCGAGGCCTGCAGATCGCGAGCTTGCTGCTCCAAACGGGAGTTGGTCTCGCGGAGCTCCTCTTGTTGGCTTTGCAGCTCGTGCGCCAGGTTTTGCGACTGCTGCAACAGCGACTCGGTCCGCATGTTGGCCTCGAGCGTATTGAGCCCGATGGCGATGGTTTCCGTAAGCTGGTCCAGCAGGGTGAGATGGATGTCCTTGAACCTTTGAAACGAGGCCAGCTCGATTACGGCCTTCACCTTGCCCTCGAAGATCACCGGCAGAACCACGATGTTGTACGGCCGTGATTCCCCGAGGCCGGAATTGACGCGGATGTAATCATCCGGCACGTCGGTTACCAGGATCCGCTCCTTCTCGTAAGCGCACTCGCCCACCAGGCCCTCCCCCAGGCGGAAGCGGTTGGCGAGGCCCTTGCGCTCCTTATAGGCGTAGGAGCTGCTCAACTTGAGCGTTTGATTGCCGTTGTCCTCTTCCATCATGTAGAAGACGCCGGTCTGCGCAGAGACGACGGGGGCCAATTCGGACAGGATCAGCTTGGTGACGGCCAACAGGTCGCGCTGACCCTGCAGCGTGCGGGTGAACTTCGCCAGGTTTGTTTTGAGCCAGTCCTGGTCCGTGTTCTTCTGCGTGGTGTCGCGCAGATTGCGGATCATCTCGTTGATGTTGTCCTTCAGCGCGGCCACTTCGCCTTGCGCCTCGACGGTGATCGAGCGCGTCAGATCGCCCTTGGTCACGGCGGTCGCGACCTCGGCAATCGCCCGCACCTGAGTGGTGAGATTGGCCGCCAACTGGTTGACGTTCTCCGTCAGGCCCTTCCATGTGCCGGCGGCGCCGGGCACCTTGGCTTGACCACCCAGTTGGCCTTCGACGCCTACCTCACGGGCCACGGTCGTCACCTGATCGGCGAACGTCGCGAGGGTGTCGATCATCTCGTTGATCGTGTCCGCGAGCGCCGCGATTTCCCCCTTGGCCTCGACCACCAGCTTGCGCTTGAGATCGCCGTTGGCGACGGCCGTCACGACCTTGGCGATGCCCCGCACCTGGTCGGTGAGGTTGCTGGCCATGCTGTTCACCGAGTCGGTCAAGTCCTTCCAGACTCCGCCCACCCCTTTGACTTCCGCCTGGCCGCCCAGCTTGCCCTCGGCGCCTACCTCGCGGGCCACGCGAGTGACCTCCGAGGCGAAGGAGTTGAGCTGGTCCACCATCGTGTTGATGGTGTTCTTCAACTCCAGGATCTCCCCCTTGACGTCCACGGTGATCTTCTTGGACAACAAACCGTTGGCGACGGCGGTCGTGACGTCGGCGATGTTCCGCACCTGGCCGGTGAGATTGCTGGCCATGCTGTTGACGTTGTCGGTCAAGTCCTTCCAAACGCCGGCGACGTCGCGGACGTAGGCCTGTCCGCCCAACCGCCCCTCCGTCCCCACCTCGCGGGCCACGCGGGTGACTTCGGACGCGAACGAATTCAGTTGGTCCACCATCGCGTTGATCGTGTTCTTCAGTTGAAGGATTTCGCCGCGGACGTCCACGGTGACCTTCTTGGTCAGGTCCCCATCGGCCACGGCGGTGGTGACCTCGGCGATATTCCGCACCTGCCCGGTGAGGTTGCTGGCCATGAAGTTCACGCTGTCCGTCAGGTTCTTCCACACGCCGGCCACGCCCCGAACCAGCGCCTGGCCGCCGAGCTTCCCTTCTGTGCCGACTTCGAGCGCCACACGCGTGACCTCGGAGGCGAAGGAGTTGAGCTGGTCCACCATGGTGTTGATGGTGTCCTTCAGCTCCAGGATTTCCCCCTTCACGTCGACGGTGATCTTCTTGGACAAGTCGCCGTTGGCGACGGCCGTCGTCACTTCAGCGATGTTGCGCACCTGCCCGGTGAGGTTGCCGGCCATGCTGTTGACGTTGTCGGTCAAGTCCTTCCAGACGCCGGCGACCCCTTTGACGTCCGCCTGTCCGCCCAGGCGGCCCTCGGTGCCCACCTCGCGGGCCACGCGCGTCACCTCGGAGGCGAACGAGCCGAGCTGGTCCACCATGATGTTGATGGTGTCCTTCAACTCCAGGATTTCCCCCTTTACGTCCACGGTGATTTTCTTTGACAAGTCGCCGTTGGCGACCGCGGTGGTGACCTGCGCGATGTTGCGCACTTGGGCCGTCAGGTTACCGGCCATGCTGTTGACCGAGTCGGTCAAGTCTTTCCAGGTGCCCGAGACGCCCTCGACCCGTGCCTGTCCACCCAGGCGGCCCTCGGTGCCGACTTCGCGGGCTACGCGCGTGACTTCCGACGCGAAGGAGTTGAGTTGATCCACCATCGTATTAACGGTGTTCTTCAACTCCAGAATCTCCCCTTTGACGTCCACGGTGATCTTCTTGGACAAGTCGCCGTTGGCCACCGCTGTCGTCACTTCGGCAATGTTCCGCACCTGGCCGGTGAGATTGCTCGCCATGCTGTTGACGTTATCGGTCAGGTCCTTCCACACGCCGGCCACACCCCGCACGTAGGCCTGCCCGCCCAACCGCCCCTCGGTGCCCACCTCGCGGGCCACGCGGGTGACTTCGGAGGCGAACGAGCCGAGCTGGTCCACCATGGTATTGATGGTGTTTTTCAGCTCGAGAATCTCCCCTTTGACGTCGACCGTGATCTTCTTCGACAGGTCGCCGTTGGCCACCGCCGTCGTCACCTCGGCGATGTTCCGCACCTGTCCGGTCAGGTTACCGGCCATGCTGTTCACGGAGTCGGTGAGGTCTTTCCAAGTCCCCGCCACCCCCTCGACAGCGGCCTGGCCGCCCAACTTCCCCTCGGTTCCCACTTCGCGGGCCACGCGTGTGACTTCCGAGGCGAACGAGCCGAGCTGGTCCACCATGCGGTTGACCGTTTTGCCGATCCTCAAGAATTCTCCCTTCAGAGGCGCCCCATCTCTCTCCAGTTCGACGCGTTGCGAAAGGTCTCCCTTGGCAACGGCGCCGATCACGCGCGAGACCTCTTCGATGGGCTGGACCAAATCTCCCATGAGCGTGTTGACCGCATTGAGCCGGGTCGCCCAGCCACCCGTCGCGCCGGGCAGTACGGTACGCTCTTTGATCTTGCCTTCTTTTCCGACGACCACGCTGATCCGTTCGAGCTCCTGCGTCGAGCTGTCCAGCAGTTCGACCACGTCGTTGAAGGCTTCGGCCAGTGCAGCCGCCGCTCCCGTTCGATCGGCCGGCAGCCGGACGCTGAAGTTCCCTTTTTTCACGCTCTTGAGAGCGGTCAGGAGCTCTTCCGAAGCAAAGCCATTCGATGCGGTTCGTGTTCGGCCCATAGTGTCATTCCGCTGTGCGACGTGTTACGGCAATGAGAGAAAGAAAGCTGGCAGAGCGTGCCCTGGATGAACCGCTCTGTGCGGGAAACCAATGGAGAATCTGCGCACCACGCGAAGATTGACCGGCGACTCCGCCTTTTTGATTGCGGCCCGGGCGAGCCGGCCATGCCGGGCGAAATGTGACATCTTCATCGTACCGCCACACAGATGGGTCGCAAGTCTGCATTGATCGCTGGCTCTCGGTCGCGCGCGGGCAAGAGTTCTGGTGACATCCTTGTCACGCGCAGCCGTCGAACTCGAACCCGCGCAAGTGGCCAGAAAAGGCCCCGCCGTTGGCATAACCAGTCAGGTCGACCGCCTCGACGCCGGCGGAAAACGGGGCGCCGCGCGGAAGACCAAAGTGCCCCTGTCTCTAGCTCAACGTCCCCCGCACGATCTTCCTCATGGCACCCCGCCCGTGCGCGGGGATACGATCAGGTCGGGCGGAACTCAGGCGTACAAATGACGCGAGGAGCGAATCAATGCTATGGACTCGCAAACGGAACTGGGGAATGCTCTTGTTGGGCATTTGGCTCGTCGTGACGGGCATGACGCCATTCGTCAATATCACCGCCGTCAATATGGTACACGTGTCGGCCCTGCTCGCCATCGTGGCCGGCTTGGCAATTTTGCTAGGCCGGTAGAGCAGAGGACGACACAGGCCCTGAAAAGACCGCCGAGGCTGTGTAGGCCGCGCCCCAACACGACGACGTCAACAGAACGAGCGATCACCGGGGCTCCACAGCGATGCAATGTCGTAAATCACAGTGCGCGATTCTGCGACACATTGGCTGGGGAGCCGCGACCGTGAGGGAACGGGCACCGCGTAAACGGCGTCGATTGTACAAAGGACCGCTCCCTCACGGTCGCGGCTCCATGAGTCCATCTCGCAAGGTAGCGCACGGTCATTTCGCCACAAGTCATCTGCCGCCATTCTTCCTGCGGATTCGGCCGATTGGCACGACATTCGTACAGGCTTCTTTCACGGCCGGCCATTTGCCGAAGTGACGCGATGTCATTCGTCATTAAGGCCATGTCAAAAGTCGGCGTCTGCTCCTGGATGAAGTCTGGAGTCGGCTCAAGCCGCCTTGGTCCGCGCGAACAGGCGGCCATTTTCTTCGATAGCCGTCAGGCATGGATCGTGATGGGTCACGTGCCGCCGTCAATCCGGCAGTCGGGCATTCGCCTCCACGGCCCACCGATTGCGTGCGGCGAATGCCGAAACGGTTTTAGTCGGATCGATCAAAGAGGCCGTCGATCCGGTGTGCGACACGACTGGAATGCCAGCCAATGGCGTTCAGCTAGCCCCGAAGAGTTCTGCGGTGACGCGCGAGGTTGTTCCATAATCTCAAACGTTTCTCGGACGTTGCATCAAACCACCGATAAGTGCTGCCCCGCTGGCACCGGAAACTCATCCGTTTTTCGGCACACGCTCCGAGTGCCGAAAACTCATACGTTATTGCGGACTCGCGCCGGGCGCGACGACCAATGAGAAAAGTCTCTTCGGAGTGCGGTGTAAAACGAACGTATTTCCGAATTGGCGCACCGCGTCAGTGACCAAGCGGAGAGGGACCTGATGCCTGTACCCTTCAGTGATTCCGCTTATTTGAGCGCGGCGGTAGCGGGAGGGTGTGGATTCGGGAATCCGCGTGTGGCTATGCTCGGGGATCATCTGGGTGGCTCCTTCGGAGCTGACATGAGCGAAGTCACGCGAATCCTCTGGCCTTGGTTGAAAATAGCGAATCCGGTTTTCGAGGTGTGATATGAGATTTCGCAATGCGTTTCTGGCCGGCCTAGCGCTCGCTTCGTGTACCACGCAGTTCATCCCCGTGCTCTTCGGCCTGGTAAGCGCAAACGCCGGCCCGAAGACTGCCAGAGCAGCGGACGACAATCCGCCTGGTTCCGCGCAGACCGGTACCATCAAACTGAACAACTGCCTGATCAAAGCGGTGAAGATGGCACGGCTGGCCAGCGGCCAGCTTGGGGTGCTCAAAGACATTGCACCGAAGGAGGGAGATGCAGTCAAAAAGGATCAAATCGTCGTGCAACTGATGGATGACGTGCCGCGAGCCAATCTCAGAGTTGCCATTCTGACTGCGGAGAACACAATCGAGATCGACTTCGCGACCAAAGCGAACGCCGTCGACGTCAAGGAGTACGAGAACGCGCTTGGTGCGAATCGCAGGAATGGAAATATCTTCAGTGCCGAACTTGAGCGGCTCAAACTGTCGATGGAGAAGAGCCAGCTGCAAATCGTGAAAGCGAAGCAGGATGTACAAGTGAACCAAGCCAAAGCGAAGCAGGCGAAAGCGGAATTAGACACGTATCGCATTCTCGCTCCCCTCAACGGAGTCGTAACGCGCGTGCAGAAGTACCCGGGAGAGGCCGTCCAGCCAGGCGATCCAATTTTCGAGGTCGCCAAGACCGACGTCGTTCAAGCTGAAGACTTCTTCGCTCAAAGGCAGTAGTCCCGTAATCCCAAGCCTTTTCGCGGACACGCCATCAATCGACCGTTTCTCGGACCGCTCCGCCGAGTACCGAAAAACGTCGCTTCGGGGTTTCTGAAACTCGGCGACGTCCGTTGGCGAAATCCGCCGCATCAAAGCAACCATTTTTGAAACAGCGGCCCTTTGCGATTCCACTTAATCGGATTCGGCCACGTGAGCCGCAGCGACTGGATGCGGCAAGCAAAACGCGGCTATGCTCAGGGCTCACGTTGAGGGCTTCCTGATCCGTTATGGCCGACGTCACGCGAACTCCTCTCCGCAATCGAACAGGGCGAACCTCAGGCCTCCGAACAGCTCTTGCCACTGGTCTACGAAGAATTGCGATGGCTGGCGGGCGAGAAAGTGGCCCTGCGATTGCATTTTGTTCGCAATTGCTTTTTTCCGTATGCGACGCGAAGGTCGTTTTCCATCTGTCTGGGCTGTGTGAAGGATCACGAAATGCGAGACCGGCGAAGAGGTTTCACACTCATCGAACTGTTGGTGGTGATCGCCATTATTGCCGTGCTGATCGCTCTAGTCCTGCCGGCCGTGCAAGCGGCCCGCGAAGCGGCCCGGCGAACGCAGTGCCGCAATAATCTGAAGCAGATTGGGATTGCGGAGCACAATTACCACGACGTCAATAAGTGTTTTACGC
>DASZIA010000123.1:0-13154 GCA_035949535.1 Planctomycetaceae bacterium | reverse complement strand
CGATCGCGGCCACTTGGAATTCATGAATTCCCTGCATGACCGGGAGCTGGATGGAATCGCCGACCGAAATGTGGTTGCCTCCCGCCAAGGTGTTCGTCAGCCAAACCGTGCCGTGCTCCGGCACGCGGGTCTCGTTCCCCTCGAGGAAGACCAACCGATCGTTCTCCGATTCGTCGAGAGGCCGTTCGAACAAGATGAGCGACTGGTCGATGTGGCGATCGTTGTGCCAGAATCCGCCCCAAATCGGTTTGGTCGGCATCGTCTCGGTTACGGCGATCGTTCCTGGGCGATTTCGCCACCACTGGGTTGTGGACGCCGCGTTGCAGGTCCGGGTGTCGAATATCATCAGCAGGTGCGCGGCGTGAAGCTTGTCGAAGGTGACGTCGACCGAGCGGGAAACCCCCAGCAGAATCGGAATCGCGGTCGCCAACGACATCGTCGCTACCGCAATCGAGAGAGCGACCAGCAGGATTTCGCCCCGGCGGCGGCGGAGATTTGCCCCGACGAGGAGGCGAATGCTCCGCATGTCACCACCCCTTCCGAAAGAGCCAATCGCAGAGACGTTTCTCCCGATCATCCGCTGCCGCACATTGCTCATTTTCAAAATCGAATTGGCCCTCGACTTGGCCGTCGCGGATGAAGACCACTCTTTTCCCGCGGCAGGCCGCCTTCAAATCATGCGTGACCATCACGACGGTCGTCCCCGCGCGATTGACGGCCTCCAGCAGGTCGAGCACGCCGGCAGAGGCCGAAGAGTTGAGGCTGCCAGTCGGCTCATCCGCGAACACCATTCGCGGTGAATTCACCAAGGCGCGGCCGATCGCAGCACGCTGTTGTTGCCCGATCGACACCTCCGCCGGCAAGCGATCAGCCGCGTCGGCAATCCCCATTTCTTGCAGCAACTGGTCCGCCGTGAGCTGGACTTCACTTCGGGGCCGCGCGGTCAGATAACCCGCAACCAGGATGTTCTCCCGCAGAGAAAGATGAGGCAGCAAGTTCATCGATTGGAACACGAAGCCGATCGAGTGCCGCCGCAACCGCGCCAGTTCCTTGGCGCCCAGTTCGTCGATCCGGTTCTGCTCGACCCAGACGGAACCGCCCGAAGGACGTTCCAGCCCGGCGAGAAGATACAAAAGCGTCGTCTTTCCGGAGCCCGAACTCCCCATGATGTTGACGAATTCGCCGGCCCGCACCGTCAATTCGATCCCATCAACCGCGCGAACGCCGCCGTCGACGTAGGACTTGCTCAAAGATTCGGCCCGGAGCACAACGTCGGTCATCGCCGAAAATCTCCATTGGGTGTCGCGAACTCGCTCCTCAACGGCATTGGCAATGATCGGGGCACGGCGACAATCCGGCGTCGACACATGCGAGTCATTCGCTCGGGGACCGCGAATATTGGGCAACCGAACGGAAAACTCGACGAATTTCCAGGGGACCGAATGATCGTGCGCAGCGGGTCGTCATCGATCCGATGGAGGCGACTTTTTTCGGCGTCGCACTGCGGCAAAGGCGGTGCAAGCGGCGGCGGGCACGGAGCCTGCGGCCATCTGGCGCCTTAACGATTATCGGAGAGGGTGTCGAGACGATCGCACGCTGAAAGTTCTCTGAGGAAGCTTCCGGATCTCGTTCGAATTCTGCCGCCGATTTCAGGGCGTTTTATCAATTCTCGCACCGGACGCCGGATTCCGCAAAACGTAATGGCAATCCAGTGCGCAGAACAGCGTGCCGAAAAACGGATGAGTTTCCCGTGCTTGCCGCGGCGCACTTATCGATCCTTTGATGACGATCCTGGAAAACGCATGGCCTTCGCGAAAGACGCCAGAGATTTCGTCAGACTCGCGTTTTGGTGCACGCAGCTCACACGCCGAAGAACTACGTACCATTCGTGTGTCGGAGCGGACGAAGATGTTTGATTTGGCGGGTTTAGGGCCGACGAGCAATTATTTCGGCGGCGACCATTCGGCCAGAAATGCTTTGAGCTTCGGAACCGAGTAATCGTCATCGACTTCGAGGGCCGTGGTGTTGTCGTTCTTCAACACTTTTCCGGCCGGATCAAGGACCGCCAGGTGGGGGATGCTGTTTCGTTGCCGTTTCGGCACGTACTTTTCTTGAAGCTGGCGGCCGCTCTCCGTGTCGGTGTCGACGAGCACCAAGACGAAATGCTCGTTCAAGGCTCTTGAGACTTCCGCGTTCTCCTTCAACACGACTCCCAGATCGCGACAGCCGGGGCACCAATTGGCTCCGAACTCAATCAGCACCCGCTTGCTCGTTTCCCGCGCGACCTTGAACGCCGCTTCGACGTCGGCCGTCGCATCCGCAAACGGATCATAAACCGGTTTGGGTTTCGGTTTCGGGTGTGCTTTTTCCTTCGCTTCGCGCGCAGCGGCGATCGCCTTCCTTTTCGCGTCGCGAGCTGCATCCTCCGCTTTTTCGCGTGTCGAGCGGCGGTCGATCCGCCAGTCTTGGACTTTCGCCCCGGCGGGAGCTTCGATCTGAAAGTCCGACGCCGAAATCGGCTGGTTGATCGTGAACTCGGTGATTGTGTCGGTAATCGGGTTGAACACTTTCCCGCCCATTCCGACGTTCGATTCCGTCCAGCCGGCCAGAGCCCAGCCGCACGTAGGATCGGCCCGGTAGGAAAAATCCAGTCGCTCGCGATCTTCCCCGTTGAGCGAGCGGTGCTGGCGCAAAGGGATAAAGTCGCGGGCCGGATCGAGCCAATACGATAACTGCATTGCCGGATACAGTTCCGTTTCGATCACCACGCACGCGACGTTGCCAATTTGTCCCTTCTGCTTGCGGACTCGGAACTTGGCGGGATCCCGCAGGTCGGCAACGTTCATGCCTCCGAAGTTTGCGTCGAACGGACGGAACACGAGCATCAGATATCGGTCGCCGGGCATACCGCCGTCGCGCTGCATGCCGGAGCCAGCTGCAATGTCCAAGACACCGCCGGGCCACCGCGGGTTGTCGCTGGAGTACAGGGTGCGCGTGGCGGCGCCATCAAATACGGTTTTCGATTGATGAATCGGCCATCCTTCTCTTTTTAGCCCGGCACGTCCCTTTTGGACGGGCCGTGGCGACGGCGCTGGCTCCCGGTCGGGCGTTTTGACTTCCGTCATGAACCTCTCGCCATCAACGCAGAGAGTGTTGATCGTTTTGCTCTCGCCGTCCCGTCGCCAGGTGTATTTGAAGCGTTTCACTTTGGCTTGTCTTTGCAGCCAGGCGTCGGCGATCGCATTGAGGGTGGCGCGCGCCTCGTCGGGTGCAAGAATTCCGGACTGGTCGTCAAGGTCGACAATCGCCAGATCGACACTCGCGTCGTAAACGCGCGTCCCCGGCGGATAGTCTGCAGCGAACGTTGCGTCCGGCAGCATTTTGTTGACCATGCGGCGGGTCACCGTGGCCTCGAATGACGCCGCCCGGCCACCACCACCAGACAGTTGCCACGACCATCGGGCCGGTAGCCATTCGTGGTCAGGACCCTGCTGAGCATCGATCGCGACGTTGAGAGGCTCCCCTTCGGATTGTCGTCGCTCACAACGCACAATGCTGTAATCGCGGCTCGGATCGACCCAACACCGCTCGGAATGATCGACTTTATCCATCTGGAGTTTGATGCAGCGCACATTGCCGATGAGTGCATCCTCGCTCACGACGCGAGAGGTCTCCGCCGACCAATCGGAGGCCGGACTCAAGGGGCGCACTGCAAGGCGCAGCGGAGCCAAATCGATATCGAGATCACGCAACAGGAAATCGCCTGAGCTGGACCAGCCAGACGGGCGTTTGATTGCAACCTTGCGCCAAATCGCGATCGTCGGCGCCGCCTCGCCCGAACGCGTGGGCACATGCAAGCGGGAATTCAAGCTGCCCGCCTGGGTGATACGGAAACGCCCGGTCTCTTTCCAACGCTCTGCGCCGCTGTAGACAAACTCGCTGAAATCGCTTCGCAGGCGGTCCAGCCCCTCGCCCGACCATTCCGACTGCGGGACGGTGAATTCAATGTCCTTGTCGAGTGCGACATCCCCTTTGCGTACGCCCGCAAGACACCGCGCAAACGGAAATTGATAGCCCTTGGGCAAAACGACTCTCAAATTCCAGACAAAGTAAAACGACTTGATGCGTTCCTGCCGTGCCTTCCACGAGGCAAAGACTCGTGCGAGCGTCGGCGACCCGGCACCGGAATGACTCTCTTGAGTCTCTTGTGCTGCGAGCGGGACACACAGGCCGATCATCAACAGAATCGCGGCGGCAAGCGTTTTCCAGAGCACTGATGCCGCTGAGGGACCTCGCGTCAGCATGGGTCACTCCTTGGCGGTTTCGCCTTCTGCGACACCACTTACGTTACCCCTGGGACCAACGAACCGGCAAGTGGGTCTGCAGCTGAATCCGGCAGGCAAGCTGTCGGCTCTGAAGTTCCAACATTCGGCCGAATCGACTGAGGCGCCGAACGAGGCGCGGGGCGACAGAAGCCAAAAAACGTTGGATTTCTGCCGCCGATTTCTGGTGTTTTGTCCGCTCCAGCAGGCTGACGCCAGATTCCGCCAGAACGTATGGCAATCCGGTGTATGAAACCGCGTGCCGAAATACGGATGAGTTTCCGGCGCCCGTCATTGCCGCACTCATCGGTCGTTTAGGGGCGACCCGAGAAAACAAATGAGATCTCGGGACTGCCGATCTCCGATGATTGCAACCGCGAGAGGACGGCAATGTCCACGAAGTGCCCCCCTCCGCGAGCCGGAAGAGGCCAATGTGATAATGTGCCATCTCCAGGCGGCCCAGGAACAACTTACTCCACCCCGGTCCGTAGAGCTGTTTGCAGCGCGACGTACCGGCCTGCGCCAAGAACGCATCCGAGGAAAGTCGGGCGCTATCATGCTCGCGCATCGCTTCATGATCAACGTTCGTTTTTAGAGGGCGCGATCGCCGGCGTTGGGTTCAAATGGACTTCAGCCGACGTGGCAGTTCGCCAATAGTGAATGCTCTTGTCATAGCCCGCGGAGATGAGTGTCTGACCGTCAGGCGTGACGACGACAGCCCAGACGGCGTCACGGTGGCCGCGCAGGGCCGAGCGCTCTTCGCCGCTGATCCGATCCCAGAGTCGGATCGTTCCATCATTATTTCCACAGTAAAGCGACTGGCCGTCAGGGAAGAACCCGAGCGATCGGACCAGTGACGAGTGTCCGCTCAAGGTCTGCGTCAGTCGGCCGTCTCGCACGTTCCAAAGAAAGATCCGGCCGTCTTCCGCCGCCGCTGCGAACTCGACGCTGTCTGGAGAAAACGCCACGGTCCAAACCCAGCCCATTCCCGCATGCACCGCCAGGCCGACCGCGCCGCTCTCGACATCCCAAACCGTGACATTGCCCTGACTGCCGCCTGCGGCGAGCCAGCGCCCGTCTGGGCTGAAGGCGACGCACCACGAGCGATCCGACGGAAGAGCAAAATCCTTCAGAGCCTTACCGCCAACGTCCCAAAGGCGAATCCTGGCATCAGTGTACCCGGCGGTTGCCAGCCAGCGACCGTCGGGTGAGAATGCAAGGCCCCGAACGGCTTCCGGGTGCGCGGGCCACGCCGCTTCCTCACTTCGGCTGTGCCTGTTCCAAATGTGAACTCGGCCCCGGTTGTCGCCATAAGCCAGGCGCTGCCCATCAGGGGAAAACGCGACGGACCAGAGCGGTACACGGCCATTGAGCGGTTCCGCTTCAAGCTTCTCGGATTTCGTTTGCCAGACTCGGACCGAACCATCCTGGCTCGCGCTGGCGACTTGGGTGCCCTCGGGTGAGATGGCGAGCCCGTAAATCTTGCCCGCGTGGTCCGACGGCCACGAATCCCGGAGATCGAGATTCGCGAATTTGATCTTCCCATCCAGTCCGCCGATCAGCAGGCTGCGCTCATCCGGCGCGACAGCGAACGACTGGACCGGGCCCGTGTGGGCGATCACCCTTGCCGTATCCGATGTCAGATTTCGGACCTTGACGGCACCAGAGACGCCGCCGGAGATGAGAAATTTGCCGTCCCTGGAGAAGCCGATCGCTTGCAAATCCTCGGCCAAACCAGGCAGCAACCGGCGATCGTCGCTAGCGCCGACCGTCCGCAGATGAGTTTCCCCCTTCGCGCTTCCGGCTGCCAGGGTGCCCCCGTCATGAGTAAGGGCAAGACTACGAATTGGCGCGCCGAATCCTGCTCCCACGACGGCTTCCGGCGAGTCGACGTCCCAATGCATGAGGCGATCATCTTTGCCGACCGCGTAAAATCGCGAACTGTCCCCAGACCATGCGATCGCATCAATGGCGTCATTCGCTCTCGACCAGACCTCGGCGTGCCAGTCGCTGGTGCGCCATCGCCGTAGTTGCAATCCGCTGCTTGCCGCCAACCAGCGACCGTCAGCCGAGAAAGCGACGGCCATCGACGGTGACTTTGAACCTTCAAGGACAATAATGGGCTGGTGCCGCGCCACATCCCAGATGCGAACGAAGCCGCCGGCATCGCTCGATGCAACAATACGACCATCGGGCGCGAAGGCGACGCATTGCACGCTGTGCTCATGCCCGCGCAGTTCGGCGAGCAACTCGCCCGTTGCGGCTGCCCATAGTTTCACGAGTTTATCATTGCCAGCGGACGCGACAACTTTGCCATCGGAGGACCAAGCGACGCCATTAACCTGACCGTCATGCGCTTGAACGACGCGGCGGTCGTCGCGGTGGCACAAGTACCAAAGGTGGTGCCACTCGAAGCCGCGAAGGTCCTCGCCCCCCTCGGTCGATTCAGGGCGCATCGCCGCCAGCAACTTGAGGACTCGGTCGATTCCGCCTTCCTGCCACGCCTGCATCGCGAGGTTCGCGCGGGCCAGGTACAAATGACGATCGGACGCGCGCTTCATGTCGAAGAGGCGGACTGCGCGCCGCTCCGATTGAACCGCGAAGTACGTCGCGATCACAACTCCCAGAACGAGCGACGCCAAAAAGGCGCTGGCCAGAACCGCCGCCAATGGGTTGCGCTGCGCCCAGCGCCAGGCGCGTTCCCACCACGCGATCGGCCGTGCGCGGATCGGTTCGCCGCAAGTAAAGCGATGAAGGTCGTCGGCAACGTCGGCGGCACTGGCGTAGCGCTGGCGAGGCTCCTTTCGCAGACATTTCAGACAAATGGTCTCAAGATCGCGCGAAATGCGCGCGTTCAGCATCCGCGGCGGCGCGGGATCGTCGTTTAAGACGTGCATCACCGTTTCCATCGGCGTCGTGCCGACAATGGGGGGACGGCCGGTGAGCATCTCGTACAGGATCGCTCCGATTGCGTAGACGTCGCTAGCCGGCCCGACCTCGTGCGTACGTCCGGCGGCCTGCTCGGGTGGCATGTAATGTGGCGTGCCGACAACAGAGCCGGAATTCGTCGTGCCGGCGTCGGCATCCAGTCGCTTGGCAAGTCCGAAGTCGGTGATTTTGAGATCGCACGTCGCGGTGTTTGCGGTCGTCCGTTTAGGATTCAACAGCGGTTCGGCCGATCCTCGACGAGGCGGCATCGCTTTGGCGGTCGCGAATTGATAGCCAGCTTGAGACATCAGGATGTTCGACGGCTTCAGGTCGCGATGAACGACGCCTTGCTCGTGTGCGTACTGGACCGCTCGCGCTAGAGTTTCGGCGATCGGAACCGCGACATCGGCGGAGAGTGGCTGTCCAAGGAGGCGTGCCAGGTTGCCGCCTTCGAGATATTCGAGCGCGAGATAGGGCTGGCCGCCCCAGTCGCCAATGTCGAAGATCTGGACGATATTCGGATGCTGTAGGCGTGCGACAACTTTCGCCTCGCCGAGAAAGCGAATGAGCGTCTCGGGAGTTGCGTGGAAGCCGGACAGGATCATTTTGAGCGCGACGAGCCGGTGCAGGCGAACGTCGCGAGCTTGAAAGACGACGCCCATGCCGCCACGACCGAGTTCTCGCAGAATTTCGTATCCGGGTATCTCGGGAAACCGCAACCCTCCCGATGCAAGTTCGGAAATCGGCGACAGACCGGGCGGCGGTTTCGGGGCGGGAGGGAGTTCGTCGAGGAGTTGTGCGTCGTCGCCCCTCTCGCTGCCGCCCTGATGGCCGCATTCGGGGCAGACTGAGGTGGCAGCGGCGAGCGAGCTGCCCTCGTCCCATTGGTGCCCGTTCGCACAATGGTGATGTCCAGCCATGCAAGCGACTCCCGCCGTGAATAATACCCCACCAGGTTTGTATCGACCATTCGCCAACGGAGTTACGATGTTCGAGTGACGTGGGATCCCCAAGAAGAACGGCTTGCCGGTCCACAGGGGTCCACGCCGAAAATTGCCGCCACATGTCACACGCGCCGTTTGAGAAATGACGGCGGCCTACAGGCGCCGCCATTCGGCGCGCTGGTGCGCCCGTCGCGACGCGGACTCGATTGGCCTGGGCCAATTCGCCGCATCCAGCAGGTCCCTATGGATCAACCCGAGCGCGACCAACGCCTGAGCCGCATCGCTACGCTCTGGAGCGTCGTCTTCCAAGCGCATCGCAGTGATCCGAGCGATGCCGTGACCTCGGCTCGCAACCAACTCATGATGCGCTACAGCGGCGCCGCCTACCGCTACCTTCTCGGCGCAGTTCACGACGCCGACACTGCAAGCGACTTGTGCCAGGAATTCGCGGTTCGCTTCTTGCGCGGGGACTTTCACCGAGCCGATCCGGAGCGCGGCCGTTTTCGTGACTATCTCAAGTCTGCCCTGATCAATCTCGTTAACGACTACCATCGGCGCCGCAAAGCCGACCCACGGCC
The DNA here is from genome assembly GCA_035949535.1 of Planctomycetaceae bacterium. Classification (GTDB taxonomy): domain Bacteria; phylum Planctomycetota; class Planctomycetia; order Planctomycetales; family Planctomycetaceae; genus DASPSM01. The sequence goes on along the minus strand of DASZIA010000123.1, from coordinate 4,382 downwards.
GTTGCCGGCTGATGCCCAAGGTGCCCCCCAGTCGAACGCGCCATCCGAGGCTGACTTCCTCGCCGGCTGGCGCGAAGAACTCCTGGACTTGACCTGGAAAGCGCTGTACCAGGCCAACCCGACGTACCACGCCGCGCTTCTCCTGCGTATCGAGAGCCCCGACATGCCGTCACCGCAGATGGCCGAAGCGCTCACCGCCAGCCTCGGCAAACCGATGACTTCGGAAAATGTCCGCAAAACGCTGCAGCGTGCCCATGAGCGCTTCGCCGACTTGCTGGTTGAACAAGTCGCCGATTCCCTCGCCGGCACATCGCCCACCGAAATCAAGCTCGAATTGCAAACGCTCGACTTGTTGCGCTACTGCCGCTCCGCCCTCGCTCGCCGACGTCCGGTCGGTTGAAGCTCGTCAAATGGTGACAGTCACTGTCACACCTGCCGTACCAGTTGGTGAAAGGCCGTCGTGGCCTGCCACCAAGTCACTCTCGGTTTGAAAGCGAGATGCCGACGATGAAACGATTCATGACATCATGCGTTCTCGTCTTATTGGGCCTGGAAGCCTCCTCGTACGCTACCGCACAAGAGATCACTCGCAAAACAACTTGGGAATCGATTTCCATTCTCAAGCCGCGCTTTGAAGAAAAGTTCTATCGCATCGCTTTCGTCAATCGCGACGTTGGCTACATGGCAAGCAATCAAGCGATCTGGAAGACCACCGATGGCTGCAAAACCTGGAAGTCGGTCCTTCAGGCGACGTTTCTCCGGGAAAGCCCGGTCACCACGTTGCACTTCAAAGATGCCAGGCATGGCTGGCTGGTTAGCAGCGAGAAGTTTTACTCCAGTGACGATGGCGGTGAATCCTGGGCGCCGGAAGATGTTGAATATGTGCACGCCGTCGCTTTCGGACCGGATAACTGGATGCTCACCGGCGGTTCTAAGCGGTTGAATCAGCGGCGCGGCTCGACGGGAAGTTGGGAACCTGTCAAAGGCAAGGGTCCGCTCCCAGGCATCACGTTCAACGACGGCGTAGTGTATCTCGCCATCGGCGACGCCAAGACCGCGTTCGTCGGAATTGACGGCACGGAGGCGCGTGTGATCCGCACAGTTGACGGCGGCAAACATTGGGACGTTGTCTTCAAGAAAGGCTTCCAGATCTCCAGCTTGAATTTTGCCGACGCCAAGCGCGGCTGGGTGACCGCGGGTTCCTCGATCTATGCCACGAGGGATGGCGGCGAGACTTGGAAACGACAGCTCAATCCCGAGGATCGCCAAATCGTCACGGTCGCTTTTGATCCAGCCGGCAGTGGGACTGCCGTTGCGCCGCTTCAGACGGAATCGGGCCAAAACCGCAAGATTTTGATCAGCAGTGACGGCCAGAAATGGCATTCGGTCGAGTTGGATCTGGATTCGGGGGAGTTTGTCGACGCAGCCGTCGTGGATGCGGGATTAGGCTACGTGCTGATGGACGATGGTCATTTCATCAGTTTGCTCAGCGATCGTAAGAAATGACCATCAAGTCGATCGGTGCGAGACCCGGTGTCCTGGACGGGCGCAGACGGATTCCGCCTTCGCAGCCGTTCGTGGTGCCGGTTGTCCACAGAAAAAACAGGAGCCCGCTCTCATGCTTCTCGTGCGACAGATTTTCCTCGGGCTAATAATCGCTGCTTTGATGTGGGTCGGGCCAGGGAAGGCAAAGGCGAGTCCGATCTACAATAACGCTACGGATTTTTCGGTCACGACCGGCAACCCAGCTGGGGTCTGGAGCTACGGCATGCTGTCGCCGGGTTCGACGCCCGACGCTTCCAGCTTCATTCTTTATGCTACTCCGTCAGTATTGGCGTCGGGCCTTGAGGTCTGGGGCCAAGCCCCCGGTTCGCTGCCTGACGACGTCTATAATCCAACGAACATGGTGATCAACCCCTCAGGAACCAACCCCATCCAGCCGAAGCAGGCGGCGTTCCACCCCGGCGCAGTCGGGGAGTATAGCGTCTTCCGCTTCACGTCCCCTGCTGCTGGGCAGTATTCGCTCAGCTCCACATTCACCGGGATCGACGTGGTCGGGACGACGACCGATGTTCATGTCCTGGACAACGGCAGCTCGCTCTTCGCTGGGAACATCAACGGCTACCTCAACTCGGCGTCCTACTCCACGACGTTGAACCTAGCGGTTGGGGAGCGGATCGATTTCGTGGTTGGCTTTGGTGCGGACGGGAGTTTTTCTAACGACTCCACGGCTCTGGATGCCACGCTAACATTCCAACCCACCACCTCCACCCCCGAACCCGCTTCCATCACGCTGCTGGTTTCGGGCTTCTTCGCATTCGGTGGGTTTCATTTTGTTCGGCGGCGACGATAGGGTAGGGACGAGTTTTTTTGTGGCTTGGCGTCTAGGAGCCTCGCTTCCCTCGTTCTATGCCCTGCAGGTCTTGTTGTTTGGAAAACCAGCGTCGCCTGACAGACACCGGCTGTAATTCCAACCCGCGTTTTCGCCGCCAAGAAAACAACGTCTCCCCGGCAAAGAACCACAATTCGGCGGCAACTGTCGACACACCACTGATCTGTGGTTTGTCACGAGAGAAGGGCAAAGGTTGATCAGACCGCGCCCGTGTCGGGCCGAACGCAGGTTAGTTCGGCTCAGTGAGCATACCGTAAACCACGCACAGAAATCCGGTGAGAAGAGTCAACCACATTTGGACGATGAAAATCAGGACCGCGCAATCGCGGAGCGAGTACCCAGGACTGTGGCGACTAAGCCAGCGTCCCAAGACCAAGGTGACGATCGCTCCTGCGACCATGGTTGCAACTGTCAGGATCTCCCCTGGGACGGACTCGTAGACGTGGCGCAGAGCCACCCCGATTTTCGATGCGGAGTCTCCCTGCCCGAGACGATGCTCGGCAAACACCCTGGCAAGGAACAGCAACGGGACGACGGCTAGTAACAGCGTTCTTTTAAGTCCCATGAATCGCGCAAGTGTCACGAGGCCCCCCGCAAACATGTCGCCAAACACGGCGACCATCACGCACGGGATTGCGAAGAGCGGTGATTTCGTCCCCCCGATGGCAAATCCCAACGCGGCGCCTGTTAACGCCACAATCGCGACGCGAAACGGGTGACCGACTGGACTCTCGTATTTGGGCGAATTCACCAGACAACCCCGGGCGTGATTGCAAGGGCGTGGGCCGACCTCATTCTATCGCGGTGCATTTGGCAATGCCGGCGGGTCCATCGACGCCGGTAGGCGGCCTCCGACGACTTACGTCTCGCGACCGCTGAACGCCGCGACCCGAGCTACGGTCAACAATCCATGTGGGCAAGCAACGACCATGCTCCGAACAACGTTCCAATTCTGCTGCCGAGTTCCCATCCTTCATCCTTCCGCCTTCGTCCATTCCATGATTCGCACCGCGCGAGCGATTCTGCCTTCAGCGGCTTCAAGGGCTGCTCTCCGCATGGCAGGCGATCGATCATCCGCTTCGAATGAGCACAGCTGCTTTGCCAGCTTGGCGGCCTTGCCGGTACCTTTGACTCGCGCGAGAGCAGAGCGAGCCTCTGGCGACGTCGCCTGTCGCAAATTGCTCAGGAGGCCCACTTGAAGGGCGAGAATGGCGTGGCCGTCGCGCGGGATCTCCGCCCACGTGGCAATCAGTCGGTCCAGAACCTCCGCCACGATCCGTTCGGCCAGGATCGACGTCCGCGCGGCTTCACGCATTGAATCGGCGAAACGAGTCAGTTTGATCCAACCGCCGGAAACGACGTGCAGGAGCGTTTCGGCCAATGTGCCAGGCCGGGCTCGACCGTCGGCGATTCCCTCGATCAATGCGTCAACGGCCGTCCCCCGCAATCGATCATTGAGGCTGGCGGCGCCGAGCACGAAAGCGGTCCTCGCCATTTCGGACCAACCGCGATCAGCCGCGTGCAACGAAGACATCCAGGATTCGCACGGTTCCCAGTATGTGCCGGCAAGATTGATCCGAGAGACCAGTTTGCAGGAGGCGATCGCCAACACGGCGTCGGTGTTGAGCGGCCAGAACGAGGCGAGCAATTGGGCCTGCCAGGGCTGAAAAACTCTCAGATCGTTCTCGACGAGCAGGCTTGCCGCGAGACCGACCGTCGGCCGTGTTTCCAGGCTCGACGACTCAACGACGTCCGGAACGAGCCGCACGCAGGGTGGCACATCCCGCTTGGAATAGGTGTTGGCGGCGTACACCGCGAGGTCGATGGAAGGCCGGAAACGATAGGCCGCCCGAGTGAGGCCGTCCGGCTCCTGTTCGCCGAGCCCCAACGGTCGAAGGTCCTCGAGCGTTGACCGCGGATGTCGGGCGCGGCCCGCAGCCAGCCATTCGTCGGCCCGCTCCCGATCGGCTTCCGTCGGCCGATCGTCCCC
>DASZIA010000122.1:0-27370 GCA_035949535.1 Planctomycetaceae bacterium | reverse complement strand
TTTCGATCGCGACGGCACGATTGTTGGCGAAGGAGGAGCTGCTTTCGTCGTGGAGCGTTATAGCCATGCCGTCCGTCGCGGGGCGAGAATCTATGCCGAAGTGCTGGGCGTAGCGGCCGGATGCGACGGCACGGGCTCGTCCAACGGCAACGGCGGCACGGGTCTGGTTCGCGCGATCCGGTCCACCATGCGCCAAGCGTCGCTCCGGCCAGCCGACTTGGGTCATATCAACGCACACGGCAAGAGCACGCAGCGGGACGACCTCGTCGAGGCGTGCGCTTTCCGCCGAACGTTCGATGGCGACGTCGAATCGATTCCCGTCACCGCGCTGAAGAGCTATTTTGGACACTTCGACGCCGGTTCCGGCGCGGTGGAACTGGCGGGCAGCCTGCTAGCGCTCGAGCGCGGGACCTTGCCGATGACGCTCAACTACGAGACGCCCGATCCCCGTTTTCGGCTGCGGGTCGTTCACCGGGAACCGCTCGATCTGCGGAAAAAGACGGCTCTAACGGTCAATCGGACCGCAATGGGTCAAAGCGCGGCCGCAATCATTCGAGCGGTCTAGCGCTGTTCGCTCGCCAGGCTGGTGCCGCGGACCTCACGACACGCTCGTACCGATCTTAGCGCGCTTTCTGTGGGAACGCGTGCTTAGGAAGATCGCGGTTCTCACGCAGCCGAGACTCCTCTTCATTCCGCGCGGTCCGAGAAGACGAAAACTCTGGGCTGGCACGCTCTTTCGCGGATTGCCGTCACAGCATTCAGAATAGACAGCCCGCGCGGGTCGCATGATGCGCACATTGTTGCTAACGGCCGGTCGTGGAACGTACGCGCTCGCCCTGGCGAGGCGGTTCCATTCGGAAGGGTATCGCGTACTCGTGAGCGATGCCTGGCCTCACACGCTGTGCCGGTACTCGTCGGCAGTCTCGCGGTACTTCCGTGTGCCGTCTCCCGCCCGAGAAACGTCTGCCTGGCTCGACTCCATTTGGAAAATTGCCGAGAGCCAATCGGTCGACTTGATCATTCCGATCTATGAGGAAGTCTTTTATCTGGCGCAGGCAAAGGCCGCCCGGAAGGACGGTCCGCCGCTGTTCGCGCCCAGTTTTGACACGCTGATTGGCCTACACGACAAGTGGCTCTTCATCGAAAAAGCGCGCGAGCTGGGATTGCCGGTCCCTCAGACGACGCGCATCGCCAGCCGCGACGACCTCGCGCGGGTGTTTGGGGAACGCGAGCCTGATCGCACGGTTTACAAGCCGGTCTATTCGCGGTTTGCCGCACAAACTATGGTGCGTCCGCCGGGGATCGAGGCGCTCGCCGGCATCGAACCCACGGCAAGGCGCCCCTGGATCGCGCAGGAGTATCTGCCTGGCCGGCCCTTTGCCACGTTCTCCATCGCTCATCAGGGGCGGATCGCGGCCCATGCGACGTACGCCACCGACTTCTGCCACAACTTTGGGCCGACGGTGGTCTATCGGCGCGCGGAACAGCCGGCCGTGTTGAAGTGGGTTCGGACGTTTATCGATGCCGTCAAGTACACAGGACAGGTCGGCTTCGATTTCATTGAAGATGCTTCAGGGCGAATCGCAGCGATCGAGTGCAATCCTCGCCTGACGGGGGGCATGTATCTGCTCAAGGACGACCCCCGGTTCGCGGCCGCTTATCTCGATCCCACAATTGGTCCCATCGAGGCCACTCGAGCGCGTTCCTATACCTTTCGATTCTGGTTGTTTTGGACCCTCTTTCGACACACCCAGAGCTTCCCCGGGTTGGGCGAATGGTGCCGCCAGTTCTTCGGCGCTCGCTCGACTAATGAATTCGACTGGTCCGACCCGCTGCCGCGATTGATGGGACCGGTCTTGACCGCCGGCGTCGCGGCGGCTGCTTTCAAGAAGGGAATCGGCGCTCGCGAAATGGTGACCCGCGACTTCGAGTGGAGCGAGGATCTGACCGCGCTCAATGCCGAGGTCCTCGCGCGTTGGGCGGACGAACAGGCCGCGTAAGCCGGATTGTCGGCGGACTTTTCCAATTGGCCCGCGTGCAGCGTCACCGTGTGGGGCGCGTCCGTCTTTGCCCAGTCCCCAAATGTGGCGCATTCGATCGAGTCTCGGCTGCGCTCGCTCCCCGTACGCGCGGTTTCGGCTCACTTGGGAGTCGTCAACGCGCGGTATAATGAAGGGTGAGGAGCATCGTTTCGTTGAGGTTCTTCACCGAGGAAAGGGCAGGAGAATGAAGACCTTGTTGTCACTGGGTTGTGCTTCGCTTGTCGGCCTGGTGGTGGCGGCTCAGCCATCGCCGGCTCAAGCGGGCGTGGGAGTTGGAGTGGGGGTCACGGTACCGGTCGCACCGGCCTATGGGCCCGCCCCCGTCTACCCGGCGCCGGCTCCGTACTACTACGGTTACGGAACTCCGGCATACTATGGAGCACCCGCCGCGTACGTCGCTCCGGCGCCGGTCGTCGTTCGTCCGGGTGTCGTGGTCTATGGTCGCTACGGACGTCCTTACTACTATCGCCGGGCTCGCTGGTGGTAAGCCGGCGGTGCTGACAGCCGGCATTGGACTGTCGACTCGCGCGAAAGAAAAAAGCGGCCTGCCGTTCACTCGGCAGGCCGCTTGCATTTGCTGACTGAACCGACCCGCGTTGGCGGGAGATGCCTTAGGCTTGCAGCAGCCAGTTCTGGCCGTTGACGAGTTCCGCGAAGACGAAATCGCCGAAGCTCGAATTGACCGTAACGCCCGAATTTGTGACCGTGCCGGCCTCGGTGACCTCTTCATCGACGAAGACCGTGTCGAGTCCGTTCGGCGTGGTCAATTGAACCTGCCCGGTGACACCGGAGTAGGTCGTCTGCCCCAGTACCTCGCCATTGACGAGAATCTCTACGGTGTTCGCCGAGAGCTGCACAAACTGGATCATGTCGTTCTGGGTCGGATCGTTGACCACCAGGTTGCCGCCGACGACTCCCGCGGTCGCCGCACTTGCGGTGGGAGCCGGCGGGTTGATCGTGCCCACTCCGGTGCCGATCTGGATCGGAACGTTGGTCGCTCCGGAGAGCTGCAACACTACGGTCTGGTCGTTTGCCGCGCCCGACAGGATCGGAACGGCGATCGTTTCGACGGTCGTGCCCGGCGAGAACCGAAGCGTTCCCTTCACCGGGGTGTAGTCGACGAACGCTGTCCCGGTTCCGTTCTGCGTCGCGTAATTGACGGTTACCGTCGAAGTGGACGGATGGCTCAGGTAGACGTGGAACAACAGGCTAGCCGGAACGTTGGCGTTTTTGAAGATCGTGACGCCGTTGACGCCAGCCGTGCCGAAGGAATTCGCCGACGCGATATCGACGGCGCCATTGCCGTAGAAGTCGCCGACGGTCACCGATTCGACCATGTTGCCGGTGCCCACGGGAACCGACGTTGGAGCCGCGAACGTGCCGTTGCCGTTGTTGGTGAGCACGCTGATCGAATTGTCACCAACACCGTTGTTGCCGACGATCAGATCGGGGAGTCCAATGCCATCAACATCTCCGGCTGCGATGCCGAACACCGAGGGGCCCGCAGCGTACGTGCCGGCCGGGAGCGGCTGACCGCCAATCGGAAGTGGCACGGCCGTGAAGTGGCCGGTGCCGTCGCCCATCAGGACGGTGACGGTGTTGATGTTGCCAGACCTGCCCGGAGCATTCCCAACATTGCTGACTGCGATGTCGAGGTGACCGTTGCCGGTGAAGTCGGCGATCGCAATCGTGTGCGGCTGCACGCCTGCGAGATAGCTTGTTGCCGTAAATGTGCCGCTGCCGTTATTCATCAGCACGGTCACGCTGTTGCTCGCCGACCCGTTGTTGGCGACCACGAGGTCGAGAATGCCATTATTGGCAAGGGACGCGGCCTTGATGTCGGTGGGATCCTGCCCGACGGCGATGTTGACCGCGGCCTTGAAGGTCATGTTGCCGTTGCCCGACAGGATCGAAACGTTGTTCGAGTTGGCGTTGGCGACAGCGAGATCGATCTTGCCGTCACCGTTGAAATCACCCGCCGCAACGGCCGACGGAGCGCTCCCGGCCGCGTAGCTGCCGACAAGGGAGAACGAGCCAAAGCCGTTGTTCTGCAGAATGCTGACGCCATTGGCCGTCGAGACGGCCAGGTCGAGGGCGCCGTCGCCGTTGAAGTCGCCCACCGCGACGCCGGTCGGATTGGGTCCGACGCTGTAGGTCTTGCTGACCGGATTGAGGCTCGTGGGATCGAGAATCACGGTGATCGAACTGGCCTGAGAATTTGCGACGATGAGGTCGGGAATTCCGTCGCCGTTCAAGTCGGCCGAGGTGATGAAATCGGGCTGGTCGGCCGCTTGAAAGACGTTCGTCGCCGCGCCGAAGGAGAAGCCGGGGTTCAATCCCGTGCTGGAAAGCTGCGTGGGGCTGTCGATCACCAGTGCGGGGGTTCCGCTGGCGGTGACGATCGAGGTCTCCGCCTGCGAGGTGCCGCTGAGCGTCGCGTTCACAGGATTGTTTGGGATATTCGCGACTTGGAAGGTGATCGTCTCGTTGGTGCCGGTCGTGTCGGCGTTGGCCTTGATCGTGTAAGAGACCGACGTTTGGCCCGGAGCGATCGTGGCGACGAAAGTCGGAGAGGCGGCTGTCAACGTGACGAGGCCGCTCGGCCCGGTCAGCGTGTAATCGCCGAACGGAGCCAGGCCGCCGACCAGAATCGTGAACGAGACGGGCGCCGCCGTCGCCCGGGAGAGGGAAAGCGTCAGCTTTCCGGTGCTCCCGTCGTCGGTGATCTGCGGAATGTTGACGCTGAGCGTGGCCCCGGGGTTGGTGATCCCCGCGTCGCCAAGGTCGAGCCCCGACGTGGGCGGGCTCGCACCAAGGTAGCCGCCGTTGGGCCCCAGCCCCAGTTGCGTCTGCGCGAATTGCGGCGGCACGACCTGGAAGAGGTTGTACGATCCGTTGGCCAGACCGAAGAAGGTGTAGTTGCCCTGACCGGCGCCGGCTGCGCTCGTATAGATGAACGGATCGGTGGCGACATTGAACGCACCGTTTTGGGAAGCGTCAGCGTCGAGGTACACAAGCACGTTCGGAATGCCCGGGTCGCCGGCTTGCTTAGTGCCGGTGAAATTGAGGTCGTTGTAGACCTCGCCCGAGAGGTTGCCTGCAGGAACAGCGTCTAAATCGTTGATCGTGGTAGTTACGGATTGAGATGCGAGATTACCCGGAACCGCGTTGAACAGCGTGGACTGGGCGATGCTCACAGTGACCGTCGGCGTTCCAAAGCTGGTGACCGGCAGCCCGGTGAGAGCGATCGACCCCGATAGCGAGCCCGCCGGGATAAAGATCGTCTGGCTGCTGGCCGAATACTGCTGGTTCAGCGTGGCCGTCAGTTTGACCCAGATGCCGCCGCCGGTGTAGATCCCATTCCCCGTGGCGCCATTGAGCTGGAACTGGTTCGCGTTGAGAACCGTGATGGTGAATGTGCCGTTGGCGGCTGTGTCGCCTTGCACGCCGCTGATCGTGACGCTGTCGCCGGTCGCAAGGAGGCCGGTGATACTGTTTGGGGTGGTGATTACGATCGGGGACGCATTACTGGCTCCGGTGACCGTGCCGGACGCGCCGAAGTTGAGAGTGACTTCCACGTTGTCGGTGGAGACGGCGCTGAGATTCGCTAGCACATGGACGGTGCTGTCGAAGTTCTCGCTAATCGGGCCGTTGGGGTCGATAAGAGTGAGAGACACCTGCGGCCTGGGCTGAGGAATGTTGACGATGATTTGTGCCATCTCGACGCTCCAGACGTTGGGCGCCGAGGCAAACTCCTGGAACGTCCAAAAGACCTCGTGTCCGGCGATTCCGTTGGGTGCGAAATTCGGATCGACAACGGTCGAGCTGTACAGTCCAAAGGAGTTCGCGCCGTTGACGTCGGGAACGTTGTAGCTGCCTGCCCCGGCGGCAAGCAGGATCGGTGCACTGAAGGTCGTGAGGCCCGCGTTCGTCTCTCCCACGGCGGCGTAGGCGCTGGCGAACTCGTTCTTGCCCGAACCGGTGAACCCGATGACAACCTGATCCCCGCCGCCGCTATTTGCCACGGCAATCGAAGCGTTATAGAAGCTCTTGTTCTGGTCGCTGATCAGACCAGTCTGAATGATCTGGTCGGTCGTGGCGTTGAGTTCGTACCACCGGAGGTCGGAATTGCCCGTGGTCGGATCGGCGACGGTCTCGACCGCCCAGAGGTCGTTGCCAACTTGGTCGATGTTTGCGGAGAATCCGGCTGGGCCGTTGGAGATTCTCGCAGCGATGCCCTCCTGGCGCGCGGGATTTGGATCGACAATTGGCCCCGCGCCGTTGGGAAGCGGGATCGAGGTTGGGGGCGAAATCGCGGCGTTGGGATTTTGCGCCCCGGCAATGATAAAGCCGAGAAGATTGTTGGGGTTTGTGGAATCGCCAGAGAGCAGGTTTTCCGGCTGCCCGCTGGGAGTGAGATTGAGTTCGGGCTGCAGCTCGGCGCCGGAAGGAATATTGAAGTACTGCGAGAAGTTCGTAGTGCCGCTTGCGCCATTGTTGAAAGTCGCCGCGGGGATCGAAAAGCCCGTTTCGGCGGTGGCGCCGGTCCGGGGATTGACCAGATCGGCGGTGATATAGATTCCGTGGACATCCATCCCCAGCGCGACCGCGGTGGCGGACATGATTTTCGCGGTCGGATCGACCGGCAGTGTAAAGGCGCTCCACGCGCTGGTACCGATCGGATCTTGCGTCTTCGAGACAGCGAACAGAATGTTGTTGTTTGCCGCCCCCAGAGGGTTGATCGCGACCGCGAAGAATCGCTGGAAATACGGGTCGAAAATCACCCGCGGGTTAACCGCGTCGCCGGTGAGGCTCGTCGCAGAAAGGCCGGCGTTGATCCAAAACTGGTCGAGCGTGGTCTGCGTCTGCAGGAAGCCCGTGGTCTCGTCATAAACGGTGTACTGACCGTTGGTCATGAGCACGATGAAGGGATCGATCTGGGGAGTGGTGCCCATCGGCGGAGTCACCGTGCCGACGGCCGCGGCAATGTCCGGCGGGGCATTGGGCGGAGAAACCACCGACGGCGGCGGCGGCTCGGTTGACGCGACGGTGTTCACGTTGACGATGCTCGTCTCCATGATCGAGACCGTGGCTGTGATCATTGGGCCGAAGCCAATTTTGAAGACCGTTGGTTCGCCATTTGGTGCAACCACGACGCCGGTGTTGAGCGGATTGGCGGACACAGGGACATCGAGCGACGGGTTGTACAGCGACACCGTGAAGTTGAGCGACGGAACATTGACAGGAACACTTAGCTTTCCAACCGGTATCGTGTTGATGAAGATCGTTTGCTCGGTGACTCCGGGAGCGAAGGTCAGCAGGCCGTTGGAATTTGCCGAATAAGTGACTCCGTTGAAGGCCGTTCCGTCGTTGATTTGATAATTCACGCTCACCTGGAAGGGCAGGCTGCGCGACAAGAACACCTGCACGGCTGCCACGCCACCCTGCGCGGTCACGGCATCTTGAATCGTGAAGGTGACCGGCACGTTGGCATTGACGTAGTTCGCCGTCACGGTCGGGTTGCCCGCCAACACAGCGCCCGTGACGCTGGCAATGCCGACCGTGACCGTGGTTTCCGCCCGATTCAGGCTGTCGTTGATGCCGGTCAGAACGACGGTGCCGAACGATTGGCCGTGCGTTATGACGATCTGGTCCGTTGCCATGCCGGGATTCTTTTGGTCCCCCCCCTCGGTGATGGTGTAGTCGAGGTTAGGGGTCGCAGTTCCGGTAAAGGCCAGATTGACCGTGACGTCCACATTGGTCGTCGCCGCGAGCGACGCGGTCACGACGGTCGAGCCGCCCAACGTGAACGTCGGGTTCGACATTGCCAGCGTGACGGCCGGCCGGCTGTTCGTGTTCACGATCGTGACGGTCGTGGTATTGGCATTCCCCGAGGCCTGGGCGCCGTCGCCGAAGATCTGGCCCAGCGAGATGATCAGCGTCGTGTCTGGACCGATCTCGAAGTTATTAAGTCCCGTAACGGTAATCGTGGTGCTGGTCGTGCCGCGGTCGATGAAAACAAGGTCGTTCAGTGGGAGTCCGGTAGGTCCAAATCCGTTGCCCAACGGGTTCCCACTAGCGTCAGTGACGCTGTAATTGGGCCCGCCGAGACTGTTCGGGGGGAGGGCGTCATTGGCCGCGTTGACCGCCGTGCCGGAGAAGAGGAGCTGAATCGCGGTTGTGTCCTGCGCAAGCGTTGACTGGGAGATGGTGATCGTCGCCGTGCCACCATTGTCGCTGATCGAGATCGCGCTGCTCGTCGGGAGGCTCACGACCGGGTTTGACCCGAACGGATTGCTGTCGACGGTGTTGTCGACCGCCAGGGCAGTGACCGTGCTCCCGCCGGGGACCTGTTGGACGGGTGCAGGCGCGCCCGACGTCTTGAAGACGACGCTTAGGATCGTAACGAAGACCGTAGCGGTCGGCAGATCTGCGATCGAGTTCGGGATGCCTGTTAAGGTGATCTCCCAGGAAGGGATGGGGGTGATAAATGTTCCCCCGAGTGAGCCTTTCGGGATGGTGAGCGTGGTCCCGCTGGTCGTGTAATTCGTGCCGAGGACGGCGCTCCCCGAGAACCCGACAGTGATGACGATGTCGTCGACGTTGATGGGCGCGGTGAGCCCGGCCACGATATTTATGGTACCGCCGCCTTCGTTGAACTCGTTCCCGCTGGGGCCGAAGCCGCCTCCCACCTTAAGGAAAATCTCTGGCCGGTCGGCGTCTGCGCGAATGATGGTGACCGACTGCGAGCCTCCGGCGATCGACGCATTCTGAATCGAGAAAATGCTGACAATTACCGTTTCATCGTTCTGGGTCGCATGGTCGTCCACACCCGTGATGGTGATGCTGCCCGAAGTTTGGCCCGGCGCGATCACGATCTGGGTCGACGAGGCGGTGTATTGCGTTCCGAACGTTGCCTGCCCGCTGAATTGCAGATTGATGATGACGGGCGCCGTGGCCGGCTTCGAGAGCGTGGCAACGACCTGCGTGGTGCCGCCAGCCTCGGAAAACGGGTTGGTTGTGACCGAGAGTGTGGCGGTGGGAACGGCGTTCTTGGGCGCGGTTTGAACCGCCTGGACGGCAGCGTCGGCGTTTACCAGGCCGAAACCGTCGGCGCTGTTGAACCCCGGGTTCCCGCTCATCGGAATCGTCGTGTTCTCCAACAGAGAATAGATTTCGGTTGGAGAAAGCGTTCCGGCTCCGCCGCCCTCTTGCAGCATCAAGGCAGCAACTGCGGCAACGCTGGGTGCGGCAGCGGACGTGCCGAAGAACGGCGTGAACAACGACGTGCCGGTGACGTTCAGATTGACGCCGTCGACGCCCACGAATGAGGGAGCCTGACGCACGAGCGGGCTCGAGAGCGGATTGCCCGCGGTGTCAAACAGAAACTCCGTGCCTCCGCCGGTCGACGAAAATGGTTCCAGCTGAGGCGGCGTAACCCCGAACGCGGGCGTACTCGTGTACTGTGCCGCGCCGACCCCTGCGGCTCCCAGTGCGGTCGGCTGGCCGAAAGTGGTTCCGCTGTTCGTCGCGAAGGTATCGATCCGGAAGGGCAGACCGTCCGTCAGGCCGATGTACTTCATGACGGTCGGGTTGGGGCCGGAGTCGTGCTCGATGGCAACGAAGAATGTCTCCGTCCCAAAGCTGCCGTCGTTGACAAAGGAAAAGAGCTGCTCTGCGTCTCCGCCGATGGTGTTGTTGATTCCGAACCCGACGATGCCAGAGGACAAGCTCGGTCCGGTCAGCAGGAACATGTCCATCTGACTCTGGGAGCCCCTGCCGCCGACCGAGGCAAACGGCTGGTTCCACTGGAAGTCGAATGTCACCGCGGAGCCGACCGGAATGGTCACCTGCTGGAAGTCATTACCACTGCCGAAGGCGTCCAAAGAACTGCCCGGGAAGATTCCGGCTTGGCCCGGCGTGAACGACCCTTGCCAAGCCTGACTGCCGTCGTTTCCGGCTGCCGAGAAGTAGGCTGTCCCCTTGGCGGCGACGGCGTCGGCTGCCTGGGCAATGACGCCCTCTTGGAAGAAGGGCTGATCGAAATAGCCAACGTCATCGACTTCGACGTTGGCGCTCGCCTGGCTCTGAAGGGCCTCGATGTTCTGTGCGAAGGCCGCCGACCCTCCCTCGGCGGTGGCAAACGCAATGTTAGCGCCCGGAGCTTCGGCGTGAACGATCTGCGCCATGGCCCGGCCTTCGTCCGTGCCCTGCCCTGCCGGCAGATCCTGCAAGACATCGACGTTTGACGGCAGTTGACCGTTCGTGACGTCGGTCGCCGCGCCGCCCAGGCTGTTGTAACTGTCGGACAACACACCGACAGTGATGCCCGTGCCATTAACGCCGAAGTCCGACGCGGCCTTCGTCGCGCCAATAGCCGTCCCGCCCTGGGTCGAATCAGCGGGGGCGCTGCTGACAAAGTAGGCGGATTCCTGGGCGAAGTTGAGTCCGCTCGTCATCGCCAGGTTTGCCAACTGGCTCATGGGCATCCACCCCGATATGACCGGACCAGCCACGCCCGTCACTTGCATTCCCAAGCCCTGAAGGGTCGATTGCAGCGAGCTGACGTTGAAGGCGGAAGTGACGTCGACGAGTACGCTGTTGCCATTCAAATGGATCAGCGGGCTCTTGGTCGTGAAGGTTCCCTGACTGCCGTTCTGCTGCCACTGCAGGTACTGGAAGTAGAGCGTGTCGAGGGTCATGCCGACCGGCGCCATGTAGCCGTCGCGCTTGCCGTCAAAGCCGTAGAACGCAGAGTTGGCGGCCGTCGTGGGGTTGGTGATCGGAGCGGGCGTGAACGTGCCTCCCGTCGACGCGACAGTCGCGATGCTCAGCATCGGGCGATTTGCGGCCGTCCCGTTCTTGCTGGAAGCCAGGCTCAATTGCGCCGTTCCAGACGCCGCGCGAATGATGATCCCGAAATTCGTTGATGGAGTTGCGACCCAAGATTGGACCAGCGCCACTCCCGTGGAATTGAGGGTAACCGTCACCAGTCCGGTGGAGGAGGCGGTGAAGCTGCCGATCGGTGTGCTGCCTGAGGAAGAGCCCCCGGCGCCCGCGGACAACCACTTGATGCCCGTGCTGGAGTTGCTGTAGCTGACCTGACTGGGGTTCCAGGCGCTGTTGAGGGCGTAGAGATTGTACGTGACGCCACTCACGGCCGTGGTTACATCCAGCGTGATGCTGGCCGACGTGACAGTGCTGGAGGTGCTCAGCGAGGAGGCGTTCCATTCAATGATCGCGTCTTCGGGCGAAGTTCCGCCTCGCACCTTCAGCGTGGTGCTGGTACTGAAATTCGTGGTCGGGCTCGCGGCGCTGATGTAAGAGTCGCTGGTCCCCGAATAGCTGTTCACCCCTTGCTGGAAGGTGTTGGGGACCGACGTGCTCGGATTGACGGTGATCGTTGTGTAGCTCTTGTTGGTGTACGTTCCGTTCGACGCAACCAGCCGGATCTCATAAATGCCCGGGGTGCTGAAGGTTGCCGTCGTTTGGGGAGAGTTGGGGTTGGCGAAAAACGTTCCGCCCGGAGCGTTCGCCACCTGCCAGACCGTCGACAGCGTGCCGGTGGACGTGGACGCCGAACCGTTGAGGGTGACGTTCGCGTTTTGCAAGACGGTCTGGTTCGGTCCGGCCGACACGACGGGAGCCAGGTTGACGGTCGACGGGTTGACTGTGACCGTAACCATCGAATTCGACGCGAGAGTGCCGTCTGTCGCAACCAGGTTCAGCACATAGGTGCCAGCTTGATTGAAGACGGCCGTGGTGGTGGCGGCAGTCGGCTTGCCAAATGTCACGGTCCCGATGCCCGGTCCGCTTACTTGGCTCCATTGAATCGAAAGCGGGATCTGGGGATTGTCGTCACTGACATTCCCGTTCAGGGTGAGCGACGCGCCGACGGTGGTCGTTTGGTTGGTGCCCGCGTTGACGCGCGGCGGATTGTTGGGAAGGGGCGGAACAACGGTCACGGTGACCGTGCTCGACGACGAGAGTTTGCCGTCGGTTCCCGCCAGTTGCAGCACATAGGTGCCCGGCGCGCTGAACAGGGCATTCGTCGAGAGGGCGTGCGGCTTCTCGAAGGTCGCGCTGCCCGGCCCGCTGACCACGCTCCAAGTTGTCGTCAGCGGCTGGGTGGCTGACGGATCATTGTAGGTGCTCGTGCCGGTGAGCACGGCCGCCTGGTTCACGACAGTCGTCTCGTTTGACCCCGCGCTGAGAACGAGCGTGGGAGAGGTGGAGCCGCCTCCGCCGCTTCCGGAACCGGACCCCGACCCGGAACCGGACCCCGACGTGCCGGTTCCGGCGTTCGAGCTGATCGACGCCGAAAGCAGAGTTCGATCTTCGAGCCGCTCGGGGACGGCCAATCGGCAGACCGCCGGGCGAGCGCGGCGGGCGCTCGCCGTCAGCCGCGCTCGGCGCGAGTTGGGTTTACGGGCCTTAACGGCGAACGATTCCAACCACGAGGTCAAGCGCATTGTCAATCTCTCCGGCGCAGTCTTGCCGTTGGCTCGTCACAGCCCTCTTGCTTCGCCACGATGAAGCCAAGAAAAGCCGGTGGCCCGAGCACTTAGGGTCAAACGGAATTCCAGATTATGGAGTCGGACCAAGGCGGAAATGCGCATCCTTTAACAGCCCGCAGAAGGGCGCGCGACTGGATCCAGCATGGCCGATGGTTCAGGCGATTGGAAGTCTTAAACTAGGGGTTTTATGCGGATTTCGGAAAGCGAATTGATTCCCGATCGAGGCAAATTTCTAATGGGTGCGTGGCTTAGGTCAGGTTTGCGGGTCGTGGCGTAAAAGACAGTCAGTTCCTAAATGAACACCCCACGGTACTGGTTTGTTTCGGTGTTATCTAGAGTTATTTTGGGTGCTATCTTCTGTCCGGATATACTCTTTCCGCTTCCGAGGGTGCTCGGCGACCAGCCGCGGGTCGTTCAACAGTCGTCGGTCTACTTCCAGCCGGGGCGTTTCGGCGGATGGCCGGCAAATCACGGCATGTGGTCCTGGGGCAACGAAATCGTCGTCGGCTTCAGTGTCGGTTACTACCAGGATCGTGGGTTGGGATTCCACGCGATCGACCATGCCCGGCCCGAAAGGCACGTCCTCGCCCGAAGTCTTAATGGGGGCACCAGTTGGTCGCTCGAGGATCCCGAACGCGAAGGGGTGCTCGTGGGCACGAAAGGGATGCGGCACGGGACGCTTCCCGACGACGTTCACGAACCGGCCCCGGTCGACTGCCCCGGGGGCGTTGACTTCACCCATCGCGACTTCGCGATGACCGTCCGGATGGCCGACGTCAATGGGGGGCAATCGCGGTTCTACTACTCGATCGATCGGGCGCACACTTGGAAGGGCCCGTTTCGACTACCACTCTGCGGCCAAACGGGGATCGCCGCCCGCACCGATTACCTCGTTAATGGGCCGCACGACTGCCTGATGTTCGTCACCGCGTCCAAGCGGGACGGCAAGGAGGGCCGCCCCATTTGCATTCGGACGACGGACGGAGCCCGCTCGTGGCAGTTCGTCTCGGCGATTGGGCCCGAGCCGACGGGCTACGCGATCATGCCGTCCACCGTCCGGCTGTCAGCAACCGAGCTGCTGACAACGATTCGTCGACGCGAGCAGCGCCTGGAAGAGAACGACGCCTGGATCGATGCCTGGCTTTCGCGCGACAACGGTCAGCACTGGCAGTTCTTGAATCGGGCGGCCCCCGACCTCGGCGAAGGAAATCCGCCGGCGCTCGTACGCTTGCACGATGGACGCGTCTGTCTGATCTACGGAGTCCACAAGGCGCCTTATCGAATGGAAGCACGGCTCAGCGGCGACGGGGGAAACTCATGGAGCAAGCCGTTCGTTTTGCGAAGCGACGGCGCGAGCCGCGACCTGGGTTATCCCCGCGCGATCGAGCGCCCCGATGGCAAGGTCGTCACCGTCTATTACTTCCATGATCGCTCCCGCGTGGAGCGCACCATCGAGTCGACGATCTGGGACCCCGGCACTTAGTCCAAGGGCCTCGGACGTCTCAAGGCCAACACAAGCAGTCGGCGGCATTGGCCGGTTGAGGCGCGGAACTTGACGTCGGCGCCCAGGCCCCCGTCTGCTGAACGCCCCGGTGGGGGGCGCCAGCCGGCGAAACGCGGCACGTCCCTTTCGCGGTCGCGACGGAGTGACTGCCGTGGAGGATCTCGGCGCGTAGCTCTACCTGACCTGATCCGGCAGCCGTCGCTGTCAGATAATCCTCCCTCGCCTCGTGGTCGCCCAGCGCGCCGATCTTGTATTGCAGCTGCTGTCCACGCGCATACTTCAATTGGCCGGGAAGATCGAGATTCAACTTCAAGTCCGTTGTCTTTCCCCCCAGGTTCGTGGCCCTGAAACCGATCCGGCAGCTTTCGCCCGCATGCACCTCCACCGGGGTGATCAATTCCAGCTTCAGCTGCGGGGATTCGCCCGTCGCGCCATCGTGGGCGAAAGCCGCTGCAGGAATGGTTTGCATGACAACCCCTGGCTCCGCCACGGGGAGACTGCGTTCGACTGGTCGCGCCGGCGGAACGAGAGTCACCACGATGGTTCGTTCTTCGCCCGGCCCGACATCGCGCAGGGTCCAATGCAAGTCTTGATCCCGCGTCTCCGCGGGTGGATCGGTCAACTGCACTGCGTGTTCGGCGGGAACCGCCTCCTGGACTTCGAAGACCTTCACTGCTTTCTTGCCGTTGTTGCGAACGACGATCTTGTAGCGGACAGACGCGCCAGTCGCGTCCTTTTCGATCTGATGATGCGCCACCGCCACGCTGGACATCGACTCGTCATCAGCGATTGAGTGCAGCGGCTCGGCAGAAGCTTTGACCGGGGGCAAGCTGGTGTCCCCCGGCAATGGCTCCAGTTGTTTCGGCGCCGCTTCGGTTTTCGGGCTGGCTTCTACTTTTGGGCTAGCTTCTACTTTCGGGCCTGAGTCGACTTTCGGGGCGCTCTCCATCTTCACGCCAGGGTCAGTCTTCGGGCCTGCGTCGCCGCGAGGAGTGCCCTCGGTATGAAACGGGTCGTCCTTCGGGTTCGTTGGGGGTGCGCTCTGCGGATTGGGGGACGCAGGCGATGCCGGCGGGCTTGATGGTTTCGCCTCGGGAATCTTTTTGTTGAGCAGTTCGTCGAGTGACGGGTCATTTCCAGCAGACGGTTTGTCTTCCGGAGGCTGTGGGGGGAGATTCTTGCTTCCATCCGCGGGGCTGCCGCCGAGTGTCGCGTCGCTCGCGTTGGCAGTCCGCGTTGGTGCGCCGAGGTCGTCGATCTTCGTTCCGTCGGATTTCGGCGAGTCGTCCCGCAATTTTTCGTCGTTCTTGTGCGGAGAGGGCACGCTCAACACAGGCAGCCCCTCGTCGCGGTGATCCGACTTGTGTGTCGCGAATTTGTCGTCGTTCGATTTGATGGGCCTGTCCGTGGCGGCGTCCTTTTGCGGACCGTCGAGTCTAGGCCCGACGTCGAGCAACGGATCGCTCGCGTGTGAGGTATCAGAGTGGCTGGGGCTCGCATTCGGGGCGGCACCCGAATTCGTCGGCAGGTCCGGGTTGGAACGACCCGACTCGGGCCGTGGAGCGTCGAGCTTGGGCGCGAGCAGGTCGTCATCTTTGCCAGCCGGCGGAAGTGCTCGATCGCGACTAGCCGGTAGATCGCCGCCCTGCGGTCGATCGGTCGGACCCTGGTCCGCACGATGATGTTCGTGAAGACCGGAGTCTTCTTTCCCAGGCGGCGAATCGAGGGGTGACGAGGACGGAGCCGGCATCGCGAACTCGTCCTTTAGTCCCGGGTCCTTCGGTCCGTGGTCCTTTGGCTCGTGGTGCTCGTGCGGCTTGCCGAGATCGGGAGCCGCAAACTCGTCGCCAACCCGCGCGCTGCGAGCAGACTGTGTGAGAGGCTCTCGCTTCTCCGGTCGCGCTGCAGGGCCGGGGTCGCGCGAATCGACCAACAACGGATCGCTCGACTGGTGTGGGTGGTCGTGCTTATCGAGGTCGCTGGACGGCGCAGGCTCAGTCTGAGCGACTGGGGCCGCAGTCTCCGCACGGCGCGGTGCGCCGGATTCGATCGGCGTAGACAACAGGTTTTCAAGCGCCGCATCGGCCGTGGGCTTGGCGTCGTGAGGCTGGTTGACCTGCGGAGGCGCCTTCACCTCGACGTCGACTCGTGCGACCTCGTGGTGGTCATCGTGGCGGCCGACGTTGCGCTGGTCGCCGAAATCCACACTGTGATCTGCAACCTTGTGGTCGTCAGCCGGCGCGACGGGATCGGCGTGCGAAGATTCGATCGGCCGCGCGTCGGCAGAAGTGGTGGGCTGGACAGGCTTGTGGGCCCGCCGTCGATGCTGCACGCTCCCTGGCTGCGGTTGTTGGGGAGCCTGCTCCGGGGCAGCGTCAGTCGCTGCGACCAGCTCAGCAACCCGGGGGTGGGGCGAGCGGCGAAACTGGTGGTGCAGGATCAGCACGAGCGCGAGGGCCGAGGCGACTACTGCAAAATCGAATGCCAGCCGCCGATTTCGATGCACGTGCGGATTGTCGCTGTCAGGTCCGTTCGCGCCCGACGGTCGCCGCGCGACTCGTCCCCAGAGCGCACCGACCGGTCGCGAGAGCCGGCCACCCGAATTTACGGTACCAACAGCCGACGAGATCCTCCGCCATCCGTGACCGCCGAGTCGGACCGCATGACCCGCAATCTGCGGCACGCCTGAGCGGCTCAATCCGCGCCGGATGTGGTGGGCGCCGCGCCGCAGTAGACTCGAATCCTCGGTCGCATCCTCGCCGCCTTCGCTCGAATCGTCGTCCGATGGTCGCGACGAGCGCGCAGATTCGGACGCCGTAGGATTGCCGGGAACGTTATTGGCCGCGGAGGGGTCGCGTGGTTTCACTGCATTGATCCGGAACTGGAACTGTCCGAAACCAGTCGACGGGGACGGTCCCGCGTCGGCCGAATCCGGTGTTAGACGGGTGGCCTGAGCCAGAAGGGGGCCGTGAGATAGCAGAATCTCGCAATTCTGAGAAGACGGCCTTAAACCGCTCTGCACCTGCGGAGAGGCAGGGAGCAGCGAATCAGCGAGTATTGCCATTCTCCCATAGCCACCCAAATTCACCAGCCACCCAAATTCACCAGCCGCCCAAATTCACCAGCCACCCAAATTCACCAGCCACCCAAATTCACCGGGCGATGTTCTACGCAAAATTGTTGGAGCGAGCGGCCAATCAGAGGCTGCCCAGGAAAGCGTCGAGGGATTCGTAATACTCCGAAGTTTGCGGATCTTGGTGGTCGCCTCCGGGGATCGAGACGAATGTTTTCGGTTGATTCGCAGCGTCGAAGAGCTCCTCGCCCATGCTGTAAGGGAGCAAGCGGTCGCCTGTTCCGTGGCTCTGCAGAAGCGGTCCGTGATACTTCCGAATTTTGGCGATCGAGTCGAACCGAGTTTGCATCACGGTTCGCATGGGCAGCCAGGGAAACATCGCGTGGGCGACGGCCGGCATCGACGTGAACGTGCTCTCGATGATCAACCCCCGCGCGCCGTCGCCGGCCAGGTCGATCGCCACCGCGCCTCCGAGCGAGCGACCCATCAGCACGATCTGTTTCTCCGGGATGTCGGCTCGTTTGGCCAACCATCGCCGGGCAGCCCGCGCGTCTGCGAAGATGCCCTTTTCGCACGGCGTTCCCTCACTGCGACCGTAGCCGCGGTAGTCGAAGCCCATCGCGGTAACACCGACGCGATCGTGAAGAGTGCGCAGCGCGTCGCTCCACGTGGCCAGGCTCCCACCATTGCCGTGGCAGAACAGGACAACCGCTCGGGGTTTCTCGTGCGGCACGAATCAGCCGTGCAGCTTCGTGCCGTCTTCGGATTGGAACCAGGCATCTTCGAACTCCAACCCGTCAGGCCGCCAGTTCCCCTCAGGATACCGGCTCGGGTGGAAGACCACCGACTCCTCAAGCGGCGCGAGGGGGCTGAATGACACCTCGTGCATCGCGAGCGGACTCTGGCATCCGCAGAGCGAACCCAGCAATGCGGCGACTGAAAAGAGGCGAATCCACGCGCCCATCGAAGGGATCGTCCGGGCGGCTTGAGATGAAACCGGGCAGGGCGCGAGATTTAGCTTGCCTTACCAAGTCGCGTCAAGTGCAAGAGATGTGGTGCTTTTGTGGGAACTAAGTGAGCTCGGCGAGCAGCAATTGCGTCGCGCGGAGTTCGCGGGTCAGCCCGTCGACGAGGTTGTGTGGACCGCCGCCCGGCATTACGTCCCAGGTGTAGGTTTCGACTTCCAAGTGTGGGGCGTAAGACAAATTGCGGACGGCCGCGAGCGCTGCTCGAAGCTCGGCTCGGGTGGTCGCCAGCGGACCGAGTCGCTCTGCATCGACCGGCACGTGGAAGTGGGTTCGCCACATCGGGGCGGCCAGAAACTCGGGCGGCGGCTCGAGCGCAAAAGTCGGGTCGAGATCGAACTGCGTCAGCACGCGGCCGTCCGAAGTGCGGGCCTTAGTCTGGTGCAGATAACGGGGCTCGGCATATTCAGCGAGCGCCGCGCGAGCCGCCTGATTGGTCGCCGGATCGCGCAGCTCGATCGCGCAGGTGATGTGGATCTTGTTGATGCGGACGCCGGCATCGTCGAGGGTAGCGATCGAATGGCCAACGTCTTCGAAAGCGACCGCCTGATGACAAACATCAAAACAGAGACCGATGTGCGTGCGCACTTTGTCGACGCAGCCTCGCTCGTGGGCCGCAGGCCCCAGCCGCGTGGTGAAGAACTCGATCGCGCTGGGGGTCGTGTCGAGCCAGCAGCACGGTTCCGGTTCGAGTCCGAGCCGAATGGTGTGGCCGCTGTCTTCACGAATCCGATGCAGCTCTTCGGCTGCCACAATTAAATTGTCGACGTAACGCGACAGAATCTCCGGGGACGAATCGAGGCCCGGGTAACCGAGCGGCACTGTCGAGATGCTCCCCTCTTCGCCGGCGGGCAGCAGTTGCGAGAGCACGCGAGCAGCCCCAAGGGTGTAATCAAGCCGCGCGCTCTCGGCCCAACTCGGGACGTAAACGTTTTCCTTCACCCGCGGACTGTGAAAGTCGCCGAAAGGAAACGCATTGAGCGTGTGGCACGTCAGGCCGCGACCTCGCAGCGAGTCGGCAAAGCGGCGACATGCATCCGTAGACGCCTGCAACTCGCGGATGACCGGGGCAGCCAGCCATAATCCGGCAGCCAACTGCGAACCGAGCCGGCCGGCGACGGGCACCGTATACTGGTCGAGCCCGCGTTCGATTTCCTCCAACGTGCGACCCGGATGCACGTTCGTGCAATAGGAGAGGGGCAGAGCGCTGAACGACATGCTGTTTTCGGAATTCCCGGGTACTGTTGGCGGGGCGGGGGCGGGTCGAACGCGTCCTGAACTCGGCGATTCGGGACGCCCGGTGCTCGGCCCGAGCGAAGGCAGCGGCGGAAGACACATTCTAGCAGCCCGCTGATGTGTTCGACAGTTTTGGCGACCGTCGCCCGGCCCATCCTCTGAAGCAGCACGGTTCAGGAAGCCGCTGATTCGCGGTTCGGCGATCTTCGCTGGGCGGGCGCCGAATCTCGCAAACCTCGCGCAACCATGCCAAGAAAAGCACTTGAGCTCCGAATACTTCACAAACAACGACCGGTGGGAACAATGGTGGTCCAAATCGCCGGAAAGAGAATCTGCAAGCAAGCCTCGAGGCGTTCGGCCGCAACGTTGTGCGGCACGATTGCGACGTGCGGGGCGGTGTGCGGTTCCTCGTGCCGATTGCTACTGCGCGCAGTGACGATGCTTCTGCTGACGTGCTGCCAGGCAGAGGCGGCGCAACCGGAGGACCTGCGGCTTTCGACCGCGCAGTGGCACGACGATCTGCAGTTCATCGCCCGAGAACTGCCAAAGCGGCACAAGAATGCCTTTCATTTCACGTCTCGCGAACGTTTCGAAGCCGCGGTGTCTGAGCTAGATCACAAGTTGCCGCAGCTGGATGCGGCTCACATCTATGTCGGCATGATGCGGATCGTGAATTCGATCGGCGACGGCCACACCTATCTGCGGTTCCCCGACGCGTCCGAGGATTTCCCGCTGAGCGTCGCTCGGTTCGGCTCTGAGTACCGTGTCATCTGTGCCGCGCCGCGGTTCGCGAAAGCAATCGGCGGCCGCCTGCTGGCCATCAACGAAACGCCGATCGACCGCGTTCATGATCTGATTCTCGCAGTGACGCCGCTGGATGAAACTCCGCAGTATCGAGAGGCACTGGTCTCGCATTGGATGACGATTGGAGTTTTGCTTCACGGCTTGGACATGACTCCGTCGTCGAACGCTGCGCGATTCCAACTGATCGGCGACCGGGGCGAGAAGTACTCGGTCGAGCTTCAAGCGGATCGCACGCGGGAGCGCCAATGGGCCTACGTCAAACCGCCGCTGTATCGCGAGCGCCCCGACGAGACCTTCTGGTACACGTGGCTTCCCGAGGCTCGCACCGTCTATTGCAATTGGCGTTCGTACAAAGATCTGCGGGAAAAGTCGCGGGGACTGTTTGAACTCATTGAGAAAGAGCGGCCGGACAAGCTCGTCGTGGATTTGCGCCAAAACGGCGGCGGCGACTACTTTGTCGGTCTGGCCCAGATGGTGGGCCGGATCCGAAATCTCAAAGAGATCAATCGCAAGGGCCACTTGTTCGTGCTGATCGGTCCCTTCACCTTCTCGGCCGCCATGTCCAACGCGGCGCACTTCCGACAAAAGACGGCGGCAGCGCTGGTCGGACTACCAATCGGAGAGAAACCGAACAGCTATCAAGAAGCGCGGCGCACAACGCTGCCGAACTCTCATCTGACGCTGAGCTACTCGGTTCGCCTCTATAAGTTCGTCGAAACGGGCGAGAACATGATCCGCCCCGACCGCGAAATCGAAACGACATGGGTAGATTTCAAGGCTGGCCGCGATCCGGTGCTGGAGTCGGTGTTAGGAGAAAGACCATAAAACCGGCAAGGGTGGACAGTTTTAGTCCGACAGCGCATCCCCACGGATCACGCACGTTGACCATCACTCCATCTTGCGTTTTGCGTGGAGGAACTCCAATGTCGTCGAATCGACCCAATACCACGTTATGTTGCCTGGTGGTAAAGCAGAGGAGGTGTATTCCCTGTTTTCCGTGAGGCCTCCAAACTTGTGAGCTCTTCCGTATTGTTTGAACGAGACGTCTCTGACCCGAAATGCGGATAAAGATCGAGTCTTCATCAGATACAAACGCGTGATTTCTTCCCGGAGCGACGATGATTCCGGCATAACATCCTCTCATGACCCTGGGACGTGGCCGCGCTGAATCAAGGGGACCTCGAGCGAGCGGTCGCGCCTTTGGTTCGCACTAAACAACCTCCCGCTTCGGCCGGTCGCGAATGAATCTGCTAGAGCTCGATGTCGAAGACTTCGAGCGTGTTGGTGTCGTCGTTCACCGCGGCAAAGATCAAATCGTCTCCCTGAACTTCCGCAGCAATGCCGAACGCAGCCCCCTCGGCGTGATCGAGCGAAGTCTGGCCGACGAACTTGCCCGTGGGAGTGAACTCGACTAGCTCACTTGGGTGGGCCGGATCGGAATTCACGGCGTCGCCATTGGCGGCGATCAAGTTGCCGTTCGGCAACAACACTAGTCCCAATGGGCCACGCAACACGGCCGGATTGGAAAAGACCAGATCGCCCTTGCCGGCACTGGTGAGCCGGAAGAGGGCATCGGGAATGGAGTAGATGGCGTTGTCGCCGGTCGACGCGACGAAGAGCGTGTCGGTGAGTTGATTAAACGCCAACCCTGTCGGCCCCACGACGAGTGCATTCGGGTCGCTGCGATGCAAAAAGCCCGACGCGATCGTCGTTGAAGTCAGCACTTTGACGGTCGAGGGCGTCACGGCCAAATCGAGACGTGTCACGGTGCCGTTGAGAACGTTGGAGACAAACACGAATGCGAGGCTCCCCTCGTCGACGACGGTCAGATCCCACGGCCCGTCGAGCTTCATGCTGTTGGTGAGGTTCGCCACTTGCTTGCCGTTCTTGTTCAGAACGAGCAGCGATCCCTGCTTGATGGTGTTAAAAGTTCCGTCGGTGGTCGGCACGTTTCCCACGAGCACGAAACCCTCTTTGAGCACGCCGAGCGCGGTCGTCAGACCGAGGTTCTTGCCCTGGAAGAAGAGCGTCTGCTGCCCGTTGGGTGCGATCTCGACGATGGTGGTGCCGGTCCCTTGCTTGTTGCCCGAGTTGTTGAAGTTGGAGACCAGGATGTTGCCTGCATGCAGCTTGCCGCCTGGCACGATACCGGCGGGCACGAAGGCGACGCCGTATGGGTTCTGGTCGCCGTTGCCAGGCACCGTCGACGCGGTCAGGTTCGGCGTGCCGGAGAGCTTCGAGATGACGGAAGCCTGCTGCGCGGTCAAAGCGGTTGCCGAGAGGAGGGTGCGCATTTCCAGAATTTCGGCCGCTTGGAATGAGTTTGAGACCAACGATGCACGCTTTCGAGATCGCATAGAAGCTGCTCCAAGGTTTTCGTAGAGACGCCAGAGTTTCAAAAGAAGCATCGCAACCGGCGCGAAAACGGGTGTCACTCACCACGGCGCAAAGTCCAATTCCCGACGGCAAAACTTCGGGAAGGAAATCTTTTTCCAAAACGTATCGCGGGTTTCGTGCTTCCGACGCGCTGAATTATTAGCACGCCGGGCACGCTCTTCTGTGCGATACATCACCAAGCCGAAGTGTTGTTTGCATCGAGAACAGGGCCGTGCAGATTGCGAGCGCTGTTAGCTGCGGTGACTACAACACAAAGCGTCGACTGGACTTTGCGATTGCGTCCGCCCTCGGCACATTTGCACTTTGAGGGCAGACTACGGAGAAACACCGATGCGGGCTTTCTATGCACCGCGGTCCGATCGACCCGTCTGTCGCGTGAGATCGCGCAGCCGCTCGAACAGGGGCGAATCGATTTGCTCGGCGGTGGCGCGCCAGCGCCAATTGTCGGCGGGACGCCCGGGCCAGTTCATTCGTGCGTCGGCCCCGAGGTTGAGCAGATCCTGCACCGGCGCGACCGCGAGCATCGCCTTCGATTCCCAGATCAGGCGGATCAATTCCCAGGCCGCTTGCGAAGCGTCGATCGGGTGACCGAGACAGTCCCAGATTCTTTGGCGGGCCTGGTCGGAGAGCGACTCGTACCAGGCACGAGTCGTCTGGTTGTCGTGCGTGGCCGTGTAGGCGACGACGTCTTCCGGATAGTGCTCGGGCAGGAATGGGTTTTGCGGATCGCCGTCAAGCGCGAACTGCAGCACGCGCATGCCCGGAAGGTCGAACTGGTCGCGGAGCGCAATCACGTCGGGAGTGATCAGTCCGAGATCTTCGGCAATCAACGGCAACGAGCCGAGTCGAGCTTTGACGGCCGACAGAAAATCGGCCCCGGGACCGGGCCGCCATTCGCCGTTGATGGCTGTCGCCGCTCCGGCGGGAACGTGCCAGGCCGCGGCGAAAGCGCGAAAGTGGTCGAGGCGGACTACGTCGACGAGGGACAGCACCGTGGCAATCCGCGCGAGCCACCATTCGTAGCCGGTGCGGCGGAGCGTGTCCCAGTCGTAGAGCGGGTCGCCCCAGAGCTGGCCGTCAGCGCTAAAGTAATCGGGAGGCACCCCGGCGATGAATCGAGGCTGGCGTTCGGCATCGAGCAAAAACAACTCCGGGTGTGCCCAGACGTCGGACGAATCGGGCGAAACGAAGAACGGTACGTCGCCGATCAGCCCAACACCGCGCTCGCGCGCGTGCTCGCGCAGTCGCCGCAATTGCCGGTAAGCCAAAAACTGCGCGAGCCGAAAGCGGTCCACCAGGTCGAAAAAGTGTTTGCGCACTTCGGTCAGGGCGGCCGGTTCATGCCGCTTGAGGGCACCCGGCCAGGTGTGGAATTCGCGGTCGCCCTGATGGATCCGCAGAGCGCGAAACAGCGCATAGTCGTCGAGCCAACCGGCCTGCTCGTGGCAAAATTGCTCGAAGTCGTGCCTCAATTCGGGCCTTGTGGTCCGACGAAAACTGTCTTGGGCCGCGACAAGCAGGGTGTCCTTGAGGGAATTGACCGCCGGATAATCGACGACGTTCGACTCGGGCAACGGCCGCGGCAATTCGGCCGGCTTGAGTAATCCGTCCTCGCAGAGCCATTCCGGGCTAAGAAACAGCTCGTTGAGAGCGAATGTCGAGAAGGGTTCGTACGGCGAGTTGCCCCGTCCGGGCGGACTTAGGGGCAAAAATTGCCACCAGGATTGTCCGGCGTCGGCGAGCCGATCGATCCAGGCCACGGCGGGCGACCCAAAATCGCCAATCCCCCACGCCGAGGGAAGCGAGCTGACGTGCAGCAAAAGCCCTGACGAACGTGCAATCACGGGGAGTTCCAGCAGCAATTGCCAGATGCGTGGCTGGACGTCCGGCCGACGCGACCGGAAAATGGTAGTGTTTCAGATCACCTTGAGAAAGAGGCGTGCCGTGCTCAAGAAATCTCATTGGATGGCGTTGGCGACGATCGCGATGTTGACGTGGGTGGGTCCGGCGCCGGTGAGTCGATCGCGCGCCGATGGTCCAGCCGCACCACCTGACGCCTCAAAATCCAAGGCGGCCCAGCCGGCGGCGAAGTCCGGCACGAGCAAAGCAGACAAGAAAGACAAAGCCGCCGAGCCGCTGACATTCATGCGCGTGCGGCGCGGTGCGCACAATCAGCCCCTCGCGCTCGAGACGGCGACCGCCCACTACGTTTCGACACAGGGCAAGCCCGTTTTCGTCGATCTGATTGGCGCGATCCACATCGGCGACAAGGACTACTACCAAAGGCTCAACAAGCGATTCGGCACCTACGATAAGGTGCTTTTTGAGCTCGTCATGCCGGAAGGACAGTCGCTCAAGGGCCTAGGCGATCACAAGAGCAATCATCCGATCGGCATGTTGCAACAGTCGCTGCCGGGCATTCTCGACCTCGACTATCAGCTCAAAGCCATCGACTATACGGCAAAGAATTTCAAGCACGCCGACTTGAGTCCCGACGCGATGGCCGCGGCGATCCGCAAGCGCGGAGACAACGGCGCTTCGATCGCCATCAAGGTGTTCTTCGACCTTCTCAACCAGGCCAATCGCACTTCAGAAGCCATGGCGAAAAAAGGGGGCGACTTTAGCGAGCTAGAATTGCTTTCGGTGCTTTTCGATCCCAATCGGCCGCTGGCGCTCAAAAAGATGTTTGCCGAGCAGATGGATCTGATCGGCGGCTTGGGCACGGGCCTGGGTGCCACGCTCGACACCATCCTGGTGGCCGACCGCAATGAGGCGGCGATGAAGGTTCTGAAGAAAGAGATCGATAGCGGAACGCGGAGGATTGCCATTTTTTATGGCGCCGCCCACATGCCCGACTTCGACCGCCGACTGACCCAAGAGCTGAAGCTCAAGCGCGAGTCGATGGCCTGGGATTCTGCGTGGGACTTGCGCGATAAGTAAGCCCGGCGCAAAATCGTCCTTCGTGTTCCACACGAGTGCTCCAGTCTTCACGACAGTAAACTAGGAACATTGCAGCAACGTGACCGTCGGCCAATCCGGACACTGGCGGCACAAGAAGACGTAGTTGCGGCCTGCGTCACCGAAGGACAAATAAGTCGGCTGGCTCAACGCGTACCAGGCCCTTCGGTGCGGTTCGTCCTGCCATTGCTCGCGGAAGCGCGGCGCGAGCTCGCGATCTTCGAGAGCCTGCCAGGCGCCGGAGTCTGCCTCATAGCTGTCGAAGGAAATGATGTGTTCCATTTCGTGGCCGTTCGGACATCGGGGGTATTGCGGCCCCTGAACCCAATCCGGATGGCCCAGCAGTTTCGTTCCGGGGGAGACGCTCGCGTCGCGCTCATAGTACTCCATGAGCGAATCGCAATTTGCGCTCGCCGGAGCATTCGTCGGGACCGGCATCGCCTCTAAGAGGGCCGCCTCCTCCTCGAGAAACTCGATTGGTTCCGGGTATTCCACAATCCGTTCCGGAAAGATCCTGCAGGCGAGCGGAATGCAGTCGGTTTGCGCGTAATTCTTTTCTTTAAAGGGGAGAAGAGCCGCCAAATGCTCGGGAGGCACGAGGTCGGGAAAATGCTCAGCCAAGCGCTTGGCCTCGTGATACCCGGTCGACCGACGCTCGAATGCCTCCCAAGCGCGCGTTTGGAACCGTGGTCGCGGAATCGTTTCCAACAGCGGCCCGATCGACGTCGAGTCGCGCCAACGAACCACCGCGTCCGGCGCGCCTCCAAAGCCGTGTTCCAGCGTCGGACACCAAAAGATCTGGCACAAGTCGGTGCCCGGCTTGAACGGAAACTCGGGGAAGTCGGATTGGAAAAGCTGTAAAACGCCGACCCACGGAATCTCGTGCTTTTCGCAGACGGGCCAGGGTTCGTCCGCCGGCCAGAGGAAGTCGCCGCCAATTTTCGACACGTCGCGCGGCAGCGTTTCATCGAGAGCCAGCCGTCGCGGGTGCAGCCGGATCGCCGTTTTCGCACGGTCCTTGAGACTGGGAAGGACGCTCAGAATGTCAAACCGCGGCGCCGTGGTGCGCGTCGCTCCGTAGTCGAGCGCGTGCACGTCGAGGGCCGAAGTGTCGATCATCCGGCGATATGACTTAACATCGTCCGACTCGTCGTCGAGTTCCAACGGAGTGCTCCCGTTGAACCGGTCTGTGTCCGCTCCTCGAGATTGACGTCCCAGAATCACCCACGGCAAGCAGGCGGCCGGCGGGCGTCGCTCAGCCGCGCGGGCTGATCCGGTCCTGTCCGACCCATTTGCGGAGTGCCTCCGGGACAATCACCGAACCGTCGGGCTGCTGATAGTTTTCCAGAATGGCGATGATCGCCCGCGTGGACGCGACGGCCGTGCCGTTGAGCGTGTGAACGAACTGCGTTCCCTTCTTTTCGCTCGGGCCGCCTTTGCAACGGATGCCGAGCCGGCGCGCCTGATAGTCGGTGCAATTTGAGGCGGAGGTGACTTCGCCGTATTCGCCGCGACCGGGCATCCAGGCTTCGAGATCGAACTTGCGGTAAGCGGGACCTCCGAGGTCGCCCGTGCACGTGTCGATGACCCGATAAGGAATGCCGAGCGCCTGAAACAAGTTCTCTTCGATCGCGACGATCTGCTCCAAGAACGCATCTGAGGCGGTCACATCGGGCTTTGTGAAGCCGAACATCTCGACCTTTGTGAATTGATGCACGCGATAGATGCCGCGCGTCGCCTTGCCGTGGGCGCCGGCCTCCGTGCGGAAGCAATGCGAGAGGCCGGCGTATTTGAGGGGCAGCGTTGCGGCGTCC
>DASZIA010000121.1:0-20095 GCA_035949535.1 Planctomycetaceae bacterium | reverse complement strand
TCGAGGGCCGCGCTGCCAACGCCGCCGACTCCGAGAACGATCACATCAAAAGCCGAGGAAGGCATGTATTTTCTTGCGGGCTAGCCGCGTCGCGTTTGACTGGCAGTCACGCAGCTAGCTTGCACAAGCCGCCTGCTTCTGAGCGGCTCTTCTTATGCAGCTAAAACGCCGTTAAGTACTGTTGCGTCTCCCAAGCGGTCACCTGGCCGTTGTACGTTTTCCACTCCTTGGATTTGAGATCGAGGAATTCGTCGGCGATCACCCCGAGTCCCGCGCGGACGATTTTGTCCTTTTCGAGTTCGCCGAGCGCCTCGTTCAGAGACTGCGGCAACAAACGGAGGCCGCGCGTCTCGATTTCGGCCAGCGACCGCTCATAGAGATTTCCGGTATTCGGCGGACCGGGATCGATGCGGCGGGCGACGCCGTCGAGTCCGGCCGACAGAAGGGCGGCCAGACCGAGGTAGGGATTGCAGCCGGCCGAGACCGTGCGGTCCTCGCAGTGGCCGGGGCCTGCCACGCGGATCATCTGCGTTCGGTTATTGTCGCCGTAGCCGGCGAACGCCGGGGTCCATGTGAAACCCGAGCGGGTGGAATAGAGACCCTGGCCGACCTGTAGGCGCTTATAGCAATTGACGGTCGGGCTCGTAACCGCGCAGACCGCTCGGGCGTGCTCGATCACGCCGCCCAGAAACTGATAGGCCATCTGGGAAAGCCCGAGGCCCCGCGAATCGCTCTCGTCGAGAAACAGATTTTTGCCGGTCTTTGCGTCAGCCAAGTGAAAATGGACGTGCAGGCCGCTTCCCGTCTGGTCGGCAAACGGCTTGGCCATGTGCGTGGCGACTGCGCCGTATTTCTGGGCGATCTGCCCCGAGGCCATCTTGAAGAACGTAATGCGATCGGCGGTGGTTAGCGCGTCGGAAAAGTTAAAATTCACCTCAAACTGTGAGTTGCCGTCCTCGTGATCGACTTGATAGACGCCCCAGCCGAGCCCATTAAGCGACCGCGTCACCTCCTGCAGAAAGTCCATCGCCGGCGCCATTGAGCGGAAGTCGTAGCACGGCTTGCGCAGACGGTCCACGCCCTGGGGGTCCCAAGGCCGGATCGATCCGTCGTCGGCGCGCGTCACCAAGAAAAACTCGGGCTCCATTCCGACATTCAGCACGTAGCCTTTCGCGCGGGCTTCGCTCAGCACGCGGATCAGATTCGTACGGCAACAATACGGGTGCGACTGGCCGTCGACGAACAAGTTCGACGCGAATCGGGCCGTGTTGGGATGCCAGGGCAGACGGGTGTAAGTGCCGGGGTCGATTCGCGCCAGCATGTCGTGCGAGTGAGGCCCTTGTCCCGCGCCCCACAAGGCGCCTCCCGCGAAACCCGCCCCGACGTCGAGCACGTCGTCGAGGCAGCCCACCGGCACCATTTTGGCCTTGGCGGCTCCGTGGATGTCGACGAATTGCACGAGCAGGAACTCGATGCCGTCGCGTTCCAGGGTTTCGCGAAGCTGGGCTCGATCGCTCGTCATCGGTCTTGTTCCTGACTAGTGATTTCGACCAGGAATCCACGATGTTCCAGCCAGTGGCACGCGGGCCATCGCGGCAGCTTCAATGGTCAGTGCGACGAGGTCTTCGCGCTCGAGGTGGTGCACGTTCGACTTGCCACAGGCTCGAGCCAACGTGGTCAGCTCCATCGTGAGCACGCTGAGGTAGTTTCGTAACCGACGGGCTCCCTCGGCCGGCGTGAGACGCTGCTCGAGCGTCGGATCCTGCGTGGTGATGCCGACGGGGCAGCGGCCCGTGTGGCAGTGGTGACAATAGCCGGGAGCCGTGCCGAGTGCCTCGTAATCGGAGCGCGCATCTCGCGGCCCATCGTGCGTTTGATAGTCCGGCCGATTGCAGCCCAAGGCCATCAAGACTCCCTGCCCGATCGAGACCGCGTCTGCCCCGAGTGCCAACGCCTTTGCAACGTCGGCCCCCGTGCGAATGCCGCCCGAGATAATCAGCTGCACCTCGCCCATCACGTTCATCTCATCAAGCGCCTCGACAGCGAGCGGCAGCGCGGCCAGCGTGGGGATTCCCGCGTGCTCGATGAAGACTTGCTGCGTGGCGGCCGTGCCTCCTTGCATTCCGTCCAACACGATGACATCGGCGCCGGACTTCACGGCCAGCTTCACGTCATCCCGGACACGAGTCGCGCCGAGCTTGACGAAGAGCGGCACTTGCCAATCGGTGATCTCGCGAAGCTCTTCCAACTTGATCGCCAGGTCGTCGGGTCCGGTCCAGTCCGGATGTCGGCACGCGGAACGCTGGTCAATGCCCTCGGGGAGCGTGCGCATCGCGGCTACGCGAGGGCTCACCTTTTGACCCAGCAGCATGCCGCCGCCGCCCGGTTTGGCTCCTTGGCCGATTACCATCTCGATCGCGTCGGCCTGCCTCAGATCGTCGGGATTGAACCCGTAACGCGAGGGGAGGCACTGATAGATCAAGGTCTTCGATGACTTGCGCTCTTCCGGCGTCATGCCGCCGTCGCCTGTCGTGGTGGAAGTGCCGCACTGCGTGGCCGCTGTGCCGAGCGCCTCTTTGACGTTTGCCGACAGCGCTCCGAAACTCATCCCGGCGACGGTGATCGGAATCTCAATCTCGATCGGTCGTTTGGCGAACCGCGTGCCCAGCACGGTTTTTGTCACGCATTTCTCGCGATAGCCCTCCAGGGGATACCGCGAAATCGACGCAGTCAAAAAGACCAAATCGTCGAACGAGGGGACGCGGCGTTTGGCCCCCAGGCCGCGGATGTCGTAGAGACCCGACTCGGCCGCCTGATGAATGTACGCGAGCACACGGCGGTCAAATCCGGCACTTTCTTCCAAAGACATGAAGTCGGACATCGTTAGTAGGCGTGGGAGGAATCGATGTGCCAGTGATACAGCGTTCGGGCCGAACCGATCCGTTTAAACGATTGCGGGTCGCAAAGAAAACCGGCACGACCGAGTAACGAGGTCAGCTTTTCGACGTCCGCTTGCGCGAGCGGTTCTTGGCGGGCATCGGTCCCTAGCCCGTGGATCGTGCCGCGGACGTAAATCACCGCTTCGTAGAGTGAGTCCCCTAATCCGTGTGCGGCGTCGCCGCAGACGACCAACGTCCCCGCCTGGGCCATGAAGGCCGCCATATGGCCGACGCTGCCGCCGACGACGATATCGAGCCCCTTGAGGGAGATGCCGCAGCGCGACGACGCGTCGCCTTCGATCACAAGCAGTCCACCGTGACCGGAGGCCCCGGCGCACTCGGAGGCGCAACCTTTCACGCGGACGGTCCCCGACATCATGTTCTCGGCCACGCTCCAGCCGACGTTCCCCTCGACCGTCACCTCGGCGAGTTGATTCATTCCCGCGACAAAATAGCCGGCGTGACCGGCAATTTCGACGTGCAGGGGACCGTTGAGTCCTGCCGCAATGTGGTGCTGGCCATCGGGATTCAGGACGCGAATCGTGGAACTCCCGGCTTCGCGCTGGGCGTCGTGATGCAGCCACTGATTGAGCGTGCGCACGCTTTTTCCCGGACGGGCCAGATCCCATTCGATCACGCCGGCAGCGCGCGGACCTGCCGGGGGAGTAACGGGAGCGCTGGGGCTGCGCGATTCGCGGGTCGTCATTCGGCCAGGCTCGGCGACACGTTCCATGAATAGATCCGCTCGGGGCCGGGCTCGAAGATCTGGGCGTCTTTCACCCCCGGCAAGTGGGCCAGTGATCGAAACTCCGACGAGATGGCCACATAATCGTCGGTCTCGGCGGCGACGGCCGGCTTGCACGCGAACGCGTCGCGCACGAGCACAAGTTTGTCAGCGGTCGCCATCAGCAGGGTGAAAAACCCGTCCAACTCCACCAGGCCCTTCTCCAACGCCGCTTCGAGCGAGTCGCCTTCACTCATCCGCCATTCGAGGAAGCGGCAAGCCGCTTCGGTGTCGTTGTCGGTCTCGAACCGAATGCCGCGTTTTTCGAGCTTGCGGCGGATGCTGTTGGGATTGGAAAGGGAACCGTTGTGGACCAGGCAAAAATCCTCGCCCGCCGTAAACGGATGGGCGTGCGCTGGAGTGACAGCCGACTCGGTGGCCATCCGCGTATGACCCACGGCGTGCGTGCCCGATAACCGCGCGAACGCGTAACGGTCGACGAGCTCGCGGGGATGACCCGTGTCTTTGAACAAGTCGATCGAGCGACCGACCGAAAGCAGGTGCAGCCGCCGATAGTTGTCCTCAAGCCAGCGGCGAACCCGCGAGGGTTCGGCAATCGTCGTCAACACGGCATGATTGTCGCGCGGTTTGAGATCGGTCGTGTCACCAAACTCGCCGCGGGCTGAATCTTCGAGTTTCGACCAGTCGACCTTCTCATGGCCCGCATACAGGCTAAAGCGGCGCCGTCCGCCGTCGATCGGGTCGGCAAAGACCGCCAGGCCGGCCGAGTCGGGTCCGCGGGCCCCCATGCACGAAAGCATCGGAGACAGCCATTGCCCGAGTGAATCACGAAGGTCGGGTCGCTTGACCAGCAATCCTACGATGCCGCACAAGAAGCAGCCCTTTCCGAAGGCGATCGCAAATCACGACCGCGAAGATTTTGGCAGGAGCACAAGAAACGTCAAGGCCCCGCAAAATCCGCCGGCAAGCGCAACCGGCCCAACGTCGATCGTCAGTCTAGCGGCTTGGAAAGCGGCTTGACAGCCCTGCCCATCGTCGGCGGGGGTCCGGGCGCAATCGGATAAAGGAGGAACCGGTCAACTCGAAAGTTGTGGCTGTCAGAGAAGATCCGCTGGTTTCCGCCGGAGTGGCACGGCTAGAATGGAGCCAGGCCGTTCTCCCTATGAACTCTTGGAAGTGACTCATGTTGCACCGTCGCGTGTTCGCTGGCGCCTCAATTTTGCTCGTTGTATTCGCGGCGAGTGCATTTGGGCAATCGACTCATTCCGAGCTTCCTTCCGACGCCACTCTGGGCCGTCTCGGCCTGCAAAAAGCCTGGTGGGGTTTTGCGACCATCGATACGATCACCGACCGGGTCAAATTCTTCATTAGCGACGAACAGATCACCGTCGTCGAATCGGCCACAGGCATGGTGACCGCGTTCGACAACGCCACGGGGCGCCGACGCTGGGCCGTGCAAGTCGGAGCCCTGACGGATACGCGATACGCTCCTTCCACCACGGACCAGGCGGTGCTGATCGTCAGCGGACGAAAGCTCTTTGCTCTCGACAAGCAGACGGGCGATGCCGCCTGGGAAACGGACATACCGAACGCCCCGTCGACCGGCCCGGCCACCGATGAATCGCATGCGTTTGTCGGCTCGATTGACGGCAGTGTCTTCGCATTCGACCTGAAATTCCTGTCAACGCTGTCGAAGGACATCACGCAGCGCAAGTACATGTACCGAGCCATGGCGTGGACCTATCGCACGGGCGGACGCATCCCGTATGCCCCGGTGTCGACCGGAACGATTGTTTGCGTTCCCAGCCAAGACGGCTCGCTCTACGGCCTCGACACGAAGGAGCATAAACCACGATTCCAATTCGAAACCGATCAGCCGCTGGGAGCGCCCATCGGGCAGTTCGGCAACCAGATCGTCGTGGCCACGCAAGATCTCAAGGCCTACAGTCTGAATGCCGACACCGGCGCCTTGAAATGGGAATTACTGACTGGCCTGCACGTTCGCCAGACACCGCGAATCATCGACGAGCACGTCTTCCTCTGCACCGATGGTGGGGGGATGCGGTGTTTGGGGTCCCAAGACGGCCGCGAGGTTTGGACGAGGCGCCAGGCAGTCCGATTTCTGGCGGCAACCCCCTCCTTGGTTTACGCCTCCAGCTACGTCGACGATGTCTTGATTCTCAATCGGGCCACGGGCAAGCAGGTTGGGGCCTTCGCCCTTCGAGGATACCCCGTGCGGATCGCCAACGACCGGACTGACCGCCTGCTCTTTGCGACTGAAAAAGGGCTGGTGTTGTGTCTGAGGGAACGCGAACGCGACTATCCACTTTTCCACAAGCAGCCCGAAAAGCGGCCGGTCGAGCCGGAAATTGCACCGGAAGAGGGCGCGAAGACGCCGGCGAAAAAGCCGGCTGCCAAAAAGGCCGAAGAAACCGAAGAGTCGCCCGACGCGAACGCTGCGCCGGCGAAAGCGCCCACCAAAAAGCCGGGGCCCGCAAAGAAAGCTTCTCCCAAACCGTCGACCAAGAAGACGCCGGCCGCAGATTGAAGTGTCCGGCAGATCGCAGATCGGGCTGACGGCCTTCTCGTCGCGAACTTCGCGACCGGGTGACCATCGAAAGGATCCGGATGCGTTCGCCCCTCTCTTCGCGGCGGCTTCGAGCGGTCAGGGGTTTCCAGTGCGTCGCCGTCTTCTGTGCGGTGGCAAGTCTGGGATTCGCGCGGCCGCTTGATGGGGCCGTCGCGCGGCTCGTGATCAAGGAACGGGTCCTGCTCGGCAGCCAGCCCTTTGGAACATCGGGACAGTATGAAAAGCTGACCGGACGGCTCGAGCTTGAAGTCGACCCGAACGCGGCTGCCAA
Source organism: Planctomycetaceae bacterium (assembly GCA_035949535.1). GTDB lineage: Bacteria > Planctomycetota > Planctomycetia > Planctomycetales > Planctomycetaceae > DASPSM01. Next base: position 13,550 of record DASZIA010000121.1, on the reverse strand, counting down.
TGCCGCAGTCATCGATCTCACGCTCGCCCCGCGCAATGCTCGGGGGCGAGTCTCTTTCGCGACCGATTTCTTCTTGCTCAAACCGGTTGACATCGGCAGCGGCAACCATCGCCTGCTGTACGAGGTGAACAACCGCGGCAACAAACTGATGCTCGGCGCGTTTAACGATCGGGGCGGCAACAATCCCTCGTCCACAGCCGACGTCGGAAACGGTTTTCTCATGCGGCAGGGTTATACGGTTCTTTGGTGCGGCTGGAACGGCGACGTTGCCCCAGGAAACAACAAGCTGCTGACCGACTTGCCGATTGCCTCGGACCATGGTCGGCCCATCACCGGGCCCATTTACGCCGAGATCTGCGTCGACACCAAATCGCGAAGCCAGCCGTTCTATTGGGGCGGTTCCAATCCTTACCCGGCGGTGAGCCTGGATAACGCAAACGCCCGCCTGACCAAGCGGCTCACTCGCCGCGACATGGCCGTCGAGATCCCCCGCGACCGATGGCGATTCGCCCGCGCAGACGGCGACAAAGTTGTGCCGGACGCCAAGAGTCTCTATCTCGAGGACGGGTTCGAGCCGGGATGGCTTTACGAATTGGTCTACGTGGGTCGCGATCCGCGCGTCACCGGTCTGGGACTGGCGGCAGTCCGCGACGTGATTTCCTTCTTTCGCTATGAAAAAGCCGACGCCCGGGGGACTTTGAACCCGCTCTATGCTGAGTCGCGGCACGCCGTCGGAATCGAGCGGGCTTATGGATTCGGTATCTCGCAGTCGGCCCGCTTTCTGCATCACTTCCTCTTCGAGGGATTCAATGCGGACGAACGGGGCCGGGCTGTTTTCGACGGCGTGTTGGCTCACGTGGGGGGAGGGGGCCGTGGCCTCTTTAACGCTCGATTTGCTCAGACGACGCGGCACGGCAGTCCGCACGAGGACAACCTCTATCCGTCCGATGCATTCCCCTTCACTTCAACTCCCAGCCGCGACCCAGTCACGGGAGCGACCGGTGACATCTTGCAGCACGCGCGAAAAGCCGCGCCCCTGCCGAAAATTTTCTTTACCGAAACCTCGACCGAGTATTGGTGCCGCGCTGCTTCGCTCTTGCACACGACTCCCGACGGCTCCGCCGATGTGCCTCTCGATTCGAACGTGCGTCTGTACTTCATCGCTGGGGGACAGCACGGCGTCTCCGCCTCGCCGACGCGCGGTCTCGATCAGAATCCGCGGAACATTCTCGACTATCGCCCCGTCCTGCGAGCCTTATTGATCGCGCTCGATCACTGGGCCAGTGCAGGCGCCCAACCGCCCGTGAGCATCTATCCACGGCTGGCCGACAAAACGCTGGTGACCATCGAGACCTATCGCTCGACATTTCCCAAGATTCCCAGCGTGAATCTGCCTCAGGCGCCCTATGCGCCACTGCGACTGGATTTCGGTCCGCGCTGGAAGATGGAGCGGATTGCCGACCAGATTCCACCAGGAATCGGTCCGGCGTATGTGACGCTCGTTCCCGCGGTCGGGCCCGACGGAAACGAGCTCGCCGGAATCCATCTTCCCGACATCGATGTGCCAATCGCGACCTTCACTGGCTGGAATCTGCGTGGCTCGAAAGCGGGGGCGGAAGGTGAGCTGACTCGCTTGAACGGCTCCTATCTGCCGTTCGCACGATCCGTCGAGGAGCGGGCCGCCACGCGAGATCCGCGCGCCGCCGTGCTCGAGCGCTATCCGACGCAAGACATCTACGTCTCGAAAGTCCGCGCAGCGGCTGAGCAGCTTCGTGCGAAGAATCTGTTGCTCGACGACGACGTGCAAGCCATCGTCGAACGTGCCTCACGACAAGCGGTCCGGCCTCAAGCCAAGAACTGAGCCGAAACAACTGGCGTCGGTTTCCGGCCGCTTTGTTTTGCCCCTGTTCAAGCCGACCGACGCATGACAGGGACGCCTTGATCGCGCCAGATCCCGGTGTCGGCCGTCGTCTCTAGTGATTTCGCGACGATCGACGCCGACGCCGGCAATACGTCGGGGAGCACGCTCTGGGTTCGCGCGCTTGCGATCGACTGCCGCTCGAGCAGCCGCGCCGGGATCCGTGGCAGAAAATAGAGCGAGCCCAAGCGCAGGATCGATGAGCCCGCAAAGAGAATGTAATAGACCTCACGGCTCTGCCCCAGGAGTACCAGCACGCTGCCCCCCAAAATCGAGCCCACGACAATTCCCGCCGTCGTCGCCAGATTGAAGACGCTCAATACGCTGGTCCGCTCCTCGGCACGAACGGAATTGACGCCAACCAGGAACACTGCCAGTTCATAGGCGGCCCAAGCGGCCCCACCTGCCAGCTGTACGAGGATCAGATACCAAAACCGGTCTGAAACCAGCCAGGCACCGGCCGACGGTACGATCCCCAGTCCGCCAATCCACAACAGGCGGCGCGTGCCGAAATGTGCCGCGACGCTTCCCCATAAGGGGAGTGAGATGACCCGCGCGACATATGCCGTGGAGATCAGCAGGACATATTCGCCGTACGAGAGTTTCAGCACGCACAACATGTAGGGGGCGAAATAGGGGCTGGCAAAATACGCCGCCGCCTGAACGAGCGACAAATAGGTCAGCCGCTGCGCCTCGGCGCCCCGCGTGAAGCGGCGCGCGAGCGTCGGCCAACGGAGCAAGCGGATATTCGAGGGGAGCGGATCGGGTTCACTCGTGCGCGCCAGGCAAGCGACCGACCCGAATCGGCCCAAGATCGCCAACCCGAATAGCAACGCAAAGCCCGCGAGCGCATTTTGCGGCGAAGCACCGTATGCGATGGCCAGACCGCTCACGAGAAATCCCGTCAGCACGGCGGCCTGCTGCATCCGGTTGCGTCGCGCGAAATATCGCGGGCGCACGCGACCCGGAATCAAGCTGCCCATCCAGGTGTTCCAAGGCGGCCCTGACGCCAGCCCGGCGCTCCAATATAAGGTGGCGGCCGCAAGAACCATCCACGTTCCGATTCCACCGTGCCAGGCCGCGATCGCCAGCGGAACGAAGGCCAGCGCTTGGACTGTCGCGCAAGTGACGACCCACTTGCGATGCGACCGCACGAGGCGGACCCCGTGCGGAGCGATCAGTTGCATGATTCCGCCGGCCAACTGGGGCAGGCTGGCGATCAACCCAGCAAGTACTTCGCCGAGGCCCACGGCCAACACGAAAGCCGGTAGATAGGTCTCGCCGGTGCCGACCATCAACCCCGATCCGGCGGCGTCTCCCAGGCTCGAGCGCAGGTCGCGGCGCAGTTGTCCCGCGCGCGACGACGAGCGCTCCCCGCCAAAAGAAAGCGGGGCGCGGTCAGTCCAGAATGTCTCCGCAAAGGAAGACTCTGCGACGGCGGTGTCCGACATCGGAGGGAAAACGCTGAGCGCAACCGCTTGAACGCGGTCCCGCAGGAAGTCGATGGGAATTGAAGATCGGAGTGAAGAGGGGGAGGATCCTATCAAAGTCTTTCGCACGCGAAAATGGCAATCTCGTTGCGTCTGGGCGGCCAATTTCTCACGGATTCACAACCGCGGAGTCTTGGACTTTGCTTCGAATGCGTGATAAAACCGAGGTGTGGGATGGGGCAGACTGCGTGTCGATCGCAGGATGGCAGCTATGCGACAAGTGAGTGAACGATTTTCGGCGGGATGCCAGAATTCTGGCAAGCGTGGGACCAACGTCGGCACAGCCGCTCTGGGAACTGGTGCGGCCATTATTGCGCTCATGGGCGCGTCATTTTGCCAGGCCGATACGCTCACGCTGCGGAGCGGCGCGATTGTCCGCGGACGAGTGCTCGACGCGACCGCCGCCTTGGGTCACCGACCAACGTCGAAAGTCGAGCGCGAACAAGCCGCCCACCTGGTCGCCGTGACGACCCTGACCGGGGGCCGATTGGTCTTCAATACCTTCGACGTCGCCGCTATCGACAAACGTCCGTTCGTGCTCGAAGAATTTGAGATGCGAAAGCGCCACACCGAAAACAACGTCGAGTCGCAATGGCGTTTGGCGGCGTGGTGCAAGAGCCGGAGTCTGCGCGCCCAGCGAGAAGAGGCGCTGCGGGCGGTGTTGGCTCTCGACCCCGATAATCTTGCCGCACATCAAGGCCTCGGGCAGACCAAGCGTGACGGCCAGTGGCGGACTTACGACGAAGAAATGCGCTCGCGCGGTTTCGTCAAGTTCGAGGGGCGCTACGTGGCCCAACAAGAGGTCGAGATCCTCAAGAAGCTGCACCAACGTAAGCGACAGGACCAGGACTGGCTCGAACGCGTCCGAGCGGCCGTGCGCTCGCTCGCCTCGACCGACGGCGAAAAGCGCCGCCGGGCAATGGAAACGCTGTTAAAGATTACTGACGCCGAGGCGATCCCCGCGCTCAATCGCGTACTGCTCCCGAGCAGAGATGACAGCCTCCGCGAGCTGTATGTGCACATCATGTCAGCGATCCAAGACACCAATAGTGCGACGCCTTTTCTGGTCGAGGTGTCGCTCTTCGACGCCGAAAAAGCAGTTCGTGTCGCCGCCCAGGAGGCGATTCTCGAACGGCAGCGGGCCACGGCCGCCGCGCTTTATGCCCGTCAGCTTCACCACGCCGATAATGAGATCGTTCGCCGAGCCGGCCTCATGCTTGAGAAAATCGCTGATCCCACGGTCATTCCGCAATTGATCGAGGCCCTGATGACGACGCATGGAGTTCCCACGCAAGTCGTCGACAATCCGAACAACTATAGCATGAACAAGGGCAACAGCCCGACGGGCGGGTTACCACCGGATGTCTATGCGAAGATCGTGACCGGACAATACAACGGTGTTCGGATCGTAGACCCGCTGGCAAACATCAATACAAAAATCGTCTTGGTCGACCGGGAGTTTCGCAACGCCGAAGTCCTTTCGGCTCTGCAGTCGATCACCAAACAGTCATTTGGTTTTGACAAGGACTCGTGGCGCCGCTGGTGGGCCGCCAAGCAAACGGCCGGACCGTTCAAGACGTCGAGCACGCAATAGCGCGGCACGATCGACGCAGCACGAATCGGCAGGATGTCGATTGATGGCGAAAAATCCGATTCCGCGACGAGCGGCCGCCCAACAACTCGCCAGCCTGCGCGCGGCCGGCGTTACGCGAGTGTCTCGATCGACACGAGTGCAAGTCGTGCCGCCAGAACCTTCCCGCGGGACCACCAACGCCTCTCGCGGCACTGACGCCCCACGGCTGCAGGGGTCTACGAGCGCCGCGACGAGTGAATCGACAGAACCGTCGCTGTTTCACGCGAATCGGTCCGGTCTCTCCCGGTCCGAACGTGAGGAGCGATTGCGCGCGGTTGCCGCGAGAGTCGCCCTCTGTACGCGCTGCCAGGACCTGGCCGCCGCGCGTACTCAGACGGTTTTCGGCGTAGGCAATCCCGAGGCCGAGATCATGTTTGTGGGAGAAGCCCCCGGCGCGGACGAAGATCGCCAGGGCGAGCCATTCGTCGGCGCTGCGGGACAGCTTCTCAACCGAATCCTCGAAGCGTCAAAGCTCAACCGATCCGACGTTTACATTTGCAACATCCTGCGGTGCCGTCCCCCGGGAAACCGTAACCCGCTTCCCGACGAGGCGGCAAATTGCCGGGAATACCTCGACGCGCAGATCGAGCTGGTCGATCCCGATTACATCGTGTGCCTGGGAAGCGTGGCAGCCAAAAACCTGTTGGGATTGGCCGATTCGATCGGCAAACTCCGTGGCCGAATCTTCCAGTACGGCCGCGCCAAAGTCGTGTGCACTTACCATCCGGCCTATCTCTTGCGGAACCCGGCTGCCAAAAAGGACGTCTGGGATGACATGAAATTCCTGATGCGCGACCGCGGGATCGATTTGTCGTCGAAATGATCGAGCGGCGCCCTCCATGCACCTGTTCGTCTACGGCACGCTGAAGCGGGGCCAGCCGCGGAACCGATTTCTAACCGGACAGACGTTCATTGCGCCCGCCGTCACTCGGCCGCTTTACCGCATGTTCAACGTGGGCGAATATCCGGCTCTTGTGCGCCACGCCGACGGTCGTGCGATTCAGGGCGAGCTGTGGGACGTCGACGATGGGTGCGTGCGCACCGTCGATCGTGTGGAAGGCTGTGATCTCGGTCTTTACGTGCGCGCCGCTGTCGAACTTTCCGCCCCCCACGACGAGCTATCGGCCGAGACTTATCTCTACCTGCTGCCGGTCGAAAGTTTTGCCGACTGCGGAACTCTCTGGTAATGGGTAGGGGCTGGTGATGGGTGGGGGCGGAGTTCAGGTCCCGGCTCGTAGCGCGGTGGGGGTGGCCACGCCGGGGGCGCTTTCCGCTGCGCGCGGATCATCTTAGGATTAGGTTGTGATGAACCCGCCGAAAGCCACAAGCGCACCCGGGCGGCCCTGGGTCAAAGTGCTATTGCTGCCGAGAGTCTGGATACTCGGACTCGCGGTTGCTGCAATGTCCGCGCTCGGCTACCGCTGGATTGTGGCACACGAGGCGAATGATCCGTCCACGGCCGCGGCGGGCCAGAATGGCTCCGAATCCGGTGCGGCGGTGGACAGCTCCAATTCGTCCCTGCCGCGCGTCGACGTCCTCCTGCCGCAGGTCGGAGGAGTCGTGAAGTCGACGACCCAACCGGGGTCCGCCGAGGCCTTCAACTTCGAGAACTTGTTTGCCAAGGTGTCGGGTTATCTCAAGGCGCAACCGGTCGATATCGGTGACCGTGTGAAAGAGGGGCAGGTTCTGGCCACAATCGATGCCCCGGAAATCGAGCAAGCCGCCCAACAGGCCAAAGCCGAGCTTCAACAGGCCCAGGCGCAGCTTAAGTCGAATGCGGCGGCGCTCGAGACGGCCGGGGCCGACGTCGCCGTCGCCCGCGCCACCGTGTTGGAAAAGAAGGCCGATCTGAAACAGGCGGTTGCGTTTTTCGAGTTTCACCAGATTCAATACAGTCGCATCAGCGATCTGTTCAAGCAGAAAGCCATCGACGAGCGCGCCGTCGATGAAAATCGAAAGGAGCGAGATTCGGCCGAAGCGGCAAAAAACCTGGCAGAGGCGGCCGTCCGCACTGCGCAGGCCGACCTCGGCGCGAAAGAGGCGCTGGCGAAACAAGCAGAGGCCAGCGTCGCCGACGCGCGTGCGAAGGTGCGAGTGGCCTCGGCCGTTCTTGCGAAGGCCAAGGTCTACGTGGCCTATACGCAGCTCCGTTCCAAGTACAACGGCGTCATCACGAAGCGCAATTTTCACGTGGGCGATTTCGTTCGCGCCGCGGAAGACGGGGGCCTTAGGCCGGTCATGATCGTGGCCGAAACCGATGTGATGCGGGTTGTCGTCAAGATGCCTGAGGATTACGTGTCGCTAACCCGGCCCGGCGACCCGGCCGTGTTCAAACTCGACTTCACCGACCATGTCTTCAAGGGAAAGGTCGCGCGGATTGCGGATTCACTGGACCGCGACGACAAAACGATGCGGACAGAGATCGATCTCCCCAATCCGGTCAACGAGCTGCGCGATGGGATGTACGGCTACGCGACGATCGAGTTGAGCAAGTCGCTCAAGGGGCTCAGCGTTCCTTCCAGCAGCCTGGTCGCCACTGCGGACTCGAAAACCTGGCTGTTCGTCGTGCGCGATGGGCGACTGCATCGAATTCCGGTCCAAGTCGCGATCAACACCGGTGCCCGGACGGAGGTGCTCTCAGGCCTGCGGCCGGACGACCTGGTTGTCGTAAAACCGACCGAGGAACTCTCTGAGGGCGAAGCCGTACAGGCGGTTAAGACCAAGGAAGGCATTCGGGTCTCGCCGAAGTCCAGCTCCTAGCGGCCGAAGCGGGATTGATTCTCCGCGCAAGTTGCCCGCCGACGCATCGCTCGCCGGAACGTTTCAGCCGGCATGAGGTTTGCTTTGAACCCTCCCCACAGCCCGTCACCCGTCGGCCCTTTTCGAGGAGACAGCCATGACTCGCCGGCTCACGGTCTCGTTATTCTGTGTCGCAATGACGTGGTCCGCTTCTGTCAAGGGGCAAGTCATTCAGCCGGGGGCACAGCCTCAGCCGCTGCCCCACCTGTCACCTCCGGGATTTAACTTGCCCCAACAGTACCCGCGGATGCGATCGCAGACTCCTCGCCCCGTGCGACGTCCGGGCGTTCCTGCCGAAATGACTCCCGGCCCAGTGCCTCCGGGCCCAAGTGTCGCAGCTCCGCCAGGTCAGGCCCCCGTCGCAGCTGGTCCTCGCCAACCGATGCTCAGCGCCTTCGTCGTTCCCTCGGGACTCTCCGAGCCGATCGAGAACCTGCTGTCGGACCTTGGCTTTGAAGACGGCAAGACGTTCCCGCTGACGCCCCGCACGACCTTCGATCTCGCGTACTTGTGTTACGCCGACGGTCGCTACGCGGACGCGACGGTGTTCGCCTCGCACGGTCTGCGGATGTGCAACGACGCTCGGCTGCACCTGATCAAGGGAGTCTGCGAGCTGCATCGGGGATTTGGGACCGCGGCCGAGTTGACGGCCACGGAGTTTCGTAACGCGATTGCCGGACAACAGGTCTTCGGATTGGATGTCGCCCGCGAGCGGATCAATGACGCTCGGGCTGTCAGATTCGCCGACATCGTCGAATACCAGGCGACCGGACGCTGAGGGGCGGTCCCTAGGACAGTCGGTTAGTCGCGTTGCGTCGATGGCAGGGCCGGCGGGGCGGGCGGAACGGGTGACGTGGCCGGCTCCGCAACTGACGAGGCGGGGCCCATCGCTTCATTCGCCTCTTGAGTCAATCGCTGCGCCGGCTGTCCCAGCGCTCGATAGAGGCGAAACTGTGCCCGGTTGCTGTCGGCCACGGCGCGGTAGTACACGGTATAGGCCTGGGCGACGTTTTGAACAGCCGCGACAACTTCTTGCGGTCGAACAATGGTCTGCAGCACGTTGCCAGCGACGCGAAGTTGCCCCAATCCCGTCAAGTTTTTGTTGTACGATTCCAGCGACAAACGAACCTGGCTTTCAGCGATCTTCACGCGACGGTCCGACTGCCGGACCTCAGCGAAGGCCCGTGCCACGTCGGCCGCGATGCGGTCTTGGGTGCGAAAGAGGGCCAGAATCGCAGCCCGATGATCCGACTCGCGCGCTCGCGTCCGGGCCGCGTTGCCGAAGCCCAGGTTGTCGAATTGCCAGAGGATCTGCAGGTCGATGTCCAACCGCCCGCCGGGGCTGCCGATGTCGCCGTTGGTGCCGCCGGCAAAAACCCCGCCCGCGAGCGTGCCGGTGACCGGGGTCGAATCGCCCCGCAACAGAACGCTGGGAATGAGCGGCCGGTATTTCTCCTGCTTCAGGAGTTCGAGCGTGAGCTGGACCTGCGCCTGGTTGGATTCAAGTTCGGGGCGATAGGTCAGCCCCATGGTGACGAGTTCGTCGACCGATCGGTTGGGCTGGAGGAGCATGATGCGAAGCTGAGGCGGCTCCTGCGGCACGATCTGTGCGGTCCCATCCAGTCGCAATAGCCGCGCCAACTCGGCGCTCGCGACTTGCCATCGCTCTAAGGCGGTGGCTTCGGCCTCCCGCCGGTTCGCGAGTTCCGCCTCGGCGCGGACGACTTCGAGAGGAGCGACAAGGCCCGCGGCCATCTGGCGGACCGTCGAGACGAGCGCCTCGGATCGGCGAGTCGCGTCTTGAGACCCCGCCAGATCGCCTCGCGCTTGCTGCACGTTGAAATAAGCATCGGTGACGGCCAGCATCGAGTCGTTGGTGGCCGTTTGCACGTCGGCCTGTCGCGCCCGCAGCGATTGACGGGCCGCCAGCGGTGCGAAGATGGCGTCATCAATGTTGAGGACGGCGGACGATCCGATTCCGCTGCCCGCTCCAAACATCAGGCTGCTGTGCGTGTTGGTGACAATGTTCCCGTTGGCGTCCTGAATCTCGCCGTCGTGCCGTTGGTAGTCGCCGCCGACCGTCACCGTGGGAAGCCATAAGACCCGCGCCTGGGCGAGCGCGGCCGCCGCTCCCCGCACGCGCTCGAGTGCCAGCTGCACATCGATCGGCTGCGTGTTGGCAAGCTGCAGCGCCGTCGGCAAGTTGATCGGGAGAACGGGCAGCTCTGGCTCGGGAGTCGGAGTTTGAAGCTGCACCGTCCCAGGCTGGATCTCGAAATTCGTGACAGCCGACGGATTACCGCCGCGAGCTGGCAGTTGCTGAGCGAACGATCGCTCGACGACCAGGCCCGCGCAGACGCCCAGCGCAAGGCATCGAGTCAGTGATCCTCGGCCGCAAAGTTTGAGCAAGCATCGCAATTTGCCACCAGGCGACGGGGCAGTGCGCATAACGGCTCTGTCTGTGATGTCAGTATCGACTTTCGTGCGATTGCGGTTGACGATCCCATACCGTCACGCCAGCAATCCGGATCGCGCACGAAGCAATTCTGTTGGGACGATGCCCCGACTTCATGAGCTGCCGATCAGAATGCCGGCGAGAAAGACCAGCACGCCCCCAAGCACCACCTGGAACAAGGCCGAGGTGAGCGGCGTGTCCATGTAGCGGTTGCGAATCCAGGAGATGACACCCAGTTCGACGATAACCACCCCAATTGCGACCGCTGTCGCGGTATAGAAGTGTGGGATCAAGTACGGCAGCGTGTGTCCGAGTCCGCCGATGGCCGTCATCAAACCGCAAACAATTCCTCGGATCAGCGGTCGTCCGCGGCCGGTGAGGCTGCCGTCGTCGGAGAGCGCTTCCGCAAACCCCATGCTGATGCCGGCTCCCACGGCCGCCGCCATGCCCACCAGAAACGTGTTCCAAGTGTCTTTTGTGGCGAAAGCGGCGGCGAACAGTGGAGCCAGCGTGGAAACCGAGCCATCCATCAGCCCCGCCAACCCGGGCTGAATGACCTGCAAGACGAACATCCGTTGTTGCGTCGCGTGCTCCTCGTCGAGTGCCCCCGATGCACGTTGCGTTGTCTCGAGCTCCTCGGCCATGCGCGAATGTTTGCGCTCCTCTTCGGCCAGATCGCCCAGAAGCTGGCGAATGCCGGCGTCGGTCGTCTGCTGGATCGCCTTTTCGTAGACCTGCTTGGTCTCCAGCTCCATCAGTTCGATCTGCTTGCGGACCGCGTCGATCCGCAGCGGCCGGGCGAGCCAGATGGGACGCCGCTGCACAAAGCCCTTAACGTCGTGACGGCGAACGAGGGGGATGTGCTCGCCGAACTTTTGGCGGTGCAGTTCGATCAGGCGGTGCCGGTGGCCGTCTTCCTCCGCGCGCATCTCCTTGAGCAGCTCGGAGGTCGCGGGGAAGTCGTTCTTGAGGCCGTCGGCAAAATCGTCGTAGATGCGGGCGTCCTCCTCTTCCAGCGAAATCGCCAGCGCGAGGATTTCCTGCTCGGAAAGGCTGCTGAAGGCTCGCATGCTGTTCCTTTATACTCCCGGAATTCGAGCAATCTCGAGGCGGCGAAATTTGACGTCGGTGTTTCGGTCGTGTCCTTGCAAACTGAGATGCCCGGCGTTGAGTCGCAGACCGCGGCGGGGATTTTGATTCGGAGTGCGCGGGTCGGTCCAATCGGTGACCTGAATTCCGTCGACCCAAACCGCGAAATGCGCCTTGTTGGCGATTAACGTCGCGGTGAACCATCGCAGGTCATCCGAGACGACCCAGCGGGCTTTCGTGCGGCGATAGATCGCCCCGGTGCCGGCGTCGAACGGTGCGCTTCGACCCCACATGTCGTTCTGGATCTGCAGCTCGTAACCGTTGGACGGCTCCTTCGCCGTCCCCTTCATGGCGCGGAAAAAAACACCGCTGTTGGTTGCGTGCCCTGTCCGCGCCTGAAACTGCAAGCAGAAGTTGTCCCAAACCGAATCGCTTTCCAAGAAACCCGGACCGCCCGACACGCGAATGTCGCCGTTGACGACTTGGAGATCGGCCAGCGACCCAGGGACAACGTGCCAGCCCGCGAGGTCCCGCCCATTGAAGAGTTCCGTCGTCAACAGCGGTCGCAGGCCGATGTTGCGGAACTCGATGGCTCCGCCGTTCATCTGTAACCCGATGCGGCCGGCGCGCAAGCGATCCGCCGAGTCGTCGGTGAAATCGATCACCGGCTGATCATTCAGGCGGGCCGTAATCCGATTCCCTTCGACGCGCACGGCCATTCTCATCCAGGCGCCTTCGCCCTCAAACGTGCCTTGCGCCTTCTTCCTGCCGACGATGCTGCCGGTGGGAAAGGTGGGATGCGAATCGCACAGATTGAGTTCGTAGCAATCCTTGGCAGGATTCTTCGGCGAGAATGGCGTCCGCAAGAAAATCCCGCTGTTGCCCCCCTTCTCGAGCCGGTAATCACAGCGAAACTCGTAGTCGGCTAACTCAAAGCTCGAGAGCAACAGCCCGGATTTTCCTCGATCTGCCGCGATCACGCCGCCGCGAACGCTCCAGTTCATGTCGCTGTTGGGTTCCCAGCCGTACAAGGACCGCCCGTCAAATAAGCTGATCCAGCCTTGGTTGACCTCCTCGCGCGATAGCGGGATGACCGGCACGGGACCCGGGTCCGAATCGCCGGCCCAGACCGAGGGGCCCGCGAGAAACAACCAAAGGCAGACCGCCAGAGCCATTTGCCGGAGCATGTTCCCCTTCCTGAATCGCGAGTTGGCCCGCGCAAAAGAAAAACCCGGTCTGCAACATCAGACCGGGTTGGGGTTCAGGTTTCCAGTCTAGCGATTCCCCCTCTCCCGGTCGTCCGGGAGAGGGCCGGGGTGAGGGCGGCGTTTCAATGGATACGAAGAGCCCTCATCCTTCCTTCTCCCATCGGAATGGGAGAGGGTTTTGAAACCAGTCTACTTGGCCGAAGCTTGATCCTTCGAGTGGGCCGCGTCCTTCTTGTCAGCGTCCTTCTTCTCCACGGGCTTGGCGGATTCGCCGGCACGGTCGCCGCGCACTCCGCCCGACCGACGAAAACCGAGTCCGCCTCTCCCGCCACCCTTCTTCTGGTTCTCTCTGATCATGGCGGCGATCTCGTCGGCCGTGATCACGCCGTCGTGATTTTTGTCGACGGTGGCGAAGAAGATCCGGATCTGCGGCTTAGCCGGCAGCTCATTCATCTGGACCTTCCCGTCGTGGTTCTTGTCGAACTGCTGGATGACCCGCTGGGCGATCTGCTCCGGAGTCGGCTGGAAGTCGGGAAGCCGACCGTCCCGGATGTCGTCCTGCGTGACGGGGACCGCGATGTCGTAAAAGCCGATCATCATTTCTTCCCAGGTCTGATCGCCCCAGCGGACAGCCGACTTGGGATCCGGATTATTGAGATTGTTTTCCGAATTGTCGAAGTGCGCCACACAGTGCATCCGCGTGCCTTTGGGCATTGGCATCAGGCTCGACAGCTCGTAGGTCAGCTGCCAGCCGAAATCGTAGCGCGGCACGTCCAAGAGCATTTGCTTGCGGCCGTCCGGATAGACGGCTTCATACGTGAACGACTTCCCGCGGAAGTGCATATGCGGGAAGAGCTGCAAGAGCTGCACGTCCATCGGCATGGAGAAGCTGTCGGACTCGACCTCATAGTTGTCGGCGCCGGCCGGAATCTCGAAGCCCGTGTTGATGGCTTCGACG
>DASZIA010000120.1:0-21271 GCA_035949535.1 Planctomycetaceae bacterium | reverse complement strand
CGTCAAACAGCCGCTCAAAGACGGCCTTCCCGAGTCGCTGGCGGACTGGATCAAAGCTGACGGCTTGACCCATCTGAAGATCAAGCTGGCCGGCGACAACTTGGATTGGGACGTCGAGAGGACGCTGGCCGTCGATCGGGTAGCGACCGAGGCCGCGACCTCCAAGGGCAAGCCAGCACTGTCTTACTCGTGCGACTTCAACGAGAAGTGTGCGAATGTCGCTTATGTGCTCGATTTTCTGGGCCGAGTGAAGAAGCAGAATGCGGCGGCCTTTGACCGCATCCAGTACCTCGAGCAACCAACCCATCGCAATTTGCGCGAGCACCCGAACGACAAGATGCACGAAGCGGCCAAACTCAAGCCGATCGTGATTGACGAGTCGCTCGTCGACTACGAAACACTGATGCTCGCCCGCGACATGGGTTACAGCGGCGTCGCACTCAAGACGTGCAAGGGGCAGACCGATTCCTTGCTGCTCGCGGCTGCCGCGCAGAAATTCAACATGTTCCTCTGCGTGCAGGACCTCACGTGTCCGGGGGCCTCGTTCCTGCAATCGGCGTCGCTCGCCGCCCGCATCCCCACGGTGGCGGCGGTGGAAGGTAACAGCCGCCAATACTGTCCGCAGGCCAACAAGCTCTGGGCGAAAAAGTATCCGGGCCTCTTCAAAGTCACCGACGGCCAGATTGCCACAGGCGCATTGAACAAGATCGGCCTGGGATTCTGACGCCTCGTCCTCGCCGGGCGCGGTAAGGTACACGTGTCAGTCGGAAGTTCGTCCGACCGGAGCGCGACTCCGAAGTGCGAGGAAAATGGTTGTGAGCGGCTTGCGCTCTCAAGATGTCGATGCTTAATTTGCGATCCGATCTTAAACTGCCCCCGCCGAATTCTCCGACGGCGCGGGTGGGGAGAACAACTGAGCGTTTCCAACGAAGTCATCGGATCGCCTCGGCGACACTTGTATTGGCGCTGGCTGCCGGGATTTCAGGTGCGTTGTCTGCGGCCAGCTACTGCGTTGGCAGAAATACCGAGTCCGAGCTGCGTTTTTTTGAGCCCCGGCGCCCGCCCACGGTCGACGAAGCGCTCGTTGCATGCCCAATTGAATACGCTCTTCGGTCGAACGACCGAAACGATGTGATTTTTCTGGGCGACAGCACCTGCCGTGTCGGTGTTGATCCGATTCGCTTTGAGCGTCTGTCCGGGCTGCGCGCTTTCAACTTGGGGAGCCAAGGCAGGATCGGGCCCATGGGGTTCTTGATTACGGGGATGGGTTATTTGTCAAAGCACCCCCGGCCGCAACTCGTGGTCTTATGCATGGCACCCATCGCTTTTGACTCCGGTGCCACTGAGATCGCCGACAAAATGGGCAGCACGATGCAGGCTCGCTTTGAAGCCAATTATGGGCCCGAGGTGCCGGGCCTCATTCCGCTAAATGCTAGCGTGAGCTACTTCATTCAGCGTGGATCCCTGACTGCCTGGGGCGCGGTGTCGAATTCGTTCCGGGGTCGCGATCAAGACATCCGTGATGTTCCCCTCGATGGGGCGCAACGGAAGGTGCCACCCATAACGTTTCGCGCCGTTCAAGAGGGCGCGATCAAATCACGCGGCTTCTATCCAGTTCCGGGAGACCACGTTGGAAGAGAAGTAATCGAATCCCCGGGAGCGCCCGCCAAGATCCAATCGGAATGGGATCGCAGCGTCCGGCTGTTGGCCGAAGCTTGCCGGAACCTGGGCATCCCCTTATTGATTCGATTTTCGCCCATGCCAAGTGACCTGTCCCAAGTGAAGGACTTCTCGACGATCGAACAGTGGTCACGAAATCTGGAATCCGCTTACTCGAACGTGCGCATCGGCCGACCTGCTTTACTTTGGTACGATCCGAAGCTGTGCTGGGACCACATTCACCTCAACGCTTCTGGCGTTGCAGTTTACATGCCGCAGCTGGCCACAGAGATCCGCGACATCCTGGACGAGGCGCACAGCTCGAGGAACCGCGGTTCCTCTTGAATTTCAGGTGCTGCACGGCGACGCACTGCGCAAACTGCTGTCGCATCGCTCCGCCGTGACCCCAGCCGCGATCGAACCTATACTGATCGCTATGACGGTTGAGCAGCGTCGCCTTGAGGAATCGAATCGCCGGACGGCCAACTGGCAGCGCTGGGGGCCGTATCTTTCCGAGCGGCAATGGGGAACGGTCCGCGAGGATTATTCAGCCACTGGCGAGTGCTGGGATTATTTTCCGCACGACCATTCGCGCAGTCGCGCGTATCGCTGGGGCGAAGACGGGCTGCTGGGAATCTGCGACCGGGAGTGCCGGCTCTGCTTTGCGCCGGCCCTCTGGAACGGAAAGGACCCGATTCTCAAAGAACGGCTGTTCGGCCTGAATGGGAACGAGGGAAATCACGCCGAGGATGTGAAGGAAATCTATTTTTATCTCGATTCGTCTCCTACGCACTCTTATCTCAAGGCGCTCTACAAATATCCGCAGGCGGCGTTTCCGTACGACTTGCTGGTCTCGGAGAATCGGCGCCGCAGCCGACTCGACCCTGAATTCGAGATTACGGACACAAATGTCTTCGACGACGGGCGGTATTTCGACGTCTTCGTCGAATATTCCAAGGCCAACACCGACGACATCCTGATCCGCCTTACCGTGGCCAACCGCGGGCCAGACGCCGCGGCGGTGCACCTGCTGCCCACGCTCTGGTTCCGCAATTCCTGGTCGTGGGGCTGCGGCCACGAGGGGTGCGAGATCAAGCCGCGGATCGATCTCGAGGCCGACGGCGGATTGCAGGCCAATCATCCATCGCTCGGCGTCTACCGCTTCTTCGCCCAGCCGGCCTCCGACGGCGCGAAGCCGACGATGCTTTTCACCGAGAACGAGACCAACTTCGTGCGGGTCTTCAAATTCCCCGAAGACCCCGAGGTGAAGTTCAAGGACGCCTTTCACGAATTCGTGGTCGGCGGCAACAAGGATGCGCTCAGTAAGAAGCCGACCGGGACCAAAGCGGCGGCCTACTATCAGCTCAACGTGCCCGCCGGTAAGGAAGTCACGCTGCGACTGCGTCTTTTCGCCAGCGACCAGGCTCCCCTCACTCCCTTCGGCCCCGAGTTCGATCGCATCTTCGCCGAGCGGATTGCCGACACCGACGAATTCTATGACGCCATATTGTCTCCCGATCTCACGCCGCAAGCCAGAAGCATCTCCCGGCAGGCCGCGGCAGGGCTGCTCTGGAGCAAGCAATTCTATTTCTATTCCGTGAAGGACTGGCTGTACGGCGACCCGGATCAGCCGCCTCCGCCCCCCGGGCATCAACACACGCGCAACGTCGACTGGCAGCACCTGTTCAATCGCGATGTGATCTCGATGCCGGACAAATGGGAGTACCCGTGGTACGCCGCGTGGGACCTGGCGTTCCACATGCTGCCCCTCGCCAAGCTCGATCCCGAATACGCCAAGAGCCAGTTGATCCTGTTTCTGCGCGAATGGTACATGCATCCCAACGGTCAGATTCCGGCTTACGAGTTCGCGTTTTCGGACGTGAATCCGCCGGTCCACGCCTGGGCCTGCTGGCGCGTCTACAAGATGACCGCCCCCCGCGGACAGCGTGACCGGATGTTTCTGGCCCGCACTTTTCAGAAGCTGCTCCTCAACTTCACCTGGTGGGTCAACCGTAAAGATATCGAGGGCAACAATCTCTTTTCCGGAGGATTCCTCGGACTCGATAACATCGGCGTGTTCGACCGCTCGAAGCCGTTGCCCGGCGGCGGCGTCCTCGAACAGGCCGATGGCACCGCCTGGATGGCCTTTTACTGCTCGACGATGCTCGCCATGGCGCTCGAGCTGGCGGTCGAAAGCCCTGAGTATGAAGACATTGCCTCAAAATTCTTCGAGCACTTCGTTGCCATTGTCGACGCAATGAATTCTCTGGGCGGCAGCGGATTGTGGGACGAAACCGACGGGTTTTACTACGACCAGCTGCACGTGCAGGGTCAGGATACGCCGCTCAAAATCCGCTCGATCGTCGGGCTGATTCCGCTGTTTGCCGTGGAGGTGCTCGACGACCGCCAGATCGATCGGCTGCCCGGCTTCAAGAAGCGGATGCAATGGTTCCTCGACCATCGGAAAGATTTGGCCGCATACATCTCCTACTGCCAGCCCGACGCCGAGGCTCGTGCCGACGACGGCCCTGCACACGGCCGGCGGCTGCTGGCCATTCCGTCGAAGGAGCGTCTCGAGCGGGTGCTGCGCTATTTGCTCGACGAGAACGAGTTTCTTTCGGACTACGGAATCCGTTCCGTGTCGCGCGTCCACAAGGATCATCCGTTTGTCCTGCAATCCGACGGCGACGAGCACCGCGTCGACTACGAACCGGGCGAATCGACCACGGGCGTCTTCGGTGGAAACTCGAACTGGCGCGGGCCGATCTGGATGCCGATCAATTTCTTGTTCATCGAGGCGCTCGAGCGCTATCATCACTTTTACGGCGACGCCTTTCAGGTTGAGTGCCCGACCGGTTCCGGCCGCAAGCTGACACTCAAAGACGTCGCCCGAGAGGTCGAGGCTCGCCTCGCGCAGATTTTCCTCGCCGATTCGAAGGGCCGCCGTCCTTGCAATGGGACTGTCCGCCAATTCGTCGACGACCCGCACTGGCGCGACCACGTCTTGTTTTACGAATATTTCCACGGCGACAACGGACGAGGCTGCGGAGCGAGCCATCAGACCGGCTGGACCGCGCTCATCACGCGGATGCTGTGGGACCTGCCGCGAACGGTAAAGAGCGCACGCGCAATGCCAAAGCCCACCAAAACCGCCAGGCGTACGAGTTGAGCTACGGCTGCGTGCGGCGAGTCGCAATCAGGTCGACTTGCGCAATTAACCGTTCCATTCGAGTCTTCGCAGGGGCCGCGAATGCCCGGCAACGACTAAACTACCCACCCAGCCTGGCGCCGGATCAAAATCTGCAAACGACCAATTCTGATGCGCTGCCGGATCGGAATCGTCGCGGATCAGACGCGGCGAATCGCCCAGTGCCACGCCGACAGTGAATGACTCCAGTGGCCGCGACAATCCGCATCCAGTCGCCTTCAAATAGGCCTCCTTGCGGGTCCAGGCCCGGTAGAAGGCGCCGGCCTGCTCGTCAGACGGAAGTCGCGCAAACTCCGCCCGCTCATCTGCTGAAAACGCGTAGCAAACGAGATCTTGATCACAATCGTCCCGCACGTGCTCGATGTCCACGCCCAACCTTTGTCCACATGTCACGGCACAAACGGCCAGATCGGCCGAGCCGGAGGCATTGAATTGCACGTCCATCGCCGAGTCTGCGACCTGGAGCCGTGGCTTGCCCGAATCGCCATACGCAAACGCGATCTCGCCGGGGTCGCAGCGCAGATAGCTCGCAAGAATGCCCCGCAAGGCCCCGCGACCCAGGCAAAATCGACGGCGATCGCGCTCGAAGACGAACCGATCGCCACGAGCCCGCTCGTCAGCCGACAACCAGCGAGCCGGATCGGGCCGATTTGGGGCCTCGCAGAGCGAAATGACCCAAACATCGACTCGATCGAGGGGCAGTCGGCCGGCGTCGGAAGGTGTTTTCCCACCGGTCTTCTGATCACTTGCTGGGAATCCTTCACTCGAACCAGTCACAGGGCCTCTCCCGGCAATCCGTCCCCAGTCGTCACTTGATCCAGGGAATCTGGAAAGGAATCCGGCGCCGACGGCCGTTTTGTGTCGCGGAGGATGGCCGTCTCTATTTGCAATGTGGCGAAACTGGTCTTCGCGCCGCGGACAGAATCAGCGACACACCACACGCCCCTCCAGATCGGCACCGAGCAATCGCGCCGTTGCTCGCTCTTCGGACGAGTCCGGATGGATCGTCGACCTCGATCAAGGCCTTGATCGCGATGGATTTTGAAAGACATGCGCTTCGGGCCCTTCATGCGCGCTCCAGCGTGAAGGGCATTGCTCTGTTTGTCATGGATGTCCTGGGGTACGTCACGGTCGTCGGCGCCTGCCTGCTGACCCCCGGCCTGGCGTTGAAATTCACATTATCGGTTTTGGCGGGCATCCTCACCTCGCTGCTCTTCGTGATTGGCCATGATGCCTGCCATCAGAGCCTCACGCCGCGACGCTGGCTGAATCGCTTGCTCGGCACGCTCGCCTTCCTGCCGTCGCTGCATCCCTTCAGTCTCTGGGAGCTGGGCCACAATCGCATTCATCATCGCTATACCAATCGCCGAGAAAAAGATTATGTGTGGGAGCCGCTGAGCCTTGCCGAATTCGCACGACTTTCCCGCCTGCAACAGCTCCGTTACCGTTTCTTCCACACGTTCGCCGGGCACTTTTGGTACTACCTGTGCGACATCTGGTGGAAGAAGTTGTTTTATCCCCGTCCCCGCGAGATCGGCGGCTACCGCAGGGAATATGTGCTCGATCTGTTGGCCGTCTCGGCCTGGCTGGTGATTTTCCCTAGCGGCATTGCCGGCCTGACGTACGCTCTCAGCCCGGAACCCTGCGGCGCTTATGAGCTTGGATTGTCGCTCCTGGCGTGCTGTGTCGTTCCTTTCCTGGTGTTCAATCTTTTGATGTCCTCGGTCATTTTCCTGCACCACATGCATCCCCAAATCGGCTGGATTCCCGCCGATGAGCGAGTCGACTCCCAGCAAATGCAGATCGAATCGGCGGTGCACGTCGTCTTTCCCGGTTACACGAACCTGGTGTTTCACCGCATTATGGAACACCCCGCGCACCACGTGCGCCCCGGCATTCCGCTCTACAATCTGAGCAATGGAGAGACCCTGCTGGAAACCTCGTTTCCCGAAATCATCGTCCAGAAATGGTCGCTCCGCTATCACGTGGACACGACGGCCCGCTGCAAGCTGTTCGATTTGGAGCGGCGGTGCTGGACCGACTACGAGGGAAATCGGACCTCCGCCCCACGAATTGCGCCGGGGACTGCGAATTCCACTTCTTCACCAGCGGACGTTTCGCTTCGTGACTCCGCCTCGCGCCGAGCAGCTTGACGTCGCGCCGACCGGGTCATCTCGGCGAATGACAGTTGTCAGGGATCCCAGTGCCGCTGGCGCAGATGAACTTTCGCCACATCGCGCATGAAGCTGCGGGGACCTCGGGTGGCGGCCGCTCGGCGAATGTAAGGTTGCGCCGGGCCTTTGTCGCCGATCGCCTCGAGAAAGAGCCCGACGTAGAGGTTCGCATACAGCTCGGCCTGGGGGGTGCCGTCGCGCAGCGCGGCCGTGAGCACGTACTCCGGTGAACCATGGCCCCCCAGCATTTCGTAGATTTCGGGCATCGGCACGCGGGTATCGCGCGCCTTGTCGACTTTCAGCAGTGACTTTTGCGCAGCCTCGAGTCCATCAAGACGAGCCACGCAGAGGAAATGCCAGGCGGCGTTCTCTACGTCATGCGGATTCACCGTTTGATGCAGCTCGAACTGACGCCGGCCCTCGCGGTATTTGCCGACGTAGTAGTCGGCAATCCCGCGCTGCCAAAGCTGCGGCGCCAACTTCGGATCAAGCTCAGCCGCCCGGTCGAAATCGGCGAGCGAGCCCGCGATATCGTTGTTGCGGAACTTCTGTACGCCGCGTGAGACCAGCGCTGCAGCGTCCTCCGCGCGAACTTCGGCGCACAGCGGGATCAGGAGCAGGCTCAGGAATAGGATGTTGCGCACGTGACACTCTCTTCCGAAATGCGAAGCACCAGCCAGCTTACGCTGGCCGCTCGCCAGTTCTCACGACGCGGCGGAAGGTCTCGCGAACAGCTCACCGCGTGACGCGAGTCTCTGCCGCCGCGGTCTTCCCCTTCACGTCGTAGCACCACAGCGTGCCGAAGTCGTAGATATAAAGTTTGCCGTCAGCCAGGGCCGGGTAGGACCAGGCCTGCCCCTTGCGGCGCGTCGGTGGATTCGGAGGCGAGAAGCGACCCTTCTCGTGGTATCCCTCCGAAGAACACTCGACCAGAGCGACCTCACCGTTCTCGCCATGCACGTAAAGCCGTCTTTCGGCGTAGCAGATCGAGCCGATGCCGATTCCGCGATTTTGCCACTTCTGCTTCCCTGTGGTGAATTCGACGCACTGCAGTCCGCCTGTCGACGTTCCGTAAAGAAAGCCCTCGATTTCGACTGCTCCGCCGATGGCGTTCGGAAGCTTCCTGTTGAAGTAAACCTCGTCGGCCCGGACGGTTTGGTCCTTGGTTTTTAGCTCGACCAGGCCGCACCCCCCGCGACCCGAAGCGCTATAGACGTAATTCTGATACGCGACGGCCGTGGGGATATTTGCCGGGCCCTTGCCGGTCTTGTCGTATCGCCAAAGAAACTTGCCCGTCTTGGCGTCAACGCCGACCAAACCCTTCTGAAGGAACTGCACGTATTGTTTGACGCCACCCGTGGTGACCGCGATCACCGACGCATAGGCAGCCTGATCCGCTTCGGGCAACGGACATTTCCAGATGACAGTGCCTGACTTCTTGTCGAGAGCAACGAGTGTTGCCGTCTTGCCGCCCGGCGTGCAGACCAGCACATCGCCATCGACGAGCGGAGACTCGGAGTAGGCCCACATTCCCGGCTGTCCGTCGAAGTCGCTGCGCAGGCTCTTGTGCCAGCGGACATCCCCCGTTTTCGCGTCGAGGCAGGCCAGATCGCCATCGGACCCTGATGCATACACGAGGTCGCCGTCGACCGTCGGAGTTGATCGGGCGCCTGGGTAGGGCATCTGTTTCGTGTTTGGGCCGACTTTTCCCAGTCGCCGCGTCCAGATCACCCGACCATCGTTGACGCTCAGGGCGTGAGCACTCTCGTCCTCCATCCCTTTATTGGAAATCAGATACAGATGCTCGCCCACAATCGACGGTGTCGAATAGCCGTCCCCGAGATCCTTGACCTGCCAATTGAGGTGGGGCCCTTCTTTGGGCCATTCCTTGAGCAGCCCGGTTTCCTGGGAGATTCCGTTGCGTTCGGGACCGCGCCATTGCGGCCAGTCGCCGGCTTGTGCCGCCCGATACGAGAGACCGAGGCCAATTGCCAACACGAACATCTGCGCGAATTTCATGCTGCACCTCAAAATGCGCGACCGCGCGCTCTGAATCGGAACGGCCCCCGCCGAAATGGCAATTGCGGCGCAGGCCCGTAAAGCGATGAGACTATCAGCTTGCGGCCGCCTGTTCCACAGTCCGCGCGGCTGCAACGGGTGCTATGGCCCGGGACTCATCGGCCCTGTCTTTTCGGGCGCGCCCGAGCTGCCGCTGGGCGGCCGAATAAACCGCGCCATCAATTCGGCGCGAGAACTGACGCCGAACGCGTCGTAAATCTTGCGAACGTGGCAGTGCACGGTGTTCGGACTGATCTCCAGGTGGTGCGCAACCTCCTTTTCGGCGAGGCCGGAAAGGATCAGATCGAAGACACGGCGTTCGGCTGTTGTCAGCGGCACCTTGCCAGAATCGGTCGACAGCCACTCGAACACGTCGCTGACGCTTTGCGTCTCCAACTCGGACCCCAATTCCGCGTCATTCGCAGCGCTCTTGGCGATCTGCAACTGCACGCACCCAAACTGGAGTTGCTGTCCGGCTTGAACGTCCGCCGACTGGACTCGCTTTCCCTCGACATAAGTTCCGTTGCGGCTGTCGAGATCACGCACGCTGATCGTTGCCTCCCGAATCAAGATTTCGGCATGGAATCGCGAGACAGAGTAATCGGACAGGATCACGTTGCAGATCGGATCCCGGCCAACGAGATTCACTCCTTCATGGAGTCTCACAATCGGAGCCGGCATATGGCTTGGATGTAGCACAAAGATTTGCATCTCAGGCATATCTCTATCATCACCTAACGCAAATCCTGTCGGGTAAAGCGAGTTCCACGTCTGGCAGAAACCGGCGCCGGCGGATCTATTGTGTAGCAGCGCCTGCCGCGAGACAAAGCTACCCACAAAATTAACAGTGACAATTGAGCACGCAAACGGACGGGCCCCGCAAGCCGCAGCCCAAATCTTGTGCCCGGCACTCAAGAATTGCACGCGACGTCGGCCAACTCAAGTGAGGTCGTCTCTGTCAGCATCCTCGTGAGATGCAGCCGACGTGCCGCTGCGCGATTCGGTCACACGTCGCTTCATAGCGTGACCCTGAATTCTCAAAAGACGCCCAAATTTGCGTGTAGCAAATCGGCGGCGATTTCGCTCTGAAAGGGAGAGTCTCCGTTCAAGCGACGCGCCGTGGGGCTTGTAACCAAAAGACCAGTATCGGTTTCTGGCCGCAGGTGCTTGTGATTCACAGCCGGAAGGGCAGCCGGTTGAAGGCGGCCGGGGGGTTGATCTGACCTCCCGGCCGTTTTCTATTCCGTGTCATATCTCGGCGGGTTGATGAAACTGGCGAACTCGCTGTCGTGCCGCAGAAGCTCTTGCAGTTTGGCCAAACTTCGCGTGAGGAGCACGCGGGTTGCCCCGTCGGTCTTTTGCAGCCGGGACGCGATTTCTTTCGACGGGAGCCCCTCGACATAACGCAATCGCAGCGCCTGTTGAGATTCTTCCGGCAGATTCTGCAGCGCCTGCTGCAGACGGAATTCGCGTTGGTCACGAGAAAGGGCGCCGCTGGGCGTTGTCATACTCACTACGAGCATGTCGATAAAACCGCCGCGTTGCGTGTTATCGACGCTGCTTGCCGGCGCCTGCAGCTCACGATCGGCGGAGCGTTTCTGGGCGGCGACGAGCTTCCGATGCGCGTCGATGATTTTGTGCTCCGCCAGCTGACAGAGCCACGAGAAAGGGTCACGGTCGCCCAAGTCGGACGTCGCCAGCGAGCCGACGGCGCTGAGACTGACTTCCTGCAGAATGTCGGTCGCCTCGAGTTTTCGCCCGAGCGAGGTGCTCAGATTTCGTTCGATAAAAGCCAGCAACTGGGGCTTACGCAGCTCGATAAACTCGACCAGCGCCTGGGTCTCCTTGTTGCGGATCCGTGCGGCAAATTCGGCGGCGACCTCATCCATCATTGTCTCGCAAATCGGCGGCGCTCACAGAAACCTGCCCCAGCATACTGGCAAGCCGGCACGGGGTCGAGATGGTTGCCGGCCGTGCCTCAGGATCAGTGCAGGCGCCGTGTTCGCAAAACGGATCGCCGCTTATGATAAGCGGCTTGGGACCGAGACTGCCCCGTGAGCGTCATCAACCTTGGTTGAGGCCGGCGTGTCGTCATCGTCTGGAAGCTTAATGCTCGATCAAGCGCGCCAGTCGATGGACGTCTTGGCAGGGTTTCTCGATGCGTTCGTTTCCGCGTGGGAGGCGTCCGACACACCGCCCGACCTCACACCCTTCCTGCCGCAGTCGGGCGAGATTCGGCGCCTGACGCTGGTGGAACTCATCAAGGTCGATCTCGAGTATCGCTGGCTCTCCCGCGGCTGCCCCAAACGGCTCTCTGAGTATCTGGCCGAATTTCCCGAGCTCGCCGGCGGTCGGGTCCCCTGCGACCTGATTTACGAAGAGTTCCACATCCGCAAGCAGAGCGGTGACGAGGTCTCGGCCGAAGCCTATTTGCTGGAATTCCCCGGCCAGACCGCCGAACTGGCCTCGGTCTTGGGGCTCAAAACCTACGAGACGACCTCGTTCCAGAAAAGCCACAAGAAGCGGCGACTGGGAAGCATCAACTCCGGCGAGACGATTGACGACTTCGATCTGCTCGTCGAGCTGGGGACGGGGGCCTTTGCCAAGGTATTTCTCGCGCGGCAGCGATCGATGCAGCGACTCGTGGCCCTCAAAGTGGCGACCGACACCAGCACCGAGCCGCAAACGCTGGCCCAGCTCGACCACGACCATATCGTCCGCGTTTACGATCAGCGTCCCTTGCCCGAACGCAAGCTGCGCCTGCTGTACATGGAGTACGTCGCGGGCGGCACGCTTCAGTCGGTCATTCATCGCGTGCGAGAGACTCCACACGAGGAGCGCGCGGGCAAGCTGCTTTTGATGGCGATCGATGAAGGGCTCGTGCGCCGCGGCGAGTCGCGACCGAGCGGATCCTCACTGCGCGCTTGGACCGCGGCCGCGACCTGGCCTGAAGCGGTTTGCCGGCTCGGCGCAAAAACCGCACGGGCGTTGGATCATGCGCATCGGCTCGGGGTGCTGCACCGCGACGTGAAGCCGGCCAACATTCTCGTCACACCCGAAGGCTCGCCCAAGCTGGCTGACTTCAATGTCAGCTATAGCGGCGCAGTCACCGGCGCGACCCCCGAAGCGTATTTCGGCGGCAGTCTGGCGTACATGTCGCCCGAGCAGCTCGAAGCGTGCAAGCCGACGGGCACGCATCGGGCCGATTCGCTCGACGGGCGCAGCGATCTGTACTCTCTCGGAATCGTCTTGTGGGAGCTCCTGACCGGATTTCGCCCGTTTCATGATGAGGCGGTCGAAGGCGATTGGACCGCGACGTTGGAGACCATGATCCAGCGGCGGCACGCCCCAATCGATCCGACGCAGGTCAGCCAGCTGCCCGACTGTCCCGAGGGGCTGCCGCCCTTGCTCGAGACGACGCTGGCCCCCGACCGAGCAGACCGCTGGTCGAGCGGGCTCGAGATGGCCCGTCGCCTCGAACTTTGCATGGACCCGAAAGCCTGCGAACTCCTCTTCCCGCCCAAGCGAAGCTGGCGCGTGTTGCTGCGGAAGTACGCCGTGCTGATCGTCTTCGTCGCGGCCGGCCTGCCGAATGTGCTGGGCGGCGTCTTCAACTACATGCACAATCTGTCGGAAATCGTCTCGAAGCTCGGCCCCCTCGAGCCGGTCTTCCAGCGTACGCAAGGCATCATCAACGGCGTGGCTTATCCGGTGGGGGCCGCGCTATTCTGGTATCTGGGATTCTCGGTTTACCGAGGTCTCAGGCAATGCCAGGCTCGGCAGCTGGAACCGGAACGCGGCCGCAAACTGCGACACCGTTGTTTAGAGTTAGGCCGCCTGGTGGGGCTGATCAGTCTGGTGGAATGGGGGATCGCGGCCTGCGTTTATCCGATCAGCCTGCGACTGGTGCGTGCCGAGCTGCCCACGTCGGCGATGCTTCGCTTTTTCTTTTCGCTGCTTTTGTGCGGATTTGTCGCGGCGTCGTATCCGTTCTTCATCGTCTCGCTCTTCTCGCTCCGATCGCTGTACCCCGTCTTCCTGCTTGCCGACTTAGATCGAGCCGCGAACGACGCGCCGTTGCTGCGCCGGATGGGTCGGCGCAACGCCGTCTATCTGGTTATCGCCGCTCTCGTGCCTTTGTTGGGAATCGCGGCGCTGGTGGCGGACAGTCTCTTCAATGAAGACGTCCTCCCTGCCGGTGCGGAAAGGTCGATGGCGATCTTCAGCGCCGTCAGTCTGCTGGGGCTCCCCTGCTTGTTCTGGGTGTCGCACTTGATCCGCACCGACCTGGCGACGCTTTCGGGCATCATCGCCGCCGACGAGTAGCCAGCGCATTTCGCCCTCTCCCATTCCGATGGGAGAGGGACGGGGTGAGGGCAGTCTTTCCCTCTCCCAGTCTGCTGGGAGAGGGTGCAGAGTGAGGGCTGCGTTGGTCAGACCTTAGGCCTGGCGATCGTAGGCGTCCATCTCCGGATCGTCCCAGCCCGCCCTGCGGCCGGCCTGCCGCAAAAGCTCTCGCTGCTCCAACTCCGAGAGCGGCTCGTCTTCGAAAAGCGGCTTGAGCGGAGCTTGAAAATGGGTGTTTCCTACCGGCTTTTGAGTCGCTTTTGAATATCGGCCAAGTCGGCTTCTCGTTCTTTGATTCTTTCCTCGATGAGTGCCGTCTTGGGTGTCGCCGCCCGGTCCACCTTGAGTTGCTCAATCATAATCGCCTCTTGCCCCTTCAGGAATTTGGCATCCCTGACAAGGGATTCGTGGGTTGCGGTCCGCTTTTCGGCTTCAAAAGCCTGTTCTGGCTCACGATGGATGACGTTGAGTCGGGCCAGCGCACCCCCTACGGCAAAGCACATAACAAAGAGAAGCACCACAGGGAAAGCAGAACCAATCGCGGAGATGGCGAACTGGCAAAAGATCGCTCGCAGCTCACCGCGTTGGCGGTTCTTGAGTTTTTGCATGGGTGTTCCTTTTGCACCACTTTTATGCCAATGTTTTGGCACTATGATCCAACCGCTCCCGATGAGCTACGTTTGGAGGGGGGCGGCGATCGCGGCACGCGCACTCTGGTCAACTTCCGAGAATCGCGCATGTGGTCACGTTCTTTCGATGGCAGGGGACGATCCAGCATCGCGGGCACAGGCGGCGAGCCGCTCCAAGTCGCCGACGAGCGCGGGCCATTTGGCCCGGCCGAAGCGCTCGATGATCGCCGTCTGCGTTCGTATCCAGACGGGATCGGCGGCCTCCAGAACCTGGAGTCCTTTGCGAGTGAGTTCGGCGGCCCGTGAGCGCCCGTCGGCGCCGGCGGAGACATTCAACCAGCCGTCGCGCTGCATGGGAGTGACAGCCCGGTACAGCGATGTGCGGTCCATGCACAGATCCTCGGCCACGCGCATGAGTGGCTCTCCCGGGTGTCGCTGGACGGCACGCAGGAGCGCGAGCTGAGTGATGTTCAGTCCCGCGGGTTCGAGGGCTACGTCAAACACCCGGGCCAAGATCCGCGAGGCGCGGCGAACCGTGGTACAGGCGCAAGGTCGGGGCACGCTGGTTGATTTTGGCATAGGGATCGTCAATTCGGCTGGATTTTAAATTGATGTGTATACATCATTATCAGGACTGGGGTGTTCCTGTCAAGGGAGTCGCCTGCTGCGGTAAAGGAGTGGGTCGCTTTTGCGAGGCGGCCGAGTGCGGCGCAACGCAGGTAGAATGACGAAGATCGTGACCGGCGCGACCTACGAACGCACAACACGAGGGCAACATCATGGCGGCCAAGGTCCCGTGGTTCGAGCGGCGGTTTAATTTCGATTTCCCGGTGGGCTGGTATCCGGACCTGATCGAGCGTCTGCGCGGCGCGCCGGCGCGGCTGGAAGAAAAGCTGCGCGCATTAAGCCCCGACGTCCTGACGCGGCGCGAGCCAGCCACCACCTGGTCGGTCCAGGAGAACGCCGGACACTTGCTGGATCTTGAAGCGCTCCACCACGGGCGGCTCGAGGATTTCCTGAAAACGGACTGGCGAGACACCGGTCCCACCCCCACGCTGCGGTCCGCGGACCTGAGCAATCGCAAGACTCACGAGGCCAACCATCACGCGACGCCCCTCGCCGCGATCCTCAGCGACTTTCGCCGCGAGCGTACGGCGTTTGTCGATCGCCTCGACCGGCTCGACGACGAGGATTTCCGCCGGACGGCTCTGCACCCGCGGCTCCAGGTGCCGATGCGCCTGGTCGACATGCTGGCCTTCATCGCAGCGCACGACGACTATCACCTGGCCCGGATGACGGAGCTGATCCGGCTCTTCGCGCGGCCGGGATGACGGAGCTGTCGTCGTTCGCATTCAGTGCCGACGGCCAATGTTTAGCGACCGGAAGCAATCCGCATCAAGCTCCAATTGGGAGGCCATGTCGATGCTTGCGGACGCAGTGGTTACCAACGGGTGTCGTACGACTCCTGTCGCGAGTTGCCTGTCCCAAATGCCAGGGAGTCAAACGCGCCCCGTGGCTACAGACTCGCCTCGAGCGCCTGCTGCCCGTGGACCACTTCCACGTGGCGGCTCGACCCGCAATCTCAACCGTTTTCTGCAATAGGCGAAAATCGACCGATAAGTGCGCCGGAAACCGTATTTCGGGACGCCGCTCCACGTCGCGGCTCAGGAACGACCGCAGCCAGTCGTGTCGGCCGTTGACGCTGCAGGACACCGAACTAACCCGGCTTGATGTTCTGGTTGCTACGCAGCACGTTCGTTGGATCATACTTTTTCTTGATTTCCACCAAGCGAGCGTAGTTCGAACCATATCCCGCCCTCACGAGTTCATCGCTCGTTTCACCCAATTGGTTAACGTACACGCCTCGGGCAAGAGGGCGCAACTTGTCGCGCAGGGTCTTGACCCATTGCACGGCATTCGGCTTGCCTGCCGCAGCGTTCCAGCTGGACATGATGTCTAATTCGTAACCCGGCTGACGCCAGGGATACGCCATGTCAGCGACATTGACGCGCGTCACGGCCCCGGCACACGGGAAAATAAAGACCCTGGCGTTTGGTGGTGCATCGTGGGCTGCCGTGGTAAGCGTCGCAATTGCAGGCGCGCTCAGTTTCGGAAGGATCAGGTCCGTTTGAAAATGCGGGACCGGCGCAGCGGGATTGATGTTGGACTGGACGTCCAGATACGACGACACGCGCACATTGTCTTCCTGCGGCTTGAGCGCTCGCAGCGGGCGGAGCAACTCAATCCCGTGGCGCGGATAACCGGAGTAGAACGCAAGCACCTGGAAGGCGGACCCCTGCTTGGACGGTAGGACCGCGGCCCCAAGACGCAGTTCGTCGGGCCCCCGCTCGCTGAGATTCGCAAAAACTTCCAGCAGCTCGGGGATTCGCGCGTTGGTGTACGTCAGCGTCCCTGCCAAAACTTCGCTGACCTGATGCAGACGGTAGGCAAGCGCGGTCGCCACACCGAAGTTTCCGCCGCCCCCTCGAATCGCCCAAAAGAGGTCGGGATTAGAGTTCTGGCTTGCCTCCAGCTCCTTTCCATCGACAGTCACAAGTTTCGCCGAGATCAGGTTGTCGCAGGCGGTGCCGCACTTCGACATCAAGAACCCCGTTCCTCCGCCGAGCGTCAGGCCGGCAATTCCCACAGTCGGGCAGCCGCCCGACGTCGTGGCCAGGCCGAAGCGCTGCGTAGCGCGGTCGAGATCGCGCACCAGTGCACCTGCCTGGGCGCGGGCCACGCGCTTGTCTGCGTCGACTTGGACGCGGTTCATTGCGCCGAGGTCGATGACGACGCCGCCATCGCATACGCTGAGTCCCGCACGGTTATGGCCTCCGCCGCGCACAGCCAGCGGCAAATTGTGGGCCCGTGCAAAATCCAGCGAGCGTGCAATGTCGGACGCGCCTGCGCAGCGCACGATCAAGTCCGGACGCCGATCGAACGCGCGGTTGAAAACCCGGCGCGACGATTCATAGTCGGTCGCCTCGGGCGTGATGACGCGACCCGCAATCGCGGAAGCGAACTTGCGAATTGCCGCCGCGGCGAGCGAATTCTGCTGGGGCCCTTCGCCGGTAAACAACGATTCGGCAAGCACCTTCGTTGGGCGAGCGTAAAGTGCACCTGCGGCGAACGCCGTTTTCTTCACGAACTGCCGTCGATTGCTGAGCGTCATTTTCGAGGACTCCAACTTTCAGCCGTGAGCCTTACCGGTCAGCTGCGAGATTTCAGTGTAGAGCATTGTGCCGTAACCGGGTGATTTCTGGACCGCGGTTTCAAGACCCAACGATTTGCTAGTTTAAGTCCAAGCGAAGACGATCGGCGAGGACCGCGATATGGCAGTGGTAATCATTAAGGTCGGCATTCGGTCGTAATTCCGCGAAACCCAAACGTTTTCTGCGAACACCCTTAAAGGACCGTTTTCTCGGAAACGCGGTGGGCACTCCGGTCACATCGACCGACGCCGACAAGAAATACTCGCAAGCAACTCGAAAATTCCCACTTGGCGAATCGATCACTCGCGGGACAATTGGATTAGAGGCCAAGGCCTGCTGAAGACAGGTCCAAAGTCCAAGGTCCAAAGTCCAAAGTTGAAGACGTACGGATTGAATCGCCGCAGGGGGCAAGGGTACGCGCCGGCCGGGGCCGCACGTGAAGACGTTTGACAGGAGGTCACGGAGACCACAGAGGGCCAAGACTGGGAATTTCCTCTGTGAACTCTGCGATCTCCTGTTCAAAATCCGGTCCGAACCCGTACCAGAGGGCTCCCGCGGCTGGAAAGCGCCTAACAGGAGATGACGGAGGCGACAGAGATCAGAAGGGTGGCAAGCTCTGCCACCTTATCTCGGAAAGGCTTTTGAACCACCAAGGCACGAAGGACACCAAGCACGGTAAGTCGCTTTTGGAAACGTCTCAACCTTGGTGCTCTTGGTGACTTGGTGGTTAAGGATTTTGATGCAGATGAATCCGGACATGGGACGGGACACGTTAACGTTGGAGCAGTCGATCAGTTGAGCAGGTGACCGCAGGAGGCCACTCCGGGCGGCGAGTCAAAACTGGCCGCTGGGGAAAAGATCCCCGCCGGGAACGAAATTTGGATCCCCGCCGGTGATGGGGATCCTTTTTTCAATAGGAGGAAAGGATCCCCGGCGCCGCTCTGAGCAGCTGCCAGAGCAAGGTTTTTGAACAGGAGGTAACTGACTTCGGCGAGCTCAGTCGAGTCGAGGCAACCGAGATCAGTGGCAAATGCTTTCGCTTCCCCTCTGTTACCTCTGTTGTCTCCTGTGCAACCCGGAGCCGAAATATTTTCCGAGTTGTTTACATGGACGTAGAAACTCGGGCTCGGCAAGTTTCACCGGGCGTGGTAGGCTGGAGGATGGCGCGCCACCCTTGGTTGACCAGACCGCTCGGAGTGGGTCCAGCCGATAACGCTCGACCCAGCGGACAGGGTTCGGCCACCGGAATCGGCACGGGACTCGGACCTTGGGACGGGACACATTCATTTGAGTCCAAAGTCCAAGGTCCAAAGTCCAAAGTCGAAGACGTACGGACTGAATTGCCGGGGAGAGGGGTGCGCGCCGGCCGGGGCCGCACGTAAAGGCGTTTGACAGGAGGTCACGGAGACCACAGAGGGCCGAGACTGGGAATTTCGTCTGTGAACTCTGCGATCTCCTGTTCAAATTCCGGTCCGAACACGTACCAGAGGGCTCCCGCGGCCGGAAAGCGCCTAACAGGAGGCCACGGACGCGACAGAGATCAGAAAGGTGGCAAGCTCTGCCACCTTATCTCGGAAAGGCTTTTGAACCACCAAGGCACGAAGGACACCAAGCACGGCAAGTCGCTTTTGGAAACGTCTCAACCTTGGTGCTCTTGGTGACTTGGTGGTTAAAGATTTTGATGCAGATGAATCCGGACATGGGACGTCTCCTGTGCGACCCGGAGCCGAATATTTTCCGAGTTGTTTACATGGACGTAGAAACTCGGGCTCGGCAAGTTTCACCGGGCGTGGTAGGCTGGAGGATGGCGCGCCACCCTTGGTTGACCAGACCGCTCGGAGTGGGTCCAGCCGATAACGCTCGACCCGGCGGACAGGGTTCGGCCACCGGAATCGGGACGGGACTCGGACCTTGGGACGGGACACATTCATTTGAGTCCAAAGTCCAAGGTCCAAGGTCCAAGGTCTTCGGACCACTCGGGTCCGAAGCGGTCCGAGGCGAACGGGCGAGGGGGGTCCGCTTGAATCTGCCCCACCTGACGTGGGGCCCGGGACGGGACACGGGCTGGGACGGGACATCGATTTCGTCCCACTGTTATTTCGTCACGCGGTGGCGACCGAAAACGTCCTTGGTGGGGAAAACATCCCCGCCGGGGACGAAATCTGGATCCCCGCCGGGGTGGGGATCCTTTTTCACTAAGGGAGAAAGGATCCCCGGCAAGCCCGGACGAGGATTTTTGAACAGGAGGTAACTGAGGCAACAGAGGTCAGACTACGTTGATCCTCCCCCTTCCGTTCCCTCTGTTGCCTCCTGTGCGAAACTTTAGTCCGGCGACACTTGGCTCCCGGCCGTGGGACGGGACACGTGCGCGTAAGAAGAGTCGCAATCAGTCCCAGAGGGATTCGAACCACCAAGCCACCAAGGTCACCAAGCCAGACAGATCCGCTGTGAGTCGCGTACGCCTTGGTGCTCTTGGTGACTTTGTGGTTAACGATCTTGATGCAGACAAATCCAGACATGGGACGGGACACAAGACCCTAGGTACTTTCACTAGGGGTCGGGTCGGGTCACATTTTTTCAATAGGAAGATGACCCGCCAAATTGGTGACCCAACCCCCCTCGGGAGCGGGATGGGACACATTCATTTGAGTCCAATGTCCAGAGTCCAAAGTCCAAGGTCTTCGGACCACTCGGGTGGAATCGTGTCGGCGGTGGGACGGGACACGTGCGCGAGATCGGTCCCATCTTGAATCGAGGAGGGATTCGAACCACCAAGCCACCAAGGTCACCAAGCCAGACAAAATCCGTTGAGAGTTGCGTGCCCTTGGTGCCTCTGTGGTTACAGATTCCGATTCGGCCCTCACCCCGGCCCTCTCCCAGCGGACTGGGCGAGGGAGAAGGGCGGGCCGGGACGGGACTCGCGTTTTATCGAGAAAAGCTCGGGGGAAATGGCCCTCGCCCTGTCGTTTCCCCGATCACGGGGAAACCGTCTCGATTTGCCGTAACAGACCGGCGGCTCCTTCGCTTGGCAGAGTGTAAGAAACAAAGAAACGGAACTCGGAACCGGCAACACCGAGATGACCGTAAACCATATCTGCCAAAAGATTTAGGAGCTTGTCATGACCCGCAAAACCACTCTGGCCGTTTCGGCCATCGCGTTTGCTTTGACCTTGTTCGCCAGCGTCGACTCGGCCTCTCAGGCCTTCGCCAAAGGCGGAATGGGCGGCCCCAAAGGGAAAATGGGAATGGGCCGGGAGCACCGGGACCACTTCCGGAATGACTATCGGAAAGACTACCGGAAAGACTACCGGAAAGACTACCGCTACAACCGGTACTGGGATCGGTTCAGCTTCGGATACCCCTGCTACGGCTGCGTTGAAGCCCCGGTTTGCGGCTGCGAAGTCGTGGCTCAGCCTGTCGTGGCTGAACCCGTCGTGGTCGAGGCGCCGGTCTGCACGACCTGCGAACCGGTCGTCACGGTCGGCGACAGCTACGGCCGGTACTTTGGATTCCGGCACGATCGCCGGGAATTCCGCCATGGCGAACGACCGCTCGAACGCGGTGGACGCATGGGCTTCGGGAAGAAGAAGTAAGTCACACTGACGACTAAACCTGTTCTCAGGAGGGCGGTCCGCCAAGGCGGGTCGCCCTCCTTTTTTTATTGCGGGCCAGCCGCATGGCGCGTTCTCTGGCACCTGCGTGGCTAGCTTCCATGAGCCGGCTGCGCAGGGCCGCTTACTTCTCGTGCGCGACTCTTTTAAGTCACGCGGCCCGAAGTATCCCCCTGGACCAGAGGCCGAATTTCGGATTTTCTCGGATTTCCTGTCACAAATGGCCATGGCTCGCGCTAGGGAATGCAGTGGGATCGAAAACATCGATCACGCCAAGCGAGAAAGGGGACAGCCATGCCAGACGGACGCCGAAAAAGAAGGCATTCAGCCAACTGCGCAAAGAAACAATGGTACGCACACCATCGCGCGATTC
>DASZIA010000119.1:0-3328 GCA_035949535.1 Planctomycetaceae bacterium | reverse complement strand
GGCATCGAGGCGTTTTCGATCGGCACGATCTCGCACAACGGTTTTTGAGTCAGCACCATTCCGCCGACGTGCTGCGAGAGGTGCCGCGGAAAGCCGAGCACCTGCTGGACAAGCGCGTTCAGCTGCCGGGCCCGCCGCGTGCGGGGATCGAGGCCCGATTCGCGGAAGCGGCCGGCGAGTTTTTCGCTTTCGTTGTAGTTTTCGAGCGTTTTGGCCAGCACGTCGACCTCTTCCAGCGAATAGCCAAGCGCCTTGCCGATGTCGCGGACAGCCGAGCGCGGCCTATAAGTGATGACCGAGGCGGTCATCCCCGCACGGTCGCGGCCGTACTTTTCGTAAACGTATTGGATGACCTCCTCGCGGCGCTCGTGCTCGAAGTCGATGTCGATGTCGGGGGCCTCGTTACGTTCCTTGCTCACGAACCGCTCGAACAATAAGTCGATGCGGTCCGGGTCGACCGACGTCACTTCCAGGCAATAACAGACGACCGAGTTTGCCGCCGAGCCGCGTCCCTGGCACAAGATGTCGCGGCTCCGCGCAAACTTCACCAGGTCCCAAACAGTGAGAAAGTAAGCCTCGTACTGCAGCTCTTCGATCAGCTTGAGTTCATATTCCAGCAGGCTCCGAACCTTTTCCGGGATGCCGCCGGGATAACGAGAGTGCCCCCCTTCCCACGCGAGCCGCGACAAGTGCTCGATTGGCGTGAGGCCGGCCGGGCACAACTCTTCCGGATATTCATAGCGCAGCTCGTCGAGGGAAAACGTGCAGCGGTCAGCCAGCTCGACCGTCCGCGAGACGGCTTCCGGGCACTCGGCAAACAACCGTCGCATCGCGGCGGGGAACTTGAGATGTCGCTCGGCGTTGGGAAATCGCCGATGCCCCAACTCGGCGACCGTCGTCCCGTGACGGACGGCTGTCAGCACGTCTTGCAGCGGCTGGCGAGACGCATCGTGATAGTGGACGTCGTTGGCCGCCACAACCGGCAAGCGAGACTGCCGGGCGACACGCCTCAGCGTTTGCAGGCGCAAACGGTCATCAGCCCCGCTGAAAAGCTCGGCCAGTAAGTGGCACCGCTCGCCGAACGCTTCACGATATCGCGGCAGGCAATCGGCTGCTTCTTCGTTGCTGGCCTCGGGAAGCCGGACGCAAGCGAGCAGTCCGTCGGCGAACTCGGTCACGTCTGCGAAAGTCAGCCGACAGGTTCCTTTTTCCGATTGGCGGCGACCGCGCGTGATCAACTGCGACAAGCGGCCGTAAGCGGCCCGGTCGGTCGCCAAGAGCACGACGGGAGGCGCATCGACGGGAGTGATCTCCGATCCGACGAGCAGTTTCAGCCCGATCTCTTTGGCCGCGACTTGTGCTCGCACGACGCCGGCGACACTGTTCAAATCGGTGATCGCCAGCGCGCGAAGCCGCAGCTCAGCGGCCCGCTGCACCAATTCGTCAGGGTGCGAAGCGCCCTCCAAAAAACAGAAATTCGTTTTGCAGTGCAGCTCGGCGTAGGGGAACGGGGGCTCGCGCGCGTCCGGCCCCGATTCCTCGGCCGGCGGCGTTAGCGGAGCGCGGATCCGTTTTGGAGCAGGAGGATCAGGCATCTTATAAGAGCCGCGCACGAAGTCAGCGGTCCGCCATAGGCGGCGCAGGTAGGCTAGTTGCCTGTGTGCCAGTCAAACGCGACGCGGCTAGCCCGCATCAAAACTCTCCGTGAACGAACCACGATCCTTCGTCTCGGGCGTGGAACAACCACAGCCGTTGGCCATCTTCTGTGTCGGCCCGAAAGTAATCGCGATGGATGGCGGGCAAACGCCACCAGCCCGTCTCGATTCTTTCCGGACCTTCGCAGCGAATGATTTGTTGATCTCGGTTGCCCCAATTGAGGCGAATGGGAGGACCATCGGGCACGACCGACCAGACCTCCACCGGCACCGGCTCGGGAAATAACCGCAGGGGACGCCGCGGAATTGATTCGCAGCCGCCTAAAGAGCCGCGCACGCAGTAAGCGGTCTTTCCGCCTTTTTTGTCTTGTCCGTTTCGCGAATTGCGTTCACGAAGAGACCGCTTACTTCGTGCGCGGCTCTTTAATTGGGAGGCTTGTTCCGCCAAGGTCGCGTACTCGACGGCCCGTTCAGGCTGATAGTCGGGGGACAAGCACGGACAAAGCACCGCGCGCGGCCCCAGCCGATTGCTCAACCGGTTGAGGAGCGAATCGAGATCCCGGCGGATGTGACGGCGTTCGGTGGTTTCAAACAGGGCTGCCTGGTCGGCATCCAGCAGCGCCGTCCGAATGACTCGAAGCGTTGCGCCGGCCAACCGGCCTTTCAGCTGTACGCGTTCCAACTGCAGCCGCACCAATTCGCGCAACCGTTTTTGATTGAGCGAGGGCCGCACCAGGCCGACAGTGAAACGCGTCGGCTCTTTTCCAGAAACTGACAGCTTGATATCGAGTTGCAAAATTCCTGCGTTCCGCAGCTGCAGCCGTTTCATGACCCGCGCGAGCAGCCGCTGCAAAATTATTTCGATTGCCGCGCGGCTTTCGATCGGCGGCTCGCAACCATACGCGGCTTCAATCGGCTCTTCTGGTCGTTCGGGAACAATCGGTTCCGGAATGTTTCCCAGAGCCTGATCCAGTCGACGCAGAATCGCGGGACCGAATCGAGACGGAAGCGTCTGCCGCGGCAGGGCGGCCAGATGTCCAATAGTCGAAAGCCCCAGAGCGTGCAGAACCTCCGCGACTTCCGAAGAGATTCTCAAGGCCTCCACCGGTAGCCGGCTCAAAGCCTGCACCTGGCGACCTGGGGGAACAACGACTGGTCCCGTCGCGGAGCGTGCGACCGCCCAGGCCGCGCCGATCGTATCGGCGACAGTCGCGCGGGCAACAAAACCCCAGCGCCGAAAATCGGCGACCACTTGTCGAGCCATCCGAGCTTCGCCGCCGAAAAGGTGGGCACCGCCGGTGATGTCTACGAAGAGCGAATCGGGAGTTTCCGAATCCTCAACGCCGACCAGCGGGCTGTAACGACGGCAGCGGTGAGCCAAGCCGCGGAGGAGTCCAAGGTCCAAAGTCCAAAGTCCAAGGTCGGAAAACTCAGAAGCTGTCGCGTCAGTCTTTGACCTTGGACCTTGGACTTTGGACCTTGGACTAAGCGCGTGCTCGTCGGGCAGAGACGGCTGGCGCGATGGGAGCGATTGGAGCAATCGGACGCACAGTATTCGTCGCATCGTCGTATTCCAAGAGGGCAAACCTTTCGCCGGCTGCTCCTCGTCGGCAACGAAGGACTTCGACACGCCAACGCCGTGCGGACGATGAGTCTCCCTCGCCCATCGCCTC
>DASZIA010000118.1:0-8901 GCA_035949535.1 Planctomycetaceae bacterium | reverse complement strand
TGGCCCGACCTGGTCTACACCGAGCTGATCTGCATGGTGGTGCTGACGGCCGTGCTGGTGGCGTGGGGCATCGCGCTTCAGGCGCCGCTAGAAGAGCCGGCGTCGTCGGTGCGAACGCCCAATCCGTCGAAGGCCCCGTGGTACTTCCTGGGTCTGCAAGAAATGCTCGTCTATTACGACCCGTGGCTGGCCGGCGTCGTCTTTCCCAGCTTGATCATCGTCGGCCTGATGGCGATTCCGTACATCGACTTCAATAAGAAGGGGAACGGCTATTACTCCTACCAGGAGCGGTCGTTTGCGATCCTCACCTTCATGTTCGGGTTTTTGCCGCTGTGGATCGCGACGATCATCCTCGGCACGTTCCTCCGCGGCCCCAACTGGAACATTTTCGGCATTTACGAGTTTTGGGACGTCCACAAGCTGGAGGTGCTCAACAACGTCAACCTGTCGGAGTATTTCTGGCTCAATTGGATGCACTCGTCGCTGCCGGTGGCGCCAGCCGACGCGGGGACAGGTCTCAAGCTGTGGTACATCTTTAAGCGCGAGTGGCTCGGGTTCGTGGTGATTTTTGCGTACTTCTTTTTGATGCCGCCTCTGTTGGCGCGGACCCGGTTCTTCGCCAAGTTCTACGCGCGGATGGGATTCATCCGTTACATGGTGTTCGCCAACCTGCTGCTCTGGATGGCCGCCCTGCCGATCAAGATGGTGCTCCGCTGGACGGTGAATTTGAAATACCTGGTCGGCATTCCGGAGTGGTTCTTCAATATCTGAGCGCTGCCTGATATCTGGGCGCACAGACGCGGATCCGTTCGCGAATCCGTTTGGGAGTTTCAGACGAGATGCCGGCTACCGACTCGAATTTTCGCGACGTCAAGAGAGTGCACGTCGTGTTCGCCGTCAGCTCCGTGCTCCTTTTGTTGACGACGCTTTGGATGATGCAGGCCGACCAGGCGCGGGAATGGACGGGTTACCAGCGCAAGTTCGAGGAGCTGCAGACCCAGAAGCAACTCGCCGCGATCAACGCTATCGAAACAAGCCCGCAATTTAAGACGTCCGAGGCGGACCTGCTGGCGAAGAAAAAGGCCGCCGACGCCCAGTTGAACGATGCCTCAGAGCGGCCCAAGGTCGAGCAGGCGGAGAGCGACTTTGCCAAGGCCGACCTCGAGTTCGACCTCATTAGCCGCCAGGTGCGCAATGTGCGCGCCTATCGCGACAAGGCGCGGGCCGATTTCGATCTGGGAGTGCGAGACGGTCTACCGAAGGACAATCTCGACGAACTGCAAAAAGAGTTCAATCAGAAGCAGGAGATTGTCGACAAGGCCGAGCTCGAGATGCAGGCCAAAAAGGCCAAGCGCGATGAAGCCCAGGCGATCGTCAAGAATTACAAGAAGGCGCTCGACGACGCCAACGCTGCTTTGACCAAATTGAACACGGACCTGGACCTCCGCGAGAAGGCCCTGGCGAAGCTCGCTCCAACCGGATTTTCGTCCTTCAAGAAGCAGATCATGGAGTGGCCGATCATCAACGGCTTCAACTCGCCCTTGAAGATCACGCAGGACTGGCTGCCGACGTTAACGATTCAACTCGGCATGGCCCGGACGGCCCGGTTTGACCGCTGCCGCACCTGCCACGCCGGCATCGACCGCGTCGAAGCGGGCAACGTTCCGTCGTTCCCGTTCGGCCATCCGAGCGGCGCCGGTCTTTCCAACATGGTGCTCGAAGACAAGTACCCCAATCCGTTCGCAACGCATCCCAATCCCGATCTCTACGTGTCGGCAACCAGCCCGCATCCGTTGCAAAAGTTCGGCTGCACGATCTGCCATGACGGGCAGGGGTCGGGAACGTCGTTCCGCGACGCATCGCATACGGCCAACAATCCCTACCAGTACGAAGAGTGGCACGAGAAATATCACTACAGTTCCAATCACTTTTGGGAATTCCCGATGCAGCCCGAGCGGCTGCGCGAATCGACGTGCATCAAGTGCCACCACTCGGTGGTCGAACTCGGTGTCCATCCGACCTTCGGTGCCAGTGCGCCGAAGTTGTACAAGGGCTACAACCTGATCAAAGAGTACGGCTGCTTCGGCTGCCACGAGATTCAAGGCTTTGATGGGACCCGGCCGATCGGTCCCGATCTGCGGCTCGAGCCGTCCACCGAGGCCGAGGCGGCCAAGATCGCCGCCGACCCGACGCAAATCGCCGGCAACATGCGCAAGGTCGGTCCATCGCTGCGTCACGTCGGCAAGAAGCTGACGCCCGAGTTCATCAGCTATTGGGTCGAGCTTCCCCAACGGTTCCGCCCGACCACGCGGATGCCCCAGTTTTTCCACACCTCGAACCTCGACGATCCGCAGGCCAACAAGCTCCAGCCGGTCGAGATTGTGGGCATCGCGCATTACCTTTCCGCGAACACAGAGGACTATCGCCAGGCGAAGCCCGCCGAGGGCTACTCGCCCGATCCGGCGCGCGGCAAGGATCTCTTCTCGAAGCGGGGCTGTCTCGCCTGTCACAGCCACGAGGTATTTCCCGATTCGCACGCCACGTTCGGCCCCGAGCTGAGCCGCGTGCACGCGAAGATCCGCCCCGGCGAAGAGGGCTTTGCCTGGGTCTACAGCTGGATTCGCGATCCGCAGGCTTACCACAAGCTCTCGCGGATGCCGAACCTCTTCCTCGAGCCTTACCAGGAGGGGGGACAGCAGATCGATCCGGCCGCGGACATCGCCGCCTTCTTGCTGCAAAAGGGTGCCGAGAAGTTCGCGGCGCCCGCAACTGCGAAAGGGCAGTTCGACAGCACGCTCGACGAGTTGGTGAAGCTCTATCTTTCGAAACAACTCAATACGGCCGACACAGATCAAGTGCTCGCCAGCCGCAAATATCCGCACGCCAAGTCGAAGATCAAAGGCGACGAGGTCGAGCTGGCCACCGCGGACGGCAAGGCTGCCGACAGCGAGAAGTGGCAAGCGATGCGGCTGAATTACGTCGGCCGTCGAACGATCTCCCGTTACGGCTGCTACGGCTGCCACGACATTCCGAACTTCGAGACGGCCCGTCCAATCGGCACCACGCTGCAGGACTGGGGACGCAAGGACACGAGCCGGCTCGCCCCCGAGCACATCGACGAATATCTCGACAAGAAGGGCGAACCGGACGGATCGTCCACTCGGGAAAAAGTGGTCGAGGCGATGAAGGCGGCCCGCGGGGGCGGAGCGGCAACCGGCGAGTTCAAGGGTGATGAGCAAGAAGTCGCCATGCGGAAGGCGTACTTCTACAACGATCTCATCCATCACGGTCGGGCCGGCTTCCTCTGGCAGAAGCTTCGCGATCCGCGCAGCTACGACTACTTAAAGACCGAAACGAAAGGTTACGACGAGCGGCTGCGGATGCCCAAGTTCCCCTTCAACGAAGAAGAGATCGAAGCCATCTCGACGTTTGTGCTCGGTCTGGTCGCCGACCCTCCGGCCAAGGAGTACATCTTCACCCCGCAAGGGCCCGAAAAGGCGCGCATCGAAGGCGAGCGGCTGCTTGACCGGTACAACTGCGTCGGCTGCCACATGCTCGAAATGCCCGAGATTCACTACGCGATCGAGCCCAGTGAGATCACGGCCAGCACGCTGCAATCGGGCGACTATGCGGCGGCCCGCGATCTGTTGCTCAAGCTCAAACCGCCGCGTAAGGCGCTCAACGGCGACAAACAAAAAGTGACGCTGCAGGGAGCTGAAAAGACTCTCCCCGTAATGCGGTTCCACGGATTGATCATGAACCGGCCCGATCCCTCCGATCCGCCGGAGGATCAAGAGTACGCGTACGATCTGTGGGAGACGCTCGACGTCGACGGGAAGACCGTTTTTCCCGCGAGTCGCTTGCTTGTGAAAAAGCCGCGCCTCGCGCCCGGCTCGACGCCCCAGGACGGCTATTCGATTCCCGGGCGCGGCGGTGACTTTGCGCAGTGGCTCGTGGAGAAGCTCTCGACGGTGCGCGACCTCAACCGTCAGCTCGCCTGGCAGATGGCGCCGCCGCCGCTCTACAAGGAAGGCATCAAAGTCCAGACGCCCTGGCTGTACCAATTCCT
The DNA here is from genome assembly GCA_035949535.1 of Planctomycetaceae bacterium. Classification (GTDB taxonomy): domain Bacteria; phylum Planctomycetota; class Planctomycetia; order Planctomycetales; family Planctomycetaceae; genus DASPSM01. The sequence continues at coordinate 4,832 of DASZIA010000118.1, read as the reverse complement.
GCGCGAGCCCTATCGGCTGCGTCAGACGACCGTGCTGCGGATGCCCCGCTTCAACATGAGCGCCGAGGAAGCGCAGACGCTCGCCAACTATTTTGCGGCCGTCGACGGCGAGCCGTTCCCCTATCAAAAGATCCCCGAGCGCGATCCCGATTATCTGGCTGCGCAAACGGCTCAGTTCGAAAAATATCTCACCCCGCAAAAGGCCGACTATCTGACGGAAGGCTGGCACGTCTTCAATGGGGCCGCATGTATCAACTGCCATTCGCTGGCCGGGCGCGAGGTCAAGGTCGGCGATCCCAAGAAGGACATCCGCGGTCCCAATCTGGAGTACGCTTCCGATCGACTGCGTCCCGATTGGTTGATGCTGTGGCTTTATAGTCCGCGTTGGATCACGCCTTACACCTCGATGCCGCAGGTGTTCCCCAAGAGCCAGACGGCCGCGGGAGATTTGGCGAAGTATTTCGGGGGCGACAACGGCGCTCAGGCGATCGCCACGCGCGACGCGCTCGTCAATTACCATCGCTTGATGGAAGCTGGCGCACTCAAGAAATCGATCGCAGAGGCGCCAGCGCCTAACGCAGAGCCCTCCAGCTCGGGCGGCCGGAGCGGCGCGGCCGGGCGCCGAACGCGTCCTCGGGAGCGAAGACCGCCGTCGACCGAATCATCATCCACGCGAGGTTCTCAATAGCTCTATGTCAATGACCACAAAAACAGGCTTCTCACTTTTCGCCTTCACGGCGCTCGGCATTCTTTGGACCGTCGCAAGCTTCTCCGGCTGCGGTGGAGCCCAGGGCGTGACGACCGGTGCTTCCTCACCCACGTCGATCACCATCAGGCACGGGAAAGAGAAATCCGAGGCGACACCCGTCGCGGGTGGCGGTGCTGCCCAGGCCGGCGGAGCCGCGCCGGCAGCGGCTGGCGGCTTCGGCACGCTGAAGGGCCGCGTGACCTTCCAGGGGGCTCTCCCCAAGCTCGAGTCTCTCACGGCGCAGGCCGAGACCAAGGAGCCGATCTGCGCGAAAGCGGGGATCCCGAACGACAAGCTGGTCGTCGGCGAGGGGAACGGGGTCGCGAACGTCTTCATCTTCCTTCCCAAAGCGCCCCCCGGCGTGCCGGTCCCCCCGATTCCAGCCGAGCCGGTCAAGTTCGACCAGAAAGATTGCCGTTTCTTTCCGCATGCTCTCGTGATTCGCACCAAGCAGACCTTGAAGATCCTCAACAGCGATTCGTTTCTGCACAACACGCACATTTATGCCCAGCGAAGCGAAGTCTTCAACCAAGGGGTTTCGCCTCACAACAGCACCGGAATCGACTACCAATTCGAGAAGTCTGAAGCGAAACCAGTCGAGGTGAAGTGCGACATCCATACCTGGATGCGGGCCTACCAAATGCCCGTGGATCACCCCTGGGTAGCTGTGACTGCACCCAACGGCGAATACGAAATCAAGAACGTGCCGGCCGGCGAGCAGAAATTCCAGGTCTGGCACGAAGCGGCCGGCGGCGGTGGTTACCTCGATCGCAATCTGACGGTTACCATCAAGCCGGGTGAAGTGACCACCAAAGACATTACCTATGACGCCAGCAAGCTCGAGCTTTAGAGGTCGTCGAGTGTTTAGCCGCCGTTTTTCGAGTCTCTCAAGGTTGGCCGCCGCGAGTGTTGCCAAGCTGGGACTCCTGGGTTCGCTTGTCGCGGTGGTTGCCGTCTCCGGTTGTGGCGAGTCACCCTCGCCCAAATTCGTCGTCGGCGATTCGACGCTGAAGCTCTACCGGCCGGCGCAGCGCGCGGTCGAGGCCGAATTGGTCAAGGATTTCGGCGAGCCCAATCGCCTGGTCGTCTGGCAAAAGCTGCCGGTCGATTTCGGCACATTCGACGGAGTGGTCGAAGAATCAGCCCAGAACTTTTCCGATCCGGTCAAAGTCAAGTTGAAGCGCAAGGCTGATTCCAAGATCCCGATGGCGACCGACGACCTGCGCGGCGCGGGGTTGATCTGGACGTCAGGCTCCAACTCCGACGCCACCGCCTGGGACCAGAAAGGGCGTGAGATCCACCTCGACTACGAGATCGTGCACTACGATCCCGAAAGGTCGCAACTGGCGGTCCGCGTTACTCCGCCAATCGCCGGCGAAAAGGGGAAACTCGACCCGCCCAAGGCGGGTGACAAATTCACCATTCTTGGCCCGATGCTGCAGCAGGGGCACAAGCTCTACATGACGCACTGCGAGCATTGCCACGGCGTCAGCGGCGACGGGAAAGGCCCGACGGGAGGCTACTTCGACATCAAGCCACGCGACTACCGGCTCGGTCGCTTCAAATTCACGTCCACCAAGAGCAATGACCGAGCACGCCGCGACGACCTGGTGCGCACGATCCGACAGGGCATCCCCGGAACGTACATGCCCTCGTTCCTGTTATTCAAGGACGAAGAAATCGGCCCGATCGTCGAGTACATCCGCTGGCTCGCGATCCGCGGGGAATTTGAGGAAAAGTCAGACGCCGAATTCGCCAACGGGCAATACACGGCGGAAGACGTCAAACAACGGCAGGCAGGGGAGTCCCGCGAGGCGATCGAGACGGCCCTCGACAATTACATCAAGTCCGAGTATCCCGCGGTGGCCGACGACCTCGCCGAGCGAATTGGCGGGTCGTGGACGGCGGCCGAGCAGCCCGACGCTCTCGTCACTCCAAAAATCGCACGCACGGCCGACACGGCCGAATCGCGCGAGCGGGGTCGCAAGCTGTTTCACTCAGACACGGCCAAGTGTGCCCAGTGCCATGGACCGGCGGGAAAGGGCGATGGCCCACAAACCGAAGACTATCAAGTCATTTTGGGCACCAACAAAAAGCGGACAGTCCCCGGCCTGTTCGACGACTGGGGCAATCCGATCAAGCCTCGCGACCTGACGTCGGGCATCTACCGCGGCGGCCGCCGGCCGCTCGACGTTTATCGCCGCATTTATTCCGGCATCAAAGGGACGCCGATGCCCCCCTTCGGGACGGCGCTCAAGGACGAAGAGATTTGGGACATCGTCAATTACGCGATGAGCCTGCCCTACGGGAGCGAATCGGGAGTTCCTGAGATGAACCAATCGAAGATTGCCTCGGCCTCGCCGGTGGGTGGAGGGTGAAACTGACGTGAAAAGGTTCTGGGCTTGCGTCTTTATTCTCTGGCCGATCGTCGCGGTTGGCTCCGGGGTCATCTCGCCCACCATGCACTGGTGGTTTCCGGGTGCCGCGCAGTCGCCCATCGGACAGCGCATCGATGATTTGTTTTACATGATTTTGATCATCGTGACGGTGGTCTTTATCGGGACCCAGGTCGCGATGGGCTACGTGCTCTTGCGGGGCGCGCGTGACACGGACGGTCCGGGCCGCGCGCTGTTCACTCACGGCAGCCATGCGCTGGAGGTCATCTGGACCGTCGTTCCGTCGGGCGTGCTCTTGTTCATTGCGTTTTATCAGCTCGATACATGGGCCGCGTACCGCGTCAAAGAGAATTACCCAATGCAGTCCCGGCTGTCGCCGATCGCCGAAGTCACCGCGCGGCAATTTGAGTGGCGGATTCGCTACCCGAACCCGACTAGAAAATTCCAGAGCCTGCCCGAGGTCGACGCCTGGCTGAGAAAGCCGGAACCGGACGATCTCTACGCGGTCAACGAGCTGCACGTGCCGACGGGGCGGTCGGTCGTGATTCATCTCCGCACGGCCGACGTGCAGCATGCGTTTTTTGTCCCCATTCTCCGCATCAAGCAGGACGCGGTGCCGGGGCTGGTGATTCCGATCATTTTCGAGGTCCTCAAGCCCGGTCCCTACGAGTGGGTCTGTGCCGAGCTGTGTGGCTGGGGCCACTACAAGATGAAGGCCCGCGTTCAAGCCGACCCGAAGGACGACTTCGAGGCTTATCTCAAAGGTCTCGAGCGCGAGCAGTTTGACGACGGCGTCTCTGGCCACACAGCGAAGAAAGGGACGCCGACCGCGTCCAGCGAGCAGAAGCCGGAAGGTGTCGCCCAGGCGGCGAAGTAGGAAAGTTCGAATCGGCCCGATCCGGGAGTCGCCCTTTCTTGGCCGGCCCTTCGGGCGAGCCGCGTTCGGTTGTATGAGGTGCATTGGTGAGCACATTGGATCCGGCCGTTGGGGCCAGTGGGAGCGGGGCCGTCGAGCACGCGCATCAACATGCCGTGCACCACGAGCTCGGCTTCCTCCGCAAATACGTTTTCTCGACCGACCACAAGATCATCGGCATTCAGTTCCTCATCACCACCATGCTGATGCTCATGGTGGGAGGAGCGCTCGCGCTCGGGGTCCGCTGGCAATTGGCCTTCCCCTGGTCGGATATGCCGTTCTTCGGCCGGCTGGCCTTCCCGGAACAGGGGGGACAGATCACCCCCGAGTTTTACACCATGCTCTTCACCATGCATGCCACGGTGATGATCTTCCTGGTGATCATTCCGGTGCTTGCAGGCGCGTTCGGCAATTATTGCATCCCGCTGATGATCGGCGCCGACGATATGGCGTTTCCGCTCTTGAACATGATGTCGTACTGGTTCATGTGGCCGGCGATCGGCTTCTTCATGGCCAGTTTTTTTGTCGGCGCGGGGGGACCGGCGTCCGGCTGGACCGTGTATCCCACGCTCGCCGCCATCAAATGGGCGGCTCCCGGATCGGGGACGGCCCAAACCTTCTGGCTCATCGCCCTGACGTTCGTCGGCTTCTCCTCAATGATGGGCTCCGTCAACTATTTGACGACCATCATCAACATGCGGGCCCCCGGAATGACCCTATTCCGCATGCCGCTAACCATCTGGGCCATGTTCATCACAGCCATCCTGCAGGC
>DASZIA010000117.1:0-4006 GCA_035949535.1 Planctomycetaceae bacterium | reverse complement strand
TACGCGGTCGGCTGGCCGAAGCGACGGAACAGAGTAAAGAGACCTTTGCGCGCTTGCCGATAAAATGGATTACGCAGCCGCCGAAGACTTTGTCGCCTGGGCACGGATAGATTAGATCAGGCTCCCTCGCACAGATGGCTTCGCATCGGGAGGGGTCCCCGCCGTCTCGGGTGCGCGCTCGCTCGGTTTTGCGCCTGGCAGTTTGAGCCTGTCTTGGGGGGGAAGACAGAGTCCAATGCGAATCGTCATCGCCAGTTCGGAGGCAGTCCCGTTTGCCAAAACGGGCGGGCTGGCGGACGTCGCAACGGCGCTGGCGTCGGCTTTAACCGAGCTGGGACACAGCGTTTGGCTTGTGCTTCCCCATTATCCCCAGATGTTGAGCCGCAGCGCGGCATCGAATGGTGTCGGCGTCGAGCCGACGGGCGTTCACATCGAGGTGCCCATCGGGGCACGCCACGTGTCGGGCGGAGTGCTGCGGGCGCGGCTGCCCGGCTCGGCCGTCACGGTGCTCATGGTCGATCAGCCGGGTTACTACGATCGGCCCGGGCTCTATCAATCTGGGGGATCCGATTTCCGTGACAACTGCGAGAGGTTTGTCTTTTTCAGCCGCGCCGTAGTCGCCCTGACCCGGCAACTGCGTCTGCGTCCCGACGTGATTCACGCCAACGACTGGCAGACCGGTTTGATTCCCGCTCTCTTGGCGATCGAAGGGCGCGCGCCGAACACCTCTGAGACCGTCGGGTCGGTTTTCACGATCCACAACATGGCGTTTCAGGGGCTCTTCTGGCACTGGGACATGCTGCTGACGGGGCTCGATTGGAAATATTTCAACTGGAAGCAGATGGAGTTTTACAACCAGCTCAATCTGCTGAAGACCGGGATCGCTTTTTCGGATTTGATCACCACCGTCAGCCCCACCTATGCGCGCGAGATTCAGACGCCTGAATTCGGTTACGGCTTGGACAGCGCGCTGCGGTCGCGACGCGACGACCTGGTCGGCATCCTCAACGGCGTCGACACCAAGATCTGGAATCCGCAGACCGATGCCGCCCTGGCGGCAAACTATTCGATCGCGGATGTCGAAGAGGGCAAGCGCGCCTGCAAGCGAGCCCTGCAAGGTGAATTCGGCCTGCCGACGCGCGACGACGTGCCGCTGTTTGCCGTGGTGACTCGCCTGACCGATCAGAAAGGACTCGATCTGCTGACGCAGGCGTCGGAAAAATTCCTGTCGCAAGATGTGCAGTTGTGCGTCTTGGGTAGCGGCGAGGCCAAGTACGAAAGCTGGCTGACGGAGCTGGCGCAGAAGCTTCCGAAGAGGGTCGCCGTCCGCATCGGTTTTGACGACTCGCTCGCCCATCGCATCGAAGCGGGAGCGGACCTGTTCCTGATGCCGAGCCGGTTCGAGCCATGCGGCCTCAACCAGATGTACAGCCTGATTTACGGGACGGTCCCCATTGTGCGGTCGGTTGGCGGACTGGCCGATTCAGTCGTCGACGCCAACGCGCAAAACCTCGCCCACGGCACCGCGACCGGATTTTGTTTCAGCGATTACTCGGCCGAGGCGATGATGCAGGCCATCGAACGGGCGCTCGCTCTCTTCGCCGACAAAATGGAATGGACGCGCCTGGTTCGCGCCGGCATGAACCAGGACTGGAGTTGGCGCAACAGTGCGTTGCAGTACGTGCGCGTTTATGAACGAGCGCTCGCCAAGCGGCAAGCCGCGATTGCTGCGCCCGACGCTTCCCAAACGACGGTCGCCGTCTGATAACACCGGAATCGAATGCAACCAGTCACCGTAGCCTTCTTCTGGCATCAACACCAACCGTACTACCCCGACGACGTCAGCAACCAAACGCTGATGCCGTGGGTGCGGCTGCACGCCACGAAGGACTACTACGGGATGGCCCTGCACCTCAAGGAGCTGCCCGAATTTCGCTGCACGATCAACCTGGTCCCGAGCTTGTTGATTCAGCTTCAGGCATACAGCGAGGGGCGCAGCGACCGGCACCTCGACATTTCGCGACTGCCGACTGACGGCATGAGCGAAGCCGACGTCTGCTATCTGCTTGACAATTTCTTTCTCGCAAACGTCGAGAGCATGATCCGCCCGTACGAGCGGTATCACGAGCTGTATTTGCGGCGCGGGCTCGGCACCGATCCCGTCGAAAATGCCGTTTCCCGCTTTTCCGCCCGCGATCTGCGCGACTTGCAAGTCTGGAGCAACCTCACCTGGATCCATGAGCTGGTCTTCGACCAGGATCCCGAGCTGCGGGAATTCCGGGCCAAGGGGCGCGGCTACACCGAGGGAGAGAAGGCGTGGCTGCTCGACAAGCAGAAAGCCATCCTGAACTCGGTGATTCCGCTCCACAAAGAGCTGGCGGCGAGCGGGCAGATCGAGCTGACCACCACCCCGTTTTATCATCCGATTCTGCCACTGCTGTGGGACAAGCGCTGCGCTCGCCAGGCCATGCCGGGCTGCGCGCTGCCGAAGCACTTGGAAAGCTATCGCGAAGACGCCCAGATCCACCTGCGGCGTGCGGTTAGCCTGCACAAGCAGCTCTTTGGCCAGGCGCCCGTCGGAATGTGGCCGTCGGAAGGATCCGTTTCGCAAGATATCGTCGCGCCAATTGCCGAGACTGGCATCGAGTGGATTGCGACGGACGAAGAGATCCTCTCCGAATCGACCAACGGCTGGATCTCGCGCGACGGGCAGGGGCACATGCGGCACCCAGAAATGCTCTACCGCCCGTGGCGCGTGGAGAGCGGCGATAAATCGCTACACGTGATCTTCCGCGACCACGCGCTTTCCGACCTGATCGGTTTCCACTACCAGCGGAGCGATCCGGAACACGCCGCCTGGGACATGATCAGCAAGTTTCTGGCGATCGGCCGGGCCGTCGAGGCGAACAACGCGGGCCGCGGGGCGCTCGTCCCCGTGATTTTGGACGGCGAAAACTGCTGGGAGTATTACCCGGACGGAGGCGTCCGCTTTCTCCGCGCGCTCTATCGAAATTGCATTCAGAATCCCCAGATCCGCCCACAGCGCGTCCGCGATTACCTCAAGGACCAGCCAGCGACCGATCGCATCGGCAGCCTGTTTGCCGGCAGCTGGATCTCCCACAATTTCGCGATCTGGATCGGCCACCACGAAGACAACACCGCGTGGGACTTGTTGCATCAGACCCGCGAGTTCTTGAAACAGACCGAGGCCGAGGGAAAGGCGCCCAAGGAAGCGCTGGCGAAGGCTTGGGAGGAACTGTTCATCGCCGAGGGGAGCGACTGGTATTGGTGGTTTGGCGACGATCATTCGTCGTCGCAAGACGCACTATTCGACGAGCTGTTCCGCAAACACCTGCAAAACGTCTACACGCGCCTCGATACGCAGCCTCCGAACGTGCTCAAGCACCCGATCAAGCGCCTCCAGCGCCGCGCTCTGCACACCAAGCCGACCGGGTTCTGCCCAGTGAAAGTCGACGGACGACGGACCTACTTCGAGTGGATCTGCGCGGGGCATTACATCTGCGGCAGCGAGCGCGGCACCATGACCAAGGTCACGATGGGCGTGTTGAAAGATGTGTACTTCGGATTCGACGCCGCGCGCCTCTCGCTGCGATTGGATACGACCCGTTACGCGCGGGAGGATCTCGAGCCGCTCGACGAGGTGAGGGTCCGCTTTGTCGAGCCCGTCGGGATGGAGATCCGCATCACGGGGTTCAAGCAGCACGACGTCAAGGCCAAGCTCTACCGGGAAGACAAACTGGTCGCCAAGGCAACGATCGAAGTGGCCGTCGACCAGATCCTCGAGTTGGCGGCCCCCTTTGCCGACCTGGGGCTGGCCCCCGAATCGACGATTCAAATGTACGTAGAGGCGGTCGCGAAAAAGCAAAGCGTCGACCGGGCTCCCCAGGAGGGCGTGCTCGAAATGGTCGTCCCGTCCCCCGACTTCGAACGGATCATGTGGCAGGCGTGACGAGCACGCTTGATTTCGCGCTTTTACGAGAGTGAT
>DASZIA010000116.1:0-7618 GCA_035949535.1 Planctomycetaceae bacterium | reverse complement strand
CTTCGATACGATCCCTGCATTGTTCGAGCTTCCTTGCTAGCGGTTTCGACGGCAAATCAAAATCGTAGCGGAAGCTCGAACATCTCAAATATCAATCTCTTGCGCCGAAAATCGACGGCCAGTCGTGAACGGCGTAGGGTGCCATGCCCACGGCTCGGCGTGGGCATGTCTTACGTTCGTCGGCATGCTCACCCAAAGCTGTGAGCATGGCACCCAATCGCTGTCCACGTAGCCGGGTGCAGCCGGTGAAGTCATTTCGTGCGTGGGCCGTGCAGGCCCATTTCCCGGAGCAGCTTTAGGACAAGCTGAGGATCATCGGTCTGGATGGCGTCGACGCCCATCTCGACCGTCTGCTTGATGCCGGCTGGGTTGTCGACAGCCATGTTATCGACCCAGACCTGGCAACCCGCGCGATGGGCAGCTTCGACTTCAGCCGCGGTCCATGCCTTGATGGCGCCGTCCAAAGTCTCGGGCTTCAGATCCTTGGTGAGGGCCTCCATCGCTTCGATCGAGCGCGGATGGCCGGGCATGATCCAAACTGTCGGCGCGAGGCGCTTGTACTCCCGCAGCGTAGCGACCGGTCCGTAGACCACGACGTCCTTGAGCATGCCGTGTTTTTCGATGAGGGCGAGGACTTCCGACGGCGGCGCCTTTTTGTGATCGACGTAGAGCTTCATCCGGCCTTTGGCGTGCTCGAGAAATTCGTCGAATGTGGGAATCTCTTGTCCGGCGGTGGCCGTCCGCGCTCGGATATTCAGTTTGTGAATTTCGTCGAACGTCAGGTCTTCGATCTTTCCCTTGCCGTTGGTCATGCGATTGACGCTGGGGTCATGCATCAGGACGAGCACGCCGTCTTTCGTGCGCCGCACGTCGAGTTCGACATAGTCGACGCCCAACTCGATCGCCTTTTCGAGCGAGGCGAGCGTGTTCTCCGGAACCGTCTTGTGCGCGCCGCGGTGGGCGACGACGAGAATGCTCTTGTGCCCGGTGCCGTCGGCCCCGATCGTCGATCGCGAAAGCCCGGCGCTGACAGCCAGGGCTGCAAGAGCAAGAAAGGTGAAGCGAAATCGCGTTGGCATCGGAAGTGGGCTCCGTGGTCGTGTCATGGTTGTCTCGTCGATCGTCGCGCGGTTATTCTTCAAAACTCGGCGGCACAGTCTTTGTAAACGATCAAGCCGTCAACTCTCAGGATGCTTCCGGTGATGTAGTCCGCATCGTCCGAGCAGAGGAAGGCGGCTGCCCGGCCCACGTCTTCGATCGTGCCGATGCGGCCCCACGGGAGTTTTTGTCCCTCGGAGCGGATCACTTCGTCACCGAAGACGGCCCGCTCGCCGGGAGTATCGATCCAGCCGGGCTCGATCGCGTTGACATTGATCCGATGCCGAGCCAGCTCGACCGCGATCGTGCGGCAGAGGTGATTCAGTCCCGCTTTGCCGGCGTTGTAGGCTGCGTTTCGTGCATAGGGAACGGGGGCGTGGACGCTGGAAATAAACAGGATCTTGCCGCCAGTCCCGCGCTCGACCATGTGCCGGGCGACCAGCTGGCTGACGTGAAACGCGCTGATCAACACGCCGCGGATGATTCGCTCGAACTCGTCCGGGTCGTAATCAAGAAAGTCACTGCGATGGTTGTAGGCGGGGTTGCTCACCAGGATATCGAGGCGGCCAGTGGCTTCGAGCGAGGACGAGACCAGACACTCACAATCGCCGCGGCTGAAAACGTCGGCCTCGATGGGCGTGCAAGAACGTCCCAAGTCGCGAATTTCCGCCGCCGTCTGCGCCAAGTCGGAGCTGCCGGGCCGATCATTGATCACCAGATCGGCCCCGCCCCGCGCCAATTCGAGGGCGCAGCCCTTGCCGATTCCGCGGCCGGCGCCGGTGACCAGGGCAATCTTTCCGGCATGCCGCATCGGGGTGATCCAAGCCTTGGGGTCGCATCGAGGAAGACTGGCAGGCGACCCCGAGTTTACTGCCACGCCGGCCGATCCGAAAGCAGATGTGCGGGAGGCAGCCGGACCTTTTTTTGGGTGCTTGCTGCGCGCTCTGTTAGCCGCTAGGCTGGAAATCCCCGACGTCTGCGGACGTCATTCTGTTTGCAGCGAGCCCTCACCACTCTCGGAAGTCCTTCCCATGACCACTGCGCCCGCGCCTGCGCCCAAGCCCCGTTTGGCCTCGTTGGATCAGTTTCGCGGTTACACCGTGGCCGGAATGTTCCTGGTCAATTATCTGTCCGGGTTCATCGCGGCGCCGTTCGTGTGTCACCATCACAACACGTACTGCAGCTATGCCGACACGATCATGCCGCAATTCTTCTTCGCGGTCGGCTTTGCGATGCGATTGAGCTTCGGTCGGCGCGTGATTCAGCAAGGCACTTTGGGCGCGTATGGGCACATGGTGAAGCGGCTGCTCGGTCTGGCGCTGGTGGCGATTTTCATTACGTATCAGGCCTCGCCTCCCTGGCCCAAAGACACCGAGCACTCCTGGAATTTCCTCGTGCAAATCGGCGCTTGGAAGTCTGTGTGGCCGGGGGCGATCAAGCACACCTGGTTCCAGACGCTCATGCACATCGCGGTGACTTCGCTGTGGATCCTGCCGGTGATCCGACTGGGGGCGATCTGGAGAATTCTCTACCTCGTGTTGTCGGCCGTGCTGCATTTGGGGCTTTCGGCGATCTTCAACTTTCAGTGGGTCAACGGACTTCCCCCCTTTGAAGCCACGGGTAGCGGCATCGATGGCGGGCCGCTCGGTTTTCTGAGCTGGTCGATTCCGACGCTCGTCGGAACGCTGGCTTGCGACGTCGCGCTCAATCAGTCGTTCTCGGGCACCGGAAAGTTTGTCCGGCTGTTTGGTTGGGGAGTCGTGCTGATGGCGTTGGGGTGGCTCGCCTCGTGCGCGACGCGGATGTACGACGTTCCTCACCGCCTGGTCACCGTCGACTCGATGCGGTTCTCAAACAACCCGGTCCTCCCCTTGAACGAGCAAGTGCAGAAATGGTTGGACAATGTTAAGCAGAAAAACTGGTCGAAGGTTCTCGCCGAGCCGCCCCTGGTGCCGCCGCCTAACAGTCACGAAAAAATCGAGGGCGAGAAAAAACTGCAGGACCGTAGCTACGAGGACCGGCCCTGGAACTATTGGATGATGAGCCAGCGCTCTGGCTCGATCTCGTACCTGACATTCGGGGCCGGCCTCTCGATGGCGCTTTACGGGCTGTTTTTTGTGCTGGCCGACATGATCGGACTGAAGATCGGCATCTTTCGCACGTTGGGCGTCAATGCTCTCGTCGCTTACATCCTGCACGACATGACGGGCGACGCGGTCAAACGCTTCGTGCCCCAAGATTCGACTCCGGCCGCCATGTGGATCGGCTTTGCGGTCTTCTTCTTCGTCACCTGGCTCTTTTTGCGGTCCCTCGAGAAACAGAAGATCTACATCAAGCTGTAGAGGCGCGGCCCGTCCGCTTGCGGCGACTTTGGCGCGCCTGCGGATTGGATCGATGAGGCGCACTCTGATGCGCCTCGCTCAACTTGAGCAAATTCGGGGCGGACCGCCGTTTGAGCCTCAAACGCCGGACGGACTTTCCATCGATTCACGGGATGGCGCCAAGAACTGGCAACCGGCTTTTGACGGGCCGATATTGGTTGCATGCTCGACCACGTTGCCGAGGAGCTTTCCGCCACCGCCGGCTGGCGGCGCGTGCTGGAAGCCTATGCGACCCTGGCCGCGGGGGCCGTCGCTACACCTCAAAGCGAATCGTCAGACGCGTCCGAATCGCCGGGCTGGGTGCCCCGACTCTCGCAGCTCGACGGCGTCGAACCCGAGCGGCTTTCCGCCCTACACGGCAAGCTGATCGCATTGGGCCTGCTGAGCTTTGAGATCTCCGGAAAGCTGGGAATGCGCTACCAGCTCAGCCCACTCGGCCGGCGCACACTGGGTCGCGTCGACGAGTTCGAGGAGCCATCCTCTGACGAATCGGCCGACTTGCCGACCAACGATTCCGAAGACGCGGAACTGGAAGCGGCTTGAATAGAACGCGCCGGCTCGCGTCACGACGAAGCGTGGCCGCGGCTCGACTCGTCCGCGCCCGAAATGATTCGCAAATAGCTGGCATAGCGCACCGGCGAGATCAGGTCGCGCTCGACGGCTCGCTTGACCGCACAGCCCGCTTCATGCTCGTGCGAGCAGTCCGGAAAATGGCAGCCCGGAACGAAGGGGCGAAACTCGGGGAAAAATCCTTCCACCTCTTCGGGGCGGACCGCCCAAAGCTCCATCTGACGGATCCCGGGCGTGTCGACCACCCAGCCCCCAAAGTCGAGCGGATGCAGCACGGCGGTTCGCGTCGTATGACGGCCCTTCTGCGACCAGGCACTGACGACACCGGTCTCCAGCCGCAGGCCCGGTTGGAGCGCGTTGAGCAGTGACGACTTCCCGACTCCGCTCTGTCCGGCCGCGACCGTTTCGTGGCCTTTCAGCATGTGTTTGAGTTCTTCGATCCCGATTTGGGCCGTCGCGCTCGTCAGCAGGATTTCATATCCCAGGCGCGCGTAGGTGCCGACGATCGGCTGCAAACGAACGGAATCGACCAGGTCGCACTTGTTAATGCAAACGATCGGCTTGGCTCCGCCTTTGTGCGCACTGACGAGCAGGCGATCGATCAGGTTCGTTTTGAGCGCGGGGTTGGCAGCCGACACCAGGATTAGCGCCTGGCTGATGTTTGCGGCGATCACCTGCTCCTTTCCCTTGATGCTGCGGGCCAGCACCGTGCGGCGGGGATTGACGCGTTCGATGACACCATGCTCGCGATCGAGCGGCTCGAACAGCACGCTGTCGCCCGCCACGACCGCTCCTCGCTGGTCCCGGCTCATCGTGCGCACAACGCGGCGGACCGTGCATTCGTAGAGTCGCCCACCGGCCCCGTCCGAGACGATGCAATGAAGCCCGCTGGCCGAGAGCACGCGGCCCGTGCGGCAGGTCACTTCGTCAACCGCACGCAGCGCGCCGGCACCGGATTCCTGATCGGCAGCGAGAATCGTCCGGTGGCGAGTCAGGTCGCCCTTGCCGCTGATCCGCTCGACGGAGGGGAGATCAACGGTCTGTGCGTTGTCCTTGCGCACCTCGCGCGTCACGTCTCCCACGCGCGCGCGTTTTTGACGATTCTTTCGGAACGCGATCCGCACCTTGCGGGGCTTTTTTCGCGCCAAGACGAGAGCTCCCGCAGCGGCGATTGCGAATCAGTAGAACGACCCGCCCGTCGTCCGGTCGTGGTTGGGCCGCAAGTCAGCTACTTGTCGAGCCAGACCAGTTTATCATCATCAAGATCGTCGTCGTCATCGATGCGGCGCGGGTTGTCGGCATCGAGCGAGTGACGCTGCGAATTTTCGCGGCGGGGCTCGGGGGACGATTTGGAAAACCGGGTCGTTTCGGGGCCGCCGCGATGGCTCAAGCCGGCCTTTTCCAAGAGCGGGATCGACAGGGGATCGGGCTCAGCCTCGACCGGCGGGGCGTCGCCGGTGGGGCTGTAATTGACCTCGTAGCGGTGCTTGGAAACCGAGATCACGTCGCCTGGCATGAGCCAGTGGGCATCGCAGCGAATGCCATTGACCTTGATTCCATTGCGGCTACCTAGGTCGCGCACGTGCCAGTAGCCGTTCATCAGCCGGAGTTCACAGTGGCGGGAAGAGACGTTCGGAAACCGCAGCGTGATGTCACAACTCGGCTGTCGGCCAACAACTAGCCACTGTTTTTGCAGCGGAATTGGGTCCCCTCCGCCGCAAGGATTCAACTCACCGAACATTGACGGAACTTTCAGCGCACATTCAGGTTTTGCGTCCGGAAACGACCCACTTTCGGGGCGAAAACCATGGAACCTGACGCAGCGAACGCTCGTCATAAAGTCAGTCTGGATTCAATGTATCGACGGTTACCGGACCCGTCAATTCGCCAAAGTCAGTTTGGGACACGACTACTGATCGTTAAACAAAAATCGGGCCAAAAAAGTATAAATCCAAACTCCAGCCCCTAAGTCTAATACGCAAAAACCACGCCGACATCTAATTGGTGGGTTTCTGGCTTTGGACTTTGGACCTTGGACTTTGGACAATGAACATGATCGAAGCGGGCCAAGCGGCCGCTGCGAGGCCTGTGAATCTTTCGATTTCACAGGCTTCGGAGAGGAAAGTCCGGGCTCCCAAGGACATGGTGGTGGGTAACGCCCACCGTCCGCAAGGACCGGGAAAGTGCAACAGAAAGCAAACCGCCCGGCGAAGGGCTGGCGATTCGTTCGTCCGCCCGTTGCCGAGTAAGGGTGAAACGGTGCGGTAAGAGCGCACCAGCAGGCCAGGCGACTGGCTTGGCTAGGCAAACCCCACCAGGAGCAAGACCGCGCAGGAAGAACGACGGGCAACCGTCACGGGCTGGTCCGGCCCGTAAATCCTTCCGGGTAGGTTGCTTGAGGCGGCGGGCAACCGCCGCCCTAGAGAAATGGCCGCTCTCGACAGAACCCGGCTTATCGGCCCGCTTCGATTTTCTTCTGGGTCGATCTTCTTCTGGTATCCGCTTTCGACGAGTCAGTCTTCTCCAGTCGTCTGTTTCGTGCTATCAATCGAGAGCCGTGGCGATCCCGCCAAGCACCACAAGGAAGCGGTGCGCATGCGTTCCTTCCTAGGCTTCTCTTTACTGACGGCCGTTGCGCTGAGTTCGGGCTGCGCGTCGACGCCGCGCCCCCAACCGCTCGTACGCTCCTCTCCCACGGACAAGAAACGCGATACTGCCACCGATACTTCCAATGCGACGGTCGCCGTCGAGCAGGCCAACGAGACCAGTTCCTCGACGAGCCTCTCTTCCCGGTTCACGAAGCTCTTCAGCCGCCAAGATTCGAGCGATCGGATGCCGCTGCCGCGCAACGATCAACCACTCGGGAGCGGTGCCGGCAGCGATGCTTCTCGGCAAGATCTCGGCCGCGACTTCTGACCCGCCGGTCACGGCGATTCGATCCGGGCGTGCATCCGTTAATTGGGGGCCGATGCCTCTTCATGAGCAGGCGTGGGTCTGCCTGAACCCCGAAGGGGTGGAGGTCTTCTAGCCACTGGCGCCAGCCAGTGGGTTGAATCGGGCCTCTCAACTTCCGCAAGCCCCCGAATGGGGGCGACAGACTTTGCAGGCACCATCCGAAGCGCCTTCCGCTGCGAGGAATGGGATCAGCTTCGAGTAGCGTTCTCTGTTGTGAATCTTTCGCCCCCATTCGGGGGCTCTCACGACTCTTCTTGAGTCTCCTTACCCACTGGCTCGCGCCAGTGGCTAGAAGAGCGTCACCCATTGCGGGGTGAATACCCTGTGACAATGACGGCATTTCCTTCTTGCCCACTTGACCACCAATCAGCGGCTACACCCTCAATCCGGCCGATACACGCGAATTGCTGGCAAACCAATTTCCGGCGAATTAGAATGCGGCGCTGCGGGGAGGTACGCGCAGTCGGGCCGCGCCTTCGTCGTTGACGCTCAATTCCGGCCCACTACAATCTGAACTTCGGATTGCCAGCCGAATCCAACAAACCTGCCAAGGGTCGCTCGGCGCCGGGCCAAGAACCCTCCGTCCGTAAGGAGTCTGTGTCGGTGCAAATCGC
>DASZIA010000115.1:0-5839 GCA_035949535.1 Planctomycetaceae bacterium | reverse complement strand
ATGTGGGCGCTACGCAATCATCTGGGACGCAAGTTAGTGCCCAAACCGACTGAGCTCACCTCGGTGGTTCGCGATCTCGCGCCCGAGTTGCGACGTCTGGGCTTTAAGCGGTTCGGCACCACCTTTAACCGTGAGGTAGATCCAGGACTTGTCCACGTAATCGGATTCCAAGGCAGTAAGTCGGACGGGAGATTCACGGTGAATCTGGGCATCTATGTTCGCGAGGTTGATGTGCTCCTGCACGACTGGTGGGGGCGCAGTGGAAAGCTAGGAACGCCAGGGCGCGATGGGGCCGTACGCGAGGAAGTCTGCTGGCTGCGGACGCGGTTGGGTCGCGCTGGAGTTCGCGGCGATGCTTGGTGGGACTACACGGCAGCGGCTAAAGACACCACTGACGTTGCGGGACTTCTAGGTCGAGAAGGCGAGGCCGCCTTCGGCGAAGCCTCAAGCCGTGCGGCCCTAGTGAAGTGGTGGCGCGAACGGTCTGAAATGCCAGTGAAATGGAAGATCGAGCGGCCAACGCCATTGGGATTCGCGCTCCTGCTCAGGGAGATGGGTGAGGTTGAAGAAGCGCGGGCAATCGTCGAGACTGTCTGCCGAGAAGCCCGTGGCATTCCCTTCTTTCACATCGCCTCGGTCTGGACGGAGGAACTTGGTTTCGCCTGCCCGGATGGAGACCTGGTTCGTGCCCCGTCAAGTTAGATCGGGCAACACATGAGTGGCCCTTCAGAAAGTGCCGCGCGGTCCTTTTTTGAGAGCCGCCGGCTTGCTCCGAGAATCTGGAACGACGGTTCCGACGTGTGGGTTGACCTCATGAACGCAAGGACAGGATCGGTCGTCGCGCCGCAATACGGGCGGGGCACGAGTGAGGAAGACGCCTTGTCCTCGGCAGTCGCCCGTTACCGTGTGGAGGAGGCAGATTGGGACCAATCGGGCATTCGCATTGCCATGGAATTCGTCCCAACGACCACGACTCCGCCGAGTCTTCGCCAAATCGTCAACACGGCATTTATCAGCGAAGGCGTTCAAGTCGAAGACTTCATCCGGCCAGCTGCTGAACTGGAGTTCGAACGAAAACCTACGGATTTCAAATGGGCGAATCCGAGGCTGACAGTCCACGTGATTTCGGATCTGGCGATCGATGAAATTGTCCGAAAGGTTGGGGTGCCGATCGGTCTCGGATTATCCAAACTACGTAGGCTGGTCAGCGATTTGGGGTTCGGTGTCATCGTCGAGCGCCCTGAAGCAAAGCTCTGGTTGTCATGGAGGCACGACGACAGGCCGGACGAGATCACTCGGGCAATGGAACGCTTGCCACAGGATCTTGCGGCTAGGAAAAACATCGGATGGGATCGGGACCAAGGCGTTTGGTTTGATCTCTAGGAGCCTGTGAAGTATTCCGCGGAAGCAGAGGCTTTGTGGCGAAACTACGTGCCGAAGATTGGGCAGGCGGACACGGTCCAAGGTGAACTCATTCGCGCCGTTGAGAAGTTGCGGGACGAAGCCCACCGCAATGGCAACGCCAATTGGGACGATGGTCACGTCATCCTTGCAAATTTCGTGCGGGATACCCTCATCGGATCGGGCCAATTCGATGCAGTAGCGACGGCTGAAATTGATCGCGATGTGACTCGCCTGCTTGACTTCGAGCGGCCGGAAACCTCAGCCGAGCCGTTTGACCGCTTGACGGATCGCATTGTCGAATGGTCACGATTTCACCCACAGCCCGTCCAGCGGGAGCATGATCCGCGACTGTTTAGGTAGGCAACGTTCCGCCTTCACGCTCCGAACGACCTCCCCGGCTACTTCATTCGTAGACTGGCCGCATGGGCGCTTCGGGCGTGGGCAGCTTCGAGAACGACGACGCAATGGATCTTGTCGCCGACCTCGAGCAATCAGGGTGGGCGGTGATCAGGCGAGCGATGGCGTCAGCGGAGCTTCCGGGGTACTTCGAGGCGCCAAGCGCGGCACGGGCGATAGCCGCTTCCGAGGTAATCGCTGCAGCTCTGGGCCATCCTTCGAACGCGATACCGCCGATCGAAATCCGCGGAGCCACGCCCAAGCTATCCGACGTTCTCCGGCTCAAGGACGCCGCGCTTCGAAGCCTGGGTCGCGTTCGGACCGCTTCGGAGTTAGCGGAACTCTGGGATGACGCCGGCGAACGTGAGGCCTGGGAGCTAACCCTCGATGACATCGAAGGTAGGCTGAGTCGGCAGCCCCAGTCCGTTCCCGCGACACCAAAGCCTCGACGAGTTCGACTCCTCGAAGGCAGTTGCTTCGCCATCCCCCTGCCTTCTGGCGGGTTCGCTGTGGGCGTGCTCAGCCAGCTTCTCTCTGGCAAGTTGCCGTTTGGCTACTTCTTCGGTCCCAGGCGAGCGAAGCCACCGGACAAGCGTGAATTGGCCAGCCTGAATCCCCTCGACGCGATCCTTCGCGTGACATTCGGCGAAACCGAGATCCAAAACGGCAGGTGGCTAAAGCTTGGCCCCGTCGAGCCCTGGAGAATCGAGGACTGGCCGACACCAGCTCATACGAGCGGAGAGGCTGGAGGCGGATTGGTCTGGCGTATCGAGTATCCGCGCGACGCTCCCAAGAGCGATCCGGCCAGACTGCAGCGCATCACCGAGGCGGAGGCAAATGGACTGGACCCCGACCGCGTAATGGGCGCGCTCGCTTTAGAAAAGGCGCTCGATCGTGAACTATGACTTCAGCGAGATCCCAGCCTCCAGCAAGCCGGGTTCGGGCGCCTACCTTGGCGCGGTGCCTGCAACCAGCTGAGTTAAGAAAATGACTCCGAACGTCACCTCCTGCCCGAGCTGTCACCGGACTTTGCGGTATGAGCGAATCCATGCCGGCTTTAGCAATCTCGGCTATATGTATTGCGACCAAGACGAAACGGTCCTTACTTGGGACGCCTACGACCCACGCTACACCCGTGTCATCGACAAGCATCCTTGGATGCCCGATGATGACGAACGAGCGAGCGTCGAGAAAGCCTCGCGTCCATGCCCATTCGGTGGCTCCTTCTCATTTCAGAATGTCCCGCACTGCCCAAACTGCGGGGCCGAGTTGCCGACGCTGGCGATCGAACCGGTGTACTTGGTCGTTTTGGGTCGTCGCCTGGACGCGTCGAAGGACTCCATTTGGCGGGACATGGGTTAAAGCAGAGACCGGACTAAAGACTCCGTGATAAGAAGTTGTAGGGCGAGCGAATCGATGCCGACTTTAGTGTGGGCCGGCCGCGGGCTAGGCCGGATTAAACCGTGGTGGGATTCCCCAAGGACGGCCCTCCACATTCGCTTGCATTCGCGCCTGATCAGCTTCATCAACTACAGGAAGTAGATCGAAATCGCCGTCCAGAATTGGGGCGCCGAACTGCTGAAGCGTGGCTGCGTTGCGCTTTAGGGCATCCTCGATCGCGTCTTGAGTCCCGGGCGAGTAGTCCGTAAGGCTCCGGGCGAACGCCTCGTCTGACGTCATCACCCAGGTGAGCAGCCACAAGGGGATACGTAATCTCCGCCCCTCCTGATCTCGTTCTTCCAGCGGGGAAGGCTGGCGTCCTTCTTTGAGGGGGCCAAGGACGACGTCGAGGGACTCGTCGTGAATATCCCAGGTGACCCGCACCCAGGCTTTTTCCCCAATCCAGGCAATCGAACCGAAGAGATTAATCTTCGTTTGCGTTGCAGCTTCGTCGAAGCCGCGGGCTTTGAGCCACGCGAACGCACCGCGCGCGGACTTGATGAAGTCGGTTGTGCCGTACGTCATTGTTGGTGCGGTCTTATTGCCAGAGCCGCCTTCACGGGAGGACGAGGCCCATTGACGAAAGGTTACTGCGCGAGATCCATGAGCTTACGAGTTTGGGTGATTCGCACTAAGGAGGGGGGACGCCGTTAGCTCATCCGGGCGAGGCTCAATGTCGCGCGGTTCTCGGCATAGTCAGGCACGAGGAATACCACGACAGATTTGCTTGGTATGACCTGAGCAACGTGGGAACCAACAGGCGCTACGACTGTCTGAACACTGCGGAAACTGGGCAGCTCGACCTGCTCGACTACTGACGGAAGCTCGCTGGGCCCACTGCCTAGTTGCAAGAGCCAGAGTAGCGAACTGTTTGCGGCACCTTCGACAGCGACCGTGTCTTGTGACAACGGGAACGCGCGGACGGTGCCGGCCTCGAGGTCGTATAGGGCGATCTCTCTGGATGCGTGAGCCGGGAGTTGGACTCCGCCCGAGTCGGTTTTCCAATCAGCCTTAAGGACCGCCAGCCACCGATCGGCGATGATCGCGACCCCCCGGCCAGGCTCGCCTTGAATCAGAACTCGATGCGACCGGGTGGTCAAGTCGAGGCTGCGTAGCACGCCGCTGCTCAAGGCGTAGACGAGAAGTTCTCGCCCCCTATGGAGTGCACGAACTCCTGCTTCTAGCGGCAGGCGCGAGCTTCGCCCATTGTCAAGGTCAAAGACTGCAGCAGTCGGCCGCAGCCAGTTGGCCATGAGGAGCTTGCCGTTCTCGTGCTCGATGGTGTCGGTGTACCTTGGAACTCTGCTATCCCAAGCGTGCTTTTCCACGAGGTGCTTGCGGCTCAACTGGAAGAGTCGCGAGTCAGTAGCCACGAGCGCGTCCGCATCGGCGAAAGCTATTGCTCGCGCTTGCTGATGTCTTGTCCGAACCTTGGCCTGTTCCGCACCGTCCGCCATGTTTAGGATCCGCAGGTTCAGGTTGGTATAAGCAACGCCCCAGCCATCGGCGACGTACAAATGTGCACCATCGGGGTCCACCACCAGAAGGTGACGGCTGTGACCGGGCACTATCGCTGACCATTGGATGGCTAACGACACAGTCCCGATCCTCTCATGGGCAAGGGACAATTTCAGTTAGTGACCGAGTTCTCCCTCTTCTCAGCCAAGACGGGCCATGTTGCCTATTGCGGCAGTCTCGATATTCCGAAGCCGTGGTCCAGCATCGATCTCCACCGGGGCAGGTTCCGGCCCACCCGGCCGCTTGCAATGAAACACAACGTGGGAGGGCCGCTTCGAGACGTCGTGATCACAGGCTGGGCCGTACCAAACGTCGTGAGTCAGGCATTCGTCGACGCTCTGAAGTCAGTTGGCTCCACGGGCTGGTCTTTGTTTCCGGTGACCGTCTACGACAAGAACGGGCGCCGGATGAGTGGATTTCACGGATTTCAGGTTCTCGGTGAATGCGGACCCATCGACTGGCGCAGGTCCCAGGTTGTGCCGGTTACGTTGCCCGGCGGAGTGGTTCCCCGGCTCAAGGGGGTGTATTTCGTGGACGGAACATGGGACGGTTCCGACATCTTCGGGCCAACCGACAAAGGCTTTACGTTCATGACGGACCAGGCGGCGTCGGCATTGACGCGCAGCAAGATTTCCAACATGGATCTCGAGGCGATTGAAGACGTCATCACAGATATCTGGCCGGGCGATATGCAACCGGGTTGGAAGCATCTTTGGGGAAAGACATGGGAGAGCCTCTCGCCGGCGGACATGAGACCCTCGACTTGAGTTGAGAGACTTGCGGCGAATTGGGCTATCTGGAATCGACGAGACTGCACCAACCCAACCCGGCAGATCGGATTGGATCAGTCGGGCCAGTGCGGGCGGTATTTCAGCCCGTCAGGGCCCGACTCCACGGCGTAAGCAAACGCATCCGGGGTCACATCCGAACGTCTCGCAAAGACACGAGCCACCTCGCCAGCTTCACCTCCGACGACATCGGCCGCATCATCGAAGACTTGACTTACGTCAAGGCCTAGCCGACGTGCGCAGTCGTGGAACGGGGCCAAGCTGAGCATGAGATCCCGTGGGTCCTTGCCGTC